>JBAYVN010000016.1:0-39095 GCA_041674525.1 Dehalococcoidia bacterium | reverse complement strand
CCGGAGCGCGTCCGCGCGATCTGCGACCGTCCCGCATGCGACGCCGATCTCATCGCGCGCGTGCTCACCAGTCCGCGCGGCGGACGGCAGTACGCCGGGGGCCGCGCGTTCGCCGTCGTCGTGAACAAGGCGGACCACGACCCCGCTGGCGCGCGGGCGCTCGGCGAGCGCGTCGCCGCCATGGGCGTCCACCGCGTGATCGTCGCGCGGCTCGCGGACGAGGGGGTCCCGGTGGACGCGGTGATCGCCGCGAGCGGCGCCACGTGACGGGCGAGCCGCTGGAGGCGGTGATCTTCGACTGGGGCGGCACGCTGGCGGACTACGCCGCGATCGAGCTCGCCGACATGTGGCGGCTCGCGGCGCACCACCTCGCCGGGCACATCCCGGTGGCGGAGCACGAGATCCTCGCGCGCCTCGCAGACGTCGAGCGGCGGATGTGGGAGCGCACGGCCACCAGCGCGCGCGCCTCGTCGCTCCCGGATCTGCTGGCCGAGGCCACGCGTGAACTGGGCGCCGACGTCACCACGGCGGTGCTGGAGGAGGCGGGCACGCACTACCTGGATGCGTGGACGCCGCACATCGTGCACGACGCGCAGGCGGCGCCGACGCTGTCCGCGCTGCGCGAGCGCGGGCTGCGCATCGGCCTGCTCTCCAACACGCACTGGCCGCCCGCGTACCACGAGCGCTTCCTGGAGCGGGACGGCCTGCGCGGACTGATCGACGCGCGCGTGTACACCAGCGAGATGGCGTACATGAAGCCGCACCCTGAGGCGTTCCGCCACGCACTGGACGCCCTCGGCGTGGCCGAGGCATCCCGCGCGGTGTTCGTGGGCGACAGGCTGTTCGACGACGTGTTCGGCGCGCAGCGCGCGGGGATGCGCGCCGTGCATCGCGTGAACGCCGGCGTCCCGGCCTACGACGTGCGCCCGGACGCGACGATCGACACCCTCGACGAGCTGCTCCCGGTGATCGACGCCTGGCTGAAACCTCGCTGAACCGGTCCCGGCCCGCCGCCGGGCCTGGCCGCGGACCTGCTCCCGCCCGCCGCGCATGCCGATGGTCTGAGCACGGGCAGGTGTCCGGGAAGGGCTGGCGCGTGCGATGTCCGCGATCTCGACGCTGCCGGTGTGGGTCATCGTCGGGCTGGGCCTCGTGTCCGCACTCGGCGCCGTCGCCGTGTGGGACATGGTCCAGACGACGCACGCGATCCTGCGCGTCTACCCGATCCTCGGCCGCCTGCGCTACCTGATCGAGGAGATCGGTCCAGAGCTCCGCCAGTACATCGTCACGAACGACCTCGAGGAGCGGCCGTACGACCGGGCGCGCCGCTCGTGGGTCTACATCGCCGCGAAGGGCAAGGACAGCGCGGTCGGCTTCGGCACGCAACACGACCTGGCGGCGCCGGGGCAGTACCACTTCCTCCCCTCGCCGTTCCCGGTGCTGCACGCGGAGGCGCCCGAGGACGCCCGGCCGCACGTGATCGGCCCGCACCGCCCGCGCCCGTTCGCCACGCGCCACCGGGTCGGCATCGCGCCGATGTCGTTCGGGGCGCTCTCGGAGGCCGCGGTGCGGGCGCTCGCCCTCGGCGCGGCCGAGGCGGGGATCTACATCAATACCGGCGAGGGCGGCCTGTCGCCGTACCACCTCGCGGGCGGCGGGGACGTCATCTTCCAGATCGGCCCGGCGAAGTACGGCGTCCGGACGCCCGCCGGGGACCTGGACTGGGCGCGCCTGCGCGAGATCGGGCAGCACCCCCAGATCCGGGCCGTCGAGATCAAGGTCGGGCAGGGCGCGAAGCCCGGCAAGGGCGGCATCCTCCCCGGCGCGAAGGTGACGGCGGAGATCGCCGCGATCCGCGGCATCCCACAGGGCGAGCCGTCGCTCTCACCCAACCGCTTCGCGGAATTCGCCTCGGTCCCGGAGCTCGTGGACTTCGTGGAGCGGGTCAAGGCGGAGGTGCCGGTGCCCGTGGGCGTGAAGATCGTGCTGGGCGATCCCGCCTTTCCGGACGCCCTCGCGCGCGCGCTGGCCGAGGAGGGGCGCGGCCCGGACTACGTCTCCGTGGACGGCGCGGAGGGCGGGACCGGCGCGGCGCCGATGTCGCTCACGGACCACATGGGCCTGCCGCTGCAGGACGCGCTGGTGGTCGTGGACGACGCGTACCGGCGGTGGGGCGTGCGTGATCGCATCACGATCATCGGCGCGGGACGCCTCGTCACGGGCGCGGACGTGGCGCACACGCTGGCGCTGGGGGCGGATCTGGTGAACATCGGGCGAGGCTTCCTGTTCTCGATCGGCTGCATCCAGGCGCTCCGCTGCCACACCAACTCGTGCCCCACGGGCGTGACGACGCAGAACGCCTGGCGGCAACGCGGGCTGGTACCCACCGAGAAGCGATCGAGGGTGGCGAACTACGCGCGCGCCGTGCAAGAGGACCTGATGGTGGTCACGCGCTCGCTGGGACTGCACTCGCCGGGCGACCTCGCGCGCGAGCACCTCGAGGTGGTCGTGGCGATCGGCCAGCGGATGCGCGCGAGCGACCTCTACCCCTACCCGCCGCTGGCGCTGCAGGCACTGACCTCGCCGCGTGCGCCCGAGGCGGTCCGCCGCTACGCGGCGGAGTGGGCCTCGTAACGCCCGGAGCGGCGCCCGTACCAGCGCAGGTACTGCACCACGAGCAGCACCACGAGGCTCACGGTGACGATGTTCGACACGCGGCGGATGTCGCGGTTCGCGGTGAACTCCATGCCGGTCACCGTCACCGACGCGGCGATGACGGCGAGCACGAGGACGATCCGCCAGTGCCTCGCGAGCATCGCGCCGGGCCCGCCCGCCTCGCGGTAGCCGAGCACGACGAGCGCGATGCCGAGCGGCAGCAATGCCGCGAGCGCGGCGAGGTGCGCCGCCACGAACGGCACGCGCCACGACTCCACGCCACCGAGCAGCATGGCGATGGTGACGGCGAGCGCGAGCAGCGTCGCGACCCCCGCGATCCGGAACCAGCGGTCGACCCGGCGCAGGATGGTGGTCATGGCAGTGTCCATGCACCAATCGTCCCATGGCGAAAGTGGGGACGAAAGCTGCGAATTCACGACAGGTGGTTTGTGCTACATTCTCGCCGCGCCGTGCGATTGGGGGACTTGACTGCGGCCACTGTCCCGCCACGACTGCACGCCGGAGGATCGAACTGATGTATGGAACACTCGGTCCAACCGAATTGCTCATTCTAATCGTCGTGCTCTTCATCCCCGGCACGGTGGTTCTGGTGCTGGCGCTCGCTACCAGTGGAAAGCGATATCCGGACTCCTTCATCGACATGAGAAACCCGGACGGACGGTTCGTCACAGCAACCCCTGCCCGCCGCCTCGCGGGAAACATACTCGACGGACTGATCGCAGGGGTGAGCTTCTACGTAGGCTGGCTTGTCTGGCTCGCAATCGTCGCCCCGCGGGGTCAATCCCCGGGAAAGGCGCTCGTTGGTACCTACGTCATTCGGGCCGATGGCACTGTGGCCGGTGCTGGGTATGTCTGGCTACGTGAGTTCTTTGTCAAGGGTATCGCGATTTTCCTGATCGCAATTGTCACCGCGGGGATCGGCTGGATCTTGAGCCCCGTTGGCGCGATGTGGTGCCTCTGGGACAAAGACAAGCAGTGTCTCTGGGACAAGGTAGTCAGTACCTATGTCGCCTACGCTCCAGGAGACACCCGCCCGGTCGTCAGATCGCAGTCAAGTAATGTCGCGGTTGCCGACGACCTCACCCGACTGAAGGAACTGCTCGACCGTGGCCTCATTACGCCCGATGAGTACGAGGAGCGCCGGGTTCGTCTAGTGGCGCGGCTCTAGACTCTCGTTCGGTGGGTGGAGTCCCACCGGCCGGGGAGGCCTCAGCGTCACGCCCGTCGAGGGGGAGCCGGATCCCCTCGTGCGCCAGCAGCCATTGCTTGCGGTGCAGCCCGCCCGCGTATCCGGTGAGGCTGCGATCCGCGCCGATCACGCGGTGGCAGGGCACGACGATTGGGATCGGGTTGCGGCCGTTGGCCGCACCCACGGCCCGCGATGCCGTCGGGCGGCCGAGGCGCGCGGCGATGGTCCCGTAGCTCACTGCCTCGCCCCACGGGACCGCGCGGAGCGCGAGCCACACGCCCCGCTGCCACTCCGTCCCGCGCGGCGCGAGCGGGAGGTCGAAAGCGAATCGCTCGCCCGCGAAGTACGCGCGCAGCTGGCGCACCACCTCGGCGCAGGCGCTGCCGCCGGGTGCCGCGCCCCCGCCGGTCTCCGCCTCGAACCGCTCGACGTGCGCAGCGGCGTCGTCCTCGCTGCGCATGAAGTCGATGCGCGCGAGGCTCCCGGCCGTGACCCCGATGAACAGCGGTCCTACCGGCGAGTCCATCACGTCGTAGTTCGCCATGCTGGCCTCCTTGCGCGATGCGGTCAGGGAGTCGGCTCGTCGCCGCCCCAGTCGCGCTCCTCGCGCACCTCGTCCGCCCGCGCGCGCGCCGCGGACGGCTCCGGCCACGCGACGAGATAGCGCGGCGCGGAGTGGTTGTACCAGTAATGCGGCATATGGCAGCCGCCGACGTACGGCGTGCACTCGTGGCCAGGCGCCAGGTGCTCCTGCAGCCGTTGTCGCAGCCTGTCGTTCATGCTCGATCCCTCGTGCGCCATCGTCGCGCCTCGCCGCGCCGGACGGGGCCATGGTACCGCGACGCGGCCACGGCGGATGCGAGGGGGTGGCCCCCGGTGTATGCTCCCGCGCATGGCCGACGCACCGTTCACTGCTATCCAGACTGAATCCCTTGACCCCGCAGCATTCGCGATCGAACGGTCGATCATCGAGCCTGCCGGGGGGCGCCTGATCATCCAGCGTGCGGCGAACCAGCAGGAGCGGGCCGCGATCCTCAAGGACGCGCAGTGCGTCCTGGTGAGCAGCGCTCCGATCACCGGCGAGCTGCTGGACCAGCTGCCCAACCTGCAGTTGATCATCCGCTACGGGGTCGGTGTGGATACGCTGGACATCCCCGCCGCTACCGCGCACGGCGTCGTCGTGGCGCACTACCCCGACTTCTGCCAGCCGGAGGTCGCGAACCACGCGACGATGCTCCTGCTGGCCGTCGCGCGGAAGCTCCTCGCGCACGACCGCTCGATGCGCGAGGGGCGCTACCGCGGTGAGCCGTTCGCGGTGTCGGCGCCGATCTTCGGCGAGACGATGGGCATCGTCGCGCTGGGCAACATCGGCAAGCAGTTCGCGGTGCGCGCGAAGGCGCTCGGGATGGACGTGATCGCGTACGACCCCTACCTGGACGACGGCGTGTTCGCGGCGGCGGGCGTGCGGCGGATGCGCACGCTGGAGGATCTTCTGCGCAACGCGAACCACGTCTCGATCCACGCCCCGCTCACGCCCGAGACGCACCACATGTTCGGCCGCGAGCAGTTCGCGCTGATGAAGCCCACGTCCATCCTCGTCAACACTGCGCGCGGGCCGATCGTGGAGGAGGCCGCGCTGGTGGAGGCGCTCCGCGGCCACCAGATCGCCGGTGCCGGGCTGGACGTGCTCGAGGTGGAGCCGGTCGCGGCGGACTCGCCGCTGCTCGCGCTCCCCAACGTCACCCTCACGCCGCACTCGGCGTCCTACTCCGAGCGCTCGAACGTGCTGATCAAGAACCGCATCGGCAAGACCGTGGTCGCATTCATGCAGGGGCGCTGGCCGGACGAGTTCGCCACGATCCCCAACCGACAGGAGGTGCAGCCCCGCACAACGCTCCGCTGACCGGCCCGGGGCGGCAGCCGGCAGGACGCACCCCGCCACCCCCGCGCACCCACAGCGCGGCAGCTACGCAGACACCACCCGGGGAGGGTTTAACCATGCGACCGAACACCGCGCTCCGCGCCTGGCGCGAAGGCAAGCAGACCGTGGGCCTGTGGCTCTCGATCCCCAGCGGGCACACCGCCGAGGCGATCGCGCACCTCGGCTTCGACTGGCTGTGCATTGACATGCAGCACGGCCTGATCGACTACGCCGCGTCCGTGGAGATGATGCGGGCGATCTCCACCACGAACACCATCCCCTTCGTGCGCGTCCCCTGGAACGATCCGGCGACGATCATGAAGGCTCTGGACGCCGGCGCGTACGGCGTGGTGGTGCCGCTGGTGAACAACCGCGAGGAGGCCGAGCGCGCGGTGTGGGCGGCGAAGTACCCCCCGCGAGGCGGGCGCTCCTCTGGCCCGGCGCGGGCCTCGATGTATGGCGGTGACGGCTACCAGGCGCAGGCGAACGACGAGCTCGCCGTCATCGTCATGATCGAGACGAAGGAAGGCATCGCCAACATCGACGAGATTGCGTCGACGCCGGGCGTGGACTGCGTGTACATCGGGCCCTCCGACCTCGCGTACGCGCTGGACCTGCCGCCGACGGGCGACAACCGCGACCCGAAGCACGAGGCGGCGTGTCTCTCCATCCTGGAGGCCTGCAAGCGCGCGGGCGTGGCGCCGGGCATGCACACCGGCAGCCAGGAGTTCACCGAGAAGTGGCTGCGCGCCGGGTTCCAGATGGTGAACCTGGGATCAGACCTCGCGCCGATCCGCCGCACGCTGACCGCGGAGCTCAGCGGCGCGCGCGCCAACACCGGCGTGCAGTCCACGCTGGCCTAGGAGGACGCGGATGCCCACCGTGGCGGCGACGGCGCTGACCGAGTACATCGCGCGCGTCTTCGCCGCCACGGGCTCGCCCGATCACGAGGCGCGGCGGGTCGCCGAGCACCTGGTGGGGGCGAACCTGCGGGGGCACGACTCACACGGCGTGATCCGCGCCCCGGCATACGTGGCGTACGCGCTCGACGGGACGCTCAGGCCCGGCGCCGCCGCCACCGTCGTCCGCGAGTCGCCCTCCACGGCGCTGCTGGACGGCGGATGGAACTACGGCCAGATCGCGGCCCACCACGCCACCAACCTGGCGATCGCGAAGGCGCGCGAGACCGGCGTGGGCTTCGTCTCCGCGTTCAACAGCGGACACATCGGCCGCGTGGGAGCGTACGGCGAGCAGATCGCGCAGGCGGGGATGATCGCGTTCGGCGGGGTGAACTCGCCGGGCACCCGGCTCACCGCGGCCTTCGGTGGCGCGCACCGCCGCACCGGCACCAGCCCGATCATGATCGCGATGCCCGGCCCCACGCCGGAGGAGCCGTTCGTCCTCGACATGGCGACCTCGGTCGTGGCCGAGGGGAAGATGAAGGTCGCCGTGAACAAGGGCGTGCAGGTCGCGTCGCAGCTCATCATCGACGGCGACGGCCGCCCCACCACCGAGCCGCGCGACTTCTACGGCACGGGCGCGAACCCGAAGGAGGGGGCGCTGCTCCCCGTGGGCGGCGAGGCCGGCGGCCACAAGGGCTTCGGCCTCAACGTGGCGATGGAGGCGCTCTCCGGCATCCTCTCCGGCGCCGGCACCTCGATCGAGGGCCAGCGCGGATCGAACGGCGTCTTCATGATGGCGCTGGACCCGGAGCGCTTCACCGGCGCGGATACCTTCGTCTCGATGATGACCGCGCTCCTGGGCTGGGTGAAGGAGCCCCCCTACGCCCCCGGCTTCGCGGAGGTGATGACCGCCGGCGAGCCCGAGCGCCGAACGATGGCGCAGCGCCTCGAGCACGGCGTCCCTCTGGACGACGCGACGTGGGCGCAGCTCATGGCGGCGGCAGCGTCCGTGGGCGTCCCGCCGATGGCTGCCGAGTAGGACCCGGCGTTGACCATCGACAGGTCACGGATCGACAAGTCGCAGATCCTGAAGGGCCCGCACCTGGAGAAGGCCTGCGCCGACATCGCGGAGGGGCTGGGGCTCACGGTCCGGCGACAGGTGAAGGTGGGGCGGCGCGTCTACGGTCCGGTGAGGCACATCGACCTGGTGGTGACGGACCCGACGACCCGCAAGTCGCTCGGGATCGAGTGCAAGCTCCAGGTCAGCCAGGGCACCGCCGAGGAGAAGATCCCCAGCACGTTCGAGGACATCGGCGCATGGCCTATCCCGGGACTCGTCTGCTTCACCGGGCGGGGGTTCAGCCCGCACATCGTCGCGTACATGTACGCGAGCGGGAAAGCCGTCGAGGTCGACGACCTGGAGGACTGGCTCCGGCTCTACTTCGTCCTGCCGGCGCCCTGAGGCGGGGCGCCGTCCTCCGCGGCCGGTGGGGCGGCTGATTCCAGGCGCCGCCTCGACAGCTCCGGTGAGTAGTTCGTGATCACGAGCTCATCGATGGCCCCGCGCCGGTCGCCCCGCGAGTTGATGGCGCGCCGGGCAGGTGTGAATTCGATCGCGTACTTGCGTCCGTCGCCCTCGTAGACGCCCAGGAGCCACTCGGCGCCCGGTGCGTATGAGTTCGATACCATCGCGGCGACCCCCCGGTCCGTGAGGCTATCGAGGAGCCACTTCAGCCGCAGCTGCTCCCGGCGGTCGAACGCCTGCGACGTGTACCCGGTGAACGACGAGGTCTTGGACAGCGGCTCGAACGGGGGGTCGAAGTAGACGAAATCCCCCGCGCGCGCCTCGGCGGCGGCCTCCTCGAAGTCGCCGCACAGCAGGGTGACCCCGCGGAGCGCGGCAGAGGCGGCGCGCAGGGCGGGCTCGTCCACGACGCGAGGGGTCACGTATCGGCCGTGCGGGACGTTGAACTCACCCCGCCGATTCACACGGTACAGGCCGTTGAAGCACGTCTTGTTCAGGAAGATGAAGCGCGCCGCCGTGTCCACGCGGCCGTCCGGCGTGCGCTCCCGCTCCGCGTAGTAGATCGCCGCCCGCTCCTCGGGCCCGGCGGCGAGGTAGGGCGCGGCCAGCGCCTGCAGCCGCGCGAGCAGGCGGGAGAGGTCGTCCCGCACCACCTCGTAGACCGTCATCAGCGTGCGGTTGGCGTCGTTCAGGACGGCGCGGCGAGGGGCGAGGTCCCGGTCGGCGGCGAGCGCGAAGAACATCGCCCCGCCGCCCAGGAAGGGCTCGAAGTAGGTGTCGATGCGCCTCGGTGAGCGCGCGACCAGCTCCGGGACGAGCTGGGACTTGCCACCGGCCCACTTCAGGAACGGGCGCGCGCCGCCCGCCCGCGGGTATGAGGCGGCCGGGTCCAGCGCGGCAGCACGTCGAGCGGCGATGGCGGAAAGCTCCGTCCGGCATCGGAACCGGGCTACCTGGGGAGGTGCCCGGATTGTAGCCGCTCCGGCCCCGAGGGGGCGAATTGGCCTCCGTGGCCGGGCCAGGGGCGCGCCGGGACCGGGGCCGGGGAGACGAAATGCCCCGGAAACAAACACGACATTCAGGGGACATACACGCACGACATCCTTGCGACGCAGCCGAAAGCACACGGCGTTCGCACGGGTGGCCCGACCGGCCGCACGCGCTGTTGAATGGGAGCGAAACTTGGTTGAGTTGAATGGAGCCGATACCGCGTGGATGCTGACCAGCACCGCGCTGGTCTTGTTCATGACGCCGGGGCTGGCGCTGTTCTACGGCGGCATGGTCCGCGCGAAGAACATGCTCGCCATGCTGATGATGAACTTCGTCGCCATGGGCGTCGTCACGATCCTGTGGGTCGTCGTCGCCGCCTCGCTGGCGTTCTCCGGCAACGAGGCCGGAGGGATCATCGGGAACCTTCGCCTGCTCGGCCTGCGGGGGGTCGGACTGGGGAACGAGGTCTTCAACTACTCAATCCCCGACTCCGTCTTCCTGATGTTCCAGCTGATGTTCGCGATCATCACCCCGGCACTGATCGCCGGTGCGGTCGCCGAACGCATGAAGTTCTCCGCGTGGGTCGCCTTCATCGCGATCTGGTCGATCGTCGTCTACGCCCCGATGGCTCACTGGGTGTGGGGCGGCGGCTTCATTGCCACGAGTGTGAAGGCGGTTGACTTCGCCGGCGGGCTCGTGGTGCACATCAACGCCGGCGCCGCGGCGCTCGCGCTGGTGCTGGTGCTCGGTCCGCGCACGGGCTGGGGGCAGCAGATCATCCGGCCGCACTCCCTGCCGCTGACGATCCTGGGCGCCGGCATCCTGTGGTTCGGCTGGTTCGGGTTCAACGCCGGATCGGCGCTCGCGGCCAACGGCCTGGCGGCGAACGCGTTCATGACCACCCACGTCGCGGCGGCCGTGGCGGCCACCGCGTGGATCGCAGCGGAGGCGTTCCACGGCGGCAAGCCAACCACCCTCGGCTTCGCGTCCGGCGCGGTGGCGGGGCTGGTGGCCATCACGCCCGCAGCCGGGTTCGTGAACCTGCTGGGATCGATGATCATCGGCCTGGCGGCCGGCATCATCTGCTTCGAGGCACTCCGCCTGAAGACGATGTTCAAGTTCGACGACTCGCTGGACGTCATCGCGGTGCACCTGGTGGGCGGTATTCTGGGAGCGCTGCTCCTGGGGATCCTCGCGGACAACGCGGTCAACGAGCTGGCCACCGGCGGCATGGAGCAGCTCGGGCGGCAGGCGATCTCCGTAGTGATCGCGTTCGGCTACTCATTCGGCGTCAGCTTCGCGCTGGCGAAGGTGCTGGACGCCATCATGGGTCTGCGCGTCACCCCCACCGAGGAGCGCGCCGGACTGGACGTGTCGCTCCACGAAGAGCAGTCGTACCTGCTCGCTGAATAAGGAGATCATTCGGCATGAAGCTGATCATCGCTTACATCGCTCCGTTCAAGCTGGACGAGGTGCGCGACGCCGTGAAGGCGACCGGGGTCACCGGCCTCTCCGCCGGGAACATCCAGGGCTTCGGCCGCCAGGCCGGGCACACGGAGACCTACCGCGGCGCCGAGTACGAGGTGGACATGGTGCCGAAGGTGCGGATCGAGATCCTCGTGGACGACACCCTGGCCCCCTCGGTGATCTCGACGATCGAGCAGACCGCCCGCACGGGGTCGATCGGCGACGGGAAGATCGCCGTCATCCCGGTGGAGGACGTGATCCGCATCCGCACCGGCGAACGCGGGCACGACGCGCTGTAGCCCGGCGGGGGGGGGCCTCGGAGCGTGGAGCCACGACATATTGGCGAAACACGGCATGAGGACACTGCCATCATGTCCACGACCGCAACCCCCGCGCTGGCGAGATTCCTGGAGGCGCGCTCGGATCGGTCCGGGCGCGCCTCCGCGCATGCCGGGATGGAGGCCTGCCACCGGCTGTCCGACCTCCTGGACGCGGCGCTGCGCGAGCTGGTGGGCGATTCGGCGGCCTTCGCGGTCGTCGCGGTCGGGGGGTACGGGCGCCGCGCGCAGTCCCGGCACTCGGACGTGGACGTGATGCTGCTCGTGGACGGCGTGGACGAGGGCGCGCTGCGTGCGCTCTACCCGCTGTGGGACGCGAACCTCAAGGTCGGCCACTCCGTGCGCACGGTGGGGCAGGCGATGATCGCCGCCGACGCCAACCTGGAGACGTTGACCGCGCTCCTGGACTCCCGCTTCGTCGTCGGCAATCGCGCGCTGTTCGACCGCCTGATCCGCGACCGCAAGGGCATGGTGCGCAGCCACCGGGCCCGTATGCGCGCCGAGATCGCCGAGCGCCGCATGTTGCTGCGCGACCGCGAGCCGTGGCAGCTCCTCGCCGCGGACCTGAAGAACAGCCGCGGTGGGCTGCGTGACGTGCACGCGATGCACTGGCTGGACGCCGCCGAGGCCATCGCCACCGACACGGAGGTGCCTGCGCTCCCGCCGGACCTGGCGGCCGCGGAGGAGCACCTGCTCCGCACGCGGAATGCCGTGCACGCGCTGGCGGATCGCCCGACGGACGTCTACCGCCCCGACCAGGCCAACCAGGTGGCGCACTGGCTCGGCGTCGACTCGCTGGAGTGGGGGCGGCGGCTGTATGCCTCGATGCGCACGGTGGATGCGGCGATCGAGCAGCGCCTGGCCACCCCCACGCCCCGCTTCTGGTGGCCGTGGCGGCGCAGCGCCGCGACCCCTCCGCCCCCCGTCCCCACGCCGGCCGGCGGCGCCAATGACCTGGAGTCGCTGCGCGCGGCGCTGCGGTTGGCGGTGCCCGGTGGTCCGCTGGACCCGCTCCCGCCGACGCCCGCGCTCGGCCGCCTGCTGCCCGAGTGGCAGGTGCTCCGCGCGCGGCCGCACATCGCGCCCTTCCACATCCACCCGGTGGACGTCCACGTGATGCGCGCCGTGACGGAGGCCCGCCGCGTCATGGAGATCGACGAGTTCGACTCGGGCACGCCGCGCGTCGCGCAGGAGTTCGGCGACCCGGACGAGGTGCTGCTCGCGGCGTTCCTGCACGACATCGGCAAGGGGCACGGCGGGGACCACTCGGACGTGGGGGCGCTGATCACGGAGCGCTTCGCCGCGCGCGCCGGACTGCCCGCGGACCTCGCGCTGCGGCTGATCGCCACCGTGCGCATGCACCTGCTGCTCCCGAACGTCGCCACCCGCCGCGACATCGCGGACCCGGCGGTGATCGAGGAGACGGCGCACCGCATCGGCGACGCGCGGACGCTGCGCCTGCTCTACCTGCTCTCCGTGGCGGACGCCCGCGCCAGCGGCCCGAACGTCTGGAGCCAGTGGAAGGCGCAGCTGATGCGCGCGTTCTACCTGCGGCTGCTGTCCGTCCTCGCCTCGGAAGCCCCGGATGCGCAGGCGCCCACGATCGAGAGTGTGGTCGAGGCGCTCCGCGACCGCTTCCCCGCGCCGCTCGTGCGATCGCACCTGCAGGGCATGGGCCCGGACTACCTCCTCAGCACGCCCGCCGCGGTGGTCGCCGACCACCTGACGCTGATCGCGGAGGCCGAGCAGAGCCACGGCACCGCCGCCCGCCACGACCGCCTGGGCGCGCTGGACCGGCTCACCGTGGTCACGCCGGACCGCCCCGGGCTGATCCAGACCATCGCCGGCACGCTGGCCGGCTACAACGCGAACGTCCTCGGCGGCGTGGCCCACACGCGCGACGACGGCGTGGCGATCGAGGTGTGGCACGTCTCGGACTCGCTCGGTGTCGGGATCGACGAGCGCCGCTGGGAGCGCATCCTGCAGGCGGTGCCGGCCGCCCTCGCGGGGGAGTTCAACATCGACGAGCGCCTCGCCGAGGTGCGCGCGAGCTACCCCGCGCCGCCGCTGGCGGACGTCCCAACGGTGGTGCACATCGACAACGCCGCGTCGCGCGAGTACACGATCCTCGAGGTGTCGACAGCTGACCGGCGCGGCCTGCTGTACGGCGTGACGCGCCTGCTGCACGACCGGGGCATCGACATCCACCTCGCCAAGGTGGACACGATCGGGCCGGAGGTCGTGGACGCGTTCTACATCCGCCGCGAGAACGGCCGGCGCATCGACGATCCGGACGAGATGGAGCGCCTGCGCCGCGCGGTGCTGGACGTGCTGGAGTCGCTCGCCCCGTAAGCCCTCAACCGTGCGCCGCTCGCGGCCGGGGGGCGCGCGAGCCATACTGTCGCCGGTGCCAGCACGCGCCAGCGCGCGAGCACGCGCCAGCGCGAGAACCGAGCCGCGATCCCATGACCGGTGTGCGCCCATGACCGCTCGCAAGGACCTCTACGACCTCGGCGAGACGCCGCCGCTCGGCCACGTGCCGGAGCGCATGTACGCGGCAGTCATCCGCCAGTCGCGCTTCGGCGATCCCCGCACTGCCTTCGCGGTCGAGGTGGTGGAGACGCCGTCCCTGGGTCCGCGTCAGGTGCTGGTCTGGGTGATGGCGGCGGGGGTCAACTACAACAACGTCTGGGCGGCGCTGGGCCGGCCGGTGGACGTGATCGACGCGCGCCGGCGGCGAGGAGAGCCGGAGGACTTCCACATCGGCGGCTCGGACGCGTCCGGCGTGGTGTGGGCCGTGGGTCCGGAGGCGCGCGGCGTGCACGTGGGCGACGAGGTGGTGATCCACGCCGGGACCTGGGACGAAGACGCCGCCGACATCCCTTTGGGCGCCGACCCGATCACCTCCTCGAGTGCCGGTCTCTGGGGATACGAGGTGAACTACGGGGGCTTCGGCCAGTTCACACGCGTGCATGACTACCAGGTGCTGCCGAAGCCCGAGCGGCTGACCTGGGAGCAGGCGGGCGCGTACATGCTCGTGGGCGCGACCGCGTACCGGCAGCTCATGGGCTGGCCGCCACACACCGTGCGCCCCGGCGACCCGGTGCTGATCTGGGGCGGCTCGGGTGGCCTGGGGAGCATGGCGATCCAGATCGTGAAGGACGCCGGGGGCATTCCGATCGCCGTGGTTTCGGATGACGCGAGGATCGAGTGGTGCCTGCGCCTGGGTGCGCAGGGCGTCATCAATCGCACGGACCCGGCGTTCACGCACTGGGGCCGCCTCCCCGACGTGGACGACGCCGAGGCGTTCGGGGCGTGGATGCGCGGGGCGCGCGCGTTCGGCACGCGGTTCTGGGAGGTGCTCGGCGAGCGTCGAGCCCCGCGCATCGTCTTCGAGCACCCGGGGGAGGCGACGATCCCGACGTCGGTCTTCATGGTCGACAACGCGGGCATGGTGGTGATCTGCGCCGGCACCACCGGCTACAACGCGGACGTCGACCTGCGTTACCTGTGGATGCGCCAGAAGCGCCTGCAGGGATCGCACTTCGCGAACACCGAGCAGTGCGCCGCCCTCAACGCCCTCGTCGCCTCGGGCCGGATCGACCCGGCGCTGTCGCGCACCTTCCCGCTGTCCGCGATCGGCGAGGCGCACGGCCTCATGCACGAGAACCGCCACCCCCCGGGGAACATGGCGATCCTGGTCAACGCCCGGCGCGAGGGCATGAGCACCCTCGACTGAACGGAGCGCGGGTCTCGACCGAGCAGACCGATCAGAGGAGCAGGGAGGGGGCCGGTGCGGGACGCACGTTCGTCGTTCCGGGGAGAGTCTTCACGACGAGCGTTACCGCCCACCACGCACCGGCCCCGCACGCAGAAGCCTACGGGAAAGATGCACGTGAGTAAACCCCTAAGCATTTCTTTATCCACAGTCTGAGCACCCTGCCCCGCAAACCCGCAGCACGTCAGCCAACCGTGCGCCGGGGCGCAGCAGAACCGCAGCCCGCCGTCAGGCCCGGGCGGCGGGCACTCGACGGTCCCGTCGAGGATCTACGCATGGATGGCGCGAACTGGCCGGCCCGCTCTCCCCGTTCGCCCCTTGGGGTCCCCGCGGGGCTCCCGGCGGCCCCACGCTGCACCGGCGTCCCGGCAGGCGTCTTCGCACCGCACCGCCGCCCGCCGTTCGTCCTGTACGACGCGATCGGCGACCCCACCGCCATCGATCGCGCCTGGCTGGAGGACTGCGAGGGCGAGGCGGTCACCATCGCCCCGCGCGACGCTCCCGCGTTCCACGCGTATCTCCGGCTGCACCTGCCGGACATCCTGGCGACGGAGGCCGTTCCCCTCGCCGACCGCGCCTGGGCCGTGCACCGCGCCCTGCTGCTGGAGGTGGCGAGCATGCTCGCGCAGGGCAACCGCGGGCGCGCGGACCACCTGGTCCCCGCGTGTCGCGCACTGGCAGGCTTCCTGCGGGCGC
This sequence comes from Dehalococcoidia bacterium, assembly GCA_041674525.1. Taxonomy (GTDB): domain Bacteria; phylum Chloroflexota; class Dehalococcoidia; order UBA2979; family UBA2979; genus SHYQ01. The sequence continues at coordinate 23,613 of JBAYVN010000016.1, read as the reverse complement.
ACTTCGAGCCGGACGCACTCTTACGCTCGCTGCGCATGGATGCCCCGCACACGCCCGTCGTGCACGCCGTGGAGACCGCGATCGGGACGGTGGCCGTCGCCCTGGCGCACGGACAGCGGGCGGTGGACGCCCTCGCGCTGCTGGGGACCGCGGCGGCCTTCGCCGACGCCGGGCTGCTGGAGCTCCCGCGCGCCCTGCGGATGCGGCACGGGCCGCTGACGCCGGTGGAGCGCGCGGCGATCGAGCACCATCCCGAACGTTCGCTGCGACGGATGCAGGCCGCCGGGGTCGTGTCTCCCGAGGCGCAGCGCGCCGTGCTCTACCACCACGAGCGGTGGGACGGCCGGGGCTACCCGGCGCGGCTCACCGGGGGCACGATCCCCCTCGAGGCGCGCTACATCGCGATCGCCGACACGTACTCCGCGCTCACCGTGTCGAGGCGCGGGATGCCGCGCCTCGACCGCCGCGACGCGCTCCGCGAGATGGCGAGCTCAACGGGGCAGTTCGATCCGGGGCTGCTCCGCATCCTGGTGTGCTTGCTGGGAAACGGCATGGCGGGGCTGCCGCCGGGCGACACGGGCCGGGGCGCCGCCGCCTAGCCTGCCGGCGGCACTCCCACCTCGACCCCCGCCAGCAGCTCCAGGGCGCGCACGAGGGCCTGGGTGCCCAGGTCGCCGCCCTCGCGCTGCTCCACCACCGAGTACAGCTGGTGCACGAGCGACACGCCCGCCAGCGGCACGCCGAGCGCCTCCGCCGACTCCAGCGCGATGCGCAGGTCCTTCTGCTGGAGCGAGACCTTGAACCCCGGTGCGAAGTCACGCGACACGATGCGCGGCCCGAGGTTGCTGAGCTGCCACGATCCGGCGGCGCCCCCGGAGATCGCCTCGATCATCGTGCGGGGATCGACGCCACTCTGCTGGCAGAAGAGCAGGCCCTCGGACATGGCGAGCGCGTTCACGGAGACGACGATCTGGTTGCAGACCTTCACGGTCTGCCCCGCACCGGAGGGGCCGCAGTGCGTGATGCGCTGTCCCATCGCCTCCAGCACGGGGCGCACGCGCTCCAGGGCCGCCGCGTCCCCTCCCACCATGATCGAGAGCGTGCCGTTCACCGCGCCCACCTGGCCCCCGGAGACCGGCGCGTCCAGCATCTCCACCCCCCGCGCGCGCAGCCGCGCCGCGATCTCGCGCGTGACCTGCGGGGAGATCGAGGACATGTCGACGAGCACCGTCCCCGGGCGCGCACCCTCGATCGCACCAGGGGTGCCGGGCACCCCGAGCACCACGGCCTCCACGTCGACCGTGGCCGTGACGCAGACGATGGTGACGTCCGAGCGTGCCGCGACGTCCGCCGGCGACGCTCCGCGCTCCGCGCCGCCCTGCACCGCCTCGTCGAGGCGCGCCGGTGACCGGTTCCACCCGATCACGCGATACCCCGCCTTCAGCAGGTTCGCCGTCATCGGCAGCCCCATGATGCCGAGGCCGATGAAGCCGACGACCGGCCGCCCGGCCCTGTCCCCGTCCTGAGCGTGCTGAGCCTGCTGGGTCATCGTTCGTCCTCCCTCGCGCGCCCGGTCCCGGCTCATCATCCCCGATCGCCCGCGTCCCGCCTACCGGCCGTGCGGTGGCTGGTGAGCCTATGATCGTGGTGCGGGCAGGAGGCCGGCGGAATGATGTGGCGTCGACTGGAGCAGACGAAGCCGAGCGGGGGCTCGCGTGCCCTCGCACGTCGCGTCGCCGGGATGTTCCGGCCGTACGCCCGCTGGCTCGCGCTGCTCGTCCTGCTGCTGGTGGTGAGCGTCGCGCTGGACCTCGCGAGCGTCCGCGTGCTCGGGGCGATGGTCGACCGCATGTCCTCGCGCTCGACGCTGGAGGCGCTGAACCGGCTGATCCTCCTGTACATCGCGATGGTGCTGGGATCGTCGCTGCTGGGGGTCGCCGAGTCGTGGGTGAACCAGCTGATCGCCCAGGGGCTGATGCACCGCCTGCGCGCCGACCTGCACGACCACCTGCAACGGCTGTCGCTCCGCTTCTACACCACCACGCGCACGGGCGAGATCCTGTCGCGCATCTCCACGGACGTGAACGGCGTGCAGAGCGCGCTCACGGGCACGTTCACGGACTTCCTGTCGAATGCGCTCACGCTGATCGTCGCCTTCGTGCTGATGTTCACGCTCGAGTGGCGGCTCGCCCTCGCGACGCTGGTCGTGCTGCCGCTGTGGGTCTACCCGACGATGCGCGTGGGCGCGCTGATGCGCGAGCTGATGCGCGAGTGGCACGTGGAGTCCGGCCGCATGTCCTCCCACCTGGAGGAGACGCTCTCGGTCTCGGGGTCGATGCTCGTGAAGACCTTCGGGCGCCAGGAGCACGAGGCGGGGCGCTTCGCCGCCTCGAACGACGCGCTGCGATCGCTGTCGATCCGCCGCCAGATGGCGGGGCGCTGGTTCAACATGGGCACGCAGCTCTTCGGCGCGGTGCTCCCCGGGCTGATCTACTGGTTCGGCGGGCGCGCCGTGCTGGGCGGCGACCAGAGCGTGGGCACCGTGGTGGCCTTCGCGATGCTGGCGCAGCGCGTGTTCGGTCCGTTCGCGGGGATCGCGCGCATCAACACCACGCTGCTCTCCTCGCTCGCGCTGTTCGAGCGGCTCTTCGAGTACCTCGACATGCCCGTGGAGGTGGAGGAGCGTCCGGGCGCGATCCGCCTGGCGCAGCCGCACGGCGCGCTGGAATTCGACCACGTGCGGTTCTCGTACCAGTCGCATGCGTTGCGCCCGACGGCCGCGCTGGACGATGTCTCGTTCACGATCGCGGCGGGTGAGATGGTCGCCCTCGTCGGGCCGTCCGGCGCCGGCAAGACCACGGTCACGTACCTCATGCAGCGCTACTACGACCCGCAGAGCGGGGTCGTGCGGCTGGACGGCCACGACCTGCGCGACCTGACGCTGGACTCCATCAGCGCGTCCATCGGGACGGTGATGCAGGAGACGCACCTCTTCCACACGTCGCTCGCCGACAACATCCGGTACGGCCGGCTGGACGGCACCGACGAGGAGGTGCGCGCCGCCGCCAGCGCGGCGGGACTGGACAGCCTCGTGGAGCGCCTACCGGAGAGGCTTGAGACCACGGTCGGCGAGCGGGGGTACCGGCTCTCCGGGGGCGAGAAGCAGCGCGTGGCGATCGCGCGCGCGATCCTGAAGGACCCGCCGGTGCTGATCCTCGACGAGGCGACGTCGTCGCTGGACTCGCGTCTGGAGCGCGAGATCCGCGAGGCGACGGCGGTCCTCGCGCGCGGGCGCACCACGATCGTCATCGCGCACCGACTCTCGACGGTGATGGCGGCAGACCAGATCCTCGTGTTCGATCACGGGCGGATCGTGGAGCGCGGCAGGCACGCCGAGCTCCTCGCGCTGGGCGGCCTGTACGCCTCGCTCTACCGCGAGCAGTTCAGCGACGAGGCGCGCGGGATGAGCGGGATGACAGGCGCTGCCATTCGCTGACACAATCGGCGGGGCGCGACGCCAGCGGCGAGCCGCAGGACGTGGCGGGGCCGGCGGCACTCGAGGGGGGACATCGTGGGCAAGGCGCTTCGTCGGCTGGCGGTGGTCGCGGTCGCGCTGGGCGCGGTGCTGGGCGTGCTCAGGCGCCTGGGGCTGCTGGGCAGCGGCGAGTGCAGCACCGGGTGCGATTGCTCGATGGGATCGACGGCCTGCCGCTGCGGGCACAAGACCTGCCTCGCACCCGTGCCCGGCCTCTAGCGGGCCGCTAGCGAGCGAGCCACACGCCCGCCGTCGCCGCGCCGAGGATCATCAGCAGCAGCACGATCGTCACCGCCCGCCCCGCGCCCGTGGACAGGAATGGCGGCGCCGGCTCGTCCCAGTCATCCAGGCTCGACCCCGCTTCCTCGGCGAGATCCGGATCGAGGTCGCCCTCGGTCGACTCGGACCAGCCGGGATCGGGGCCCGGGAGCCGGCTCATCGCATCTCCATCGCAGCATCCCCGTCGCTACATTCCATTGGCGCGCGAGCCCATGCGGGGGGACACCTCCAGCCTAGCGCGGCTCACGAGACGCGGCGATATGCTGACACAACAACGCCACCGGAGGTGTCGAGCATGATCATGGTGCAGCGAGAGTCCCGCGTCGACCCGAAGTATCGCGCAGCGTTCGAGGCACAGAGCCGCGAGGGCCAGTGGCCGGCGTTCCTGCACTTCGGCGCGCAGATGGTGGCCTACGGGACGTGGGGCTTCGGCGGTCCGGACGATGTGGTGGTGACGAACACCGTGTACGTGGACCTGGACCACTGGGCGTCGACGCGCACGGAGACCGGCGCCTGCTACACCGACGCTGCGATGCTCAAGGAGACGGAGGAGCTCCGGCCGAAGTACCTCGGCCGCGATGCGCTGGTCATCTCCTCTGCCGCGAAGCTCATGGAGCTGGACCCGGACGTGTCGCGGCCGTGTCCGTTCCGGCGCAGCGCCGGCCAGCAGCTCACGGACCTGCCCCCGACCTTCGGGCGCGGCTCCGTGATCTCGGAACGCACGCTGGAGCTGAAGGAGGGGAAGCGGGGGGAGTTCCGGCGGCTGTCGGCTGAGCTCGTGTGGCCGTGGCTGGAGTCGCAGGGCGGCCGCGTGATCGGTCTCGGCTGGGACCTCATGGGCTCCTCCAACGAGGTCATCACCTGGTTCGCGTTCAAGTCGCTCCAGGACTGGTACCGCTTCGCGCGGCCGAGCACCGCTCACGCCCCGGCACAGGTCGCGGAGGCGTACAACGCGCGCGCGAACCTGGTGCAGTCGCAGCGCGGCCGCCTGCTCGTCGTTGGCACGGACTGGGGCGCGCAACCGGCATGACCTCCGACGCCGCCGCGCCGCTGGAAGCGCCGGCCCTCGACGCCGCCACCCTCGAGGGGATCGAGGCGCTGGCCGTCGAATTCGCGCGGGAGGCCGGGGAGATGGCGCGCGCCGCGCTCCAGCGGCAGGTGACGGTGGAGTACAAGCCCGACGCGAAGGGCAAGGACAGCACGAACGACCCCGTCTCGGAGGTCGATCGCGCCGTCGAGGACCTCGTCCGGCGGCGCCTCGCCGAGCGCTTCCCGGAGCACGGGATCATCGGCGAGGAGGTCGACACACCGGCGGCGAGCGCGGACGTGGTGTGGGTGCTCGATCCGATCGACGGCACGGCGAACTTCATCAACGGCTTCCCGCTGTTCGCGGTCTCCGTCGGCGTGCTGCACCGTGGCGTGCCCGTGGCCGCCGCGATCTGGTGCGCGTCCACGCACCTGCTCGGTCCGGGCGTGTACCACGCGCGCGCAGGGGGCCTGCTGCACCTCGACGGTGTGGAGGTGTCGCGCGAGCGGACCGTGGTGCGCCGCGCGCTGGCGGCTGCCCCCGGCGGCGCGCCGGGGGGCACGCGCGAGTGGGAGCACCGCGTGACCGGCTCGATCGCGATCGAGGCGGCGCTGGTGGCGGCAGGCGTGTTCACCTCGGCCTCGTTCTGGGCGCCACGCATCTGGGACGTGGCCGCCGGGACGCTCCTCGTGCAGGCCGCGGGACGCGAGGTGTGGGTGCGCTCCCGCGGGCAGTGGACGCGCTTCGAGCGCTTCGCCGCGCCAGACCGCGTGCCGCAGCACCGCACGCGCGACGCGTCCGGCGCGGACCCTCCGGGCCCACCCGGCCTGCGCGACTGGCGGCAGCCCGTGCTCATCGGCACCCCGGAGGCGGTGACGCTGATCCGCGATCGCGCACATGCGCCCGGACTGCTGCGGCGGCTGCTGGGACGCCTCGCGGGGACGCGGCGATGACCGAGGCGCTGCTCGCGGAGATGCGCAGCGCGCTCCGCCTGCCGTTCACACCGGAGCCCCTCGCGGGGCTCGCCGAGGCCGAGGGCTACCTGGCGTTCGTGTGGCCGCAGATGGCGGTGTCGGTAGAGACGGCGGGCTTCCTCGGCAGCGCTCGCTACATGGCGGACATGGCGCTGGATGCCGTGGAGACAGTGTACGAGCCGGTGCTGTCGCCAGCCTCCCTGCGCGAGGGCGGTCTCGCCGGCACGGACCTCGAGGCGATCACAGGGGTGATCGACCTCTTCCACTACACGCAGCCGCAGCTCCTGCTGCTGCTCGCCGCGCTCGCGGAGGCGTGGGAGCGGGACAGCGTCGGCGGGCAGGGACGTCCCGATCCGCGCGAGCCCGCGGCGCGCGAAGCACGGCACCTGGCACTGGGGGTGCGCCTGGTCGCACCGGGGGTGCCGCCGCTGCCCGAGATCGCCGCGGCCCTCGGCGTCCCGGAGGCGCCCGACCTCTACCGCGCCGCCGCTGCGTGGCCGCGCTACCTCGATGCGGCATGGGAGGAGCTGCAGCACCTCGTCGCGTACCCGGACTTCCGGCGTCGCGGACGCGCGCTGTACTTCTACGCTCGCTCGGGCGCGCGATTCCTCGCCCGGCCGCTGCGCGCCAACCCCACGGTGCTGCGCGAGGCCGGGCTGGGCGACGATGCGATCGCCGCCGCGCGGCGCACGCTGGACGCTGCGGTCCCGACGATGGCGACGATGATGATGCACGCCGAGGCAATGCGCCTGGGGATCGGCATCCGCGACCGCGAGGTGGTCACGGGGTAACGATCGGCGACCTCGAACGCCGATCGCGAACGCCTACAATCGACGGCATGACGACGGACAACATCCGCGACGATGCGCTGGATGATGCGCAGGACGAGACGCAGGACGACGAGCCGCACGGCGCGGCTCTCCCGGCCTGGGACCCCGGCGATCCCCGCGCCGAGGATGCCCTGCGAGAGGCCGAGATCCGCGAGATCCAGCTCGTCTACAACTCGTCGAACTATGTGTTCATGGCCCGCCTCGCGCACCCCGAGCTCGGCGAGGGAACGGGCGTATACAAGCCCCGCCGCGGCGAGCAGCCGCTGCGCGACTTCCCCGACGGGCTGTACGAGCGCGAGATCGCGGCGTTCGAGCTCTCGCGGCTCCTCGGCTGGGGCCTCGTGCCCACCACGGTGGAGCGCGCCGGACCGCACGGAGTGGGCTCCATGCAGCTCTTCATCCCGCACGACCCGCGCGAGCACTACTTCGTGCTGCGCGAGCACGACGACCTGGACGAGCAGCTGGTGCGCGTCGCCGTCTTCGACCTCCTGGCGAACAACGCCGACCGGAAGGCGGGGCACCTGCTGCTGGACGTCGGGGGGCACGTCTGGGGAATCGACAACGGGCTCTGCTTCCACGCCCAGCGCAAGCTCCGCACGGTGATCTGGGACTACGCCGGCACGGAGCTTCCGCGAGCCTGGGTCGCCGACATCGCCCGCGTGCACGCGCTCCTCGCGGCGGACGACGACACCTCGGCGGGGGCCCTGCGCACGCGGATCGCGGCCCGCGAGGTCGCCGCACTGCTCCGCCGCTGCGAGGCGCTGCTGGAGCACCCCGTGCTCCCGGAGATGTACACCGACTATCGCTGCGTCCCCTGGCCGATGATCTGACCCGCACTGCTCGCACGAACGATCCGCGACCCGCCCCACTGTGCTAGGTTGCGTCAGCCGGCCGTCAGCGAAGCTCGCCGGCAGGTGGAGTGGGGGATGCGCCGGGCGGCTCTCCTGTGCTGCGTGGTGTTGATCGCGGGTGCTGGCGCCCTTCGCCCTCCCCCCGCGGGCGCCGCCTCCTCGCCGTCGAACGGCGACTTCGAGGGCGGTGCCGCCGGGTGGGCCCCCGCCGACGGCGGCACGTTCACCATCGGCGCGGAGCAGCCGGTGAACGGCGGCGCGGCGGCCGGGCACCTGCAGTCGAGCGCATCCGGAACGGTGACGGTCCGCACGCAGTACTGGCTGACGCCGGCCGTCCCGGGGCGGCGCTACTCGCTGTCGATCGCCGTGCGCATCCCCGCGGCGACGATGTCGGCTGTCACCGCGCGCATCGACCTCGTGGACGACTCCGGTGTCGCGCTCGCCTCGAACGCGGCGACCCGCGCCGGGCCGACCACTGGTTATGTCACCATCACGGCTGCACCGGTGACGGCGCCGCCGGGCACGCAGTACGCCCTGGTGGTGGTCAGCGGCGCGGCCACGGCCGCCGGGGCGCGCCTCTCGATCGACGATGTCGCGATCGCCGAGACGCTTCCGCCCGCACCCGCCGCACCGGCCGCTCCTCCCGAGGACGACTCCGGCTCGGACGCCCCCGCCGCGCCCGCACCCACGCCGGCCCGAAGCACCCCGACCGCAACGCCCGTCCGCGTGAGCACACCGGTTGCGCAGCGCACCCCGCCCCCACAGCGCACTCCAACTGTCCCGCGCCCGGCCGCGCTCGCCGGGCGCATGACCAACACGAGCTTCGACAGCAACCTGAACGGCTGGACCGTGGTGGAGGGGCGCGCCTGGACGGAGGAGTGGATCCCCGGCGCGGGACCGTCCATGGTGCTGCACACGCCGGGCGCGGGCCTGGCCTGGGCAGAGCAGGCGGTGGGCGACGTGCGCCCCGGGACCTGGTACCAGGCGAGCGCGCTGCTGAGCACGAAGGGCAACGTGACCGCCGGGTGGGTGCGCGTGACGTGGCACACCTCGGGCGGCTCCGCCTTATCGACGGAGGATTCGCTCGCCGTCGATGCCCACACGGACGGCGCGGCGACGCCGCGCTACCAGGTGGTGGGCACGGGGGCGATCCAGGCGCCCCCGACCGCCGCCAGCGCCACCGTACGCCTCCTGCTGCTGAGCACAGAGGACGGCTCGGGCGCGTGGCTCCTCATCGACGATGTCTCGTTCGGAGTGATCGATGCGCCGGAGCAGGCCGCCGGGCCACCGCGCACCCCGCGCGAGGCGCAGGCACCGCACCCCGACCTGCCGCCCGAGGTCGGCGCGGGCGCCATCGTCCCCGGAGCGTTCCAGTCGGCTGCGGAGGCACCGGGGAGTGCGACGCCGGGAAGCGCGCGTGCGGGGAGTGCGCCTCGCCCGACGGGCGCGCCCACGGCCGCGGCCGGCGGAACGCCCGGGCTGACCGCAGAGAGCGTCGTAGCGCCCGGAGTCGCCGAGGCACAGCGCGTCCTCCGCATCACCCAGGTCCTGCCGGATCCGGAGATGCCCGGCATCGACGCCGAGTACGAGTGGGTGGAGGTCGGGAACTTCGGGACCACTGCCGCCTCCGTCGAGGGGATGACCCTGCGCGACAACAGCGGGTCCGTGACCCTCCCCGCGCTGGTCATCCCCGCGGGGGGCTCACTGGTGATCACCGCGCGGCTGGCGGAGGTGCCGGGAGTCGCGGCGTTCCGGGTGCCGCTGGCGATCGGCAACGGGCTCGGGAACAGCGGCGACCGGCTGGTGCTGGTGGGCACGGACGGGCGGCAGGTGGACGCCTTCTCGTACGGCGACGACACGACGTACCTCGGCGGCGCGCGGATCCCGGCGCCCGGCACCGGGCGCGCAATCGAGCGCCGCTTCGCCCCGGACGGCAGCTACCGCGAGGCGGTGATCGTCGACCACCCGGTGCCAGGGCGGGGGCGGGCGGCCACGGCCACCGCGACGCCGCAGGTCGCCGCCCCGCGCGAGGGCGCGTCCGGGATGACCGGGGCGGCCGGGACGTGGGTGGCGCTGCTGTCGCTGGGCGCGGGGCTGCTGGGGGGCGTGGCCGCGCAGCGCATGTCGGCGTTCGCGGCTTCGCGCCGCTCGGGGTAGTCGCCGGGGCAGCGCGCCGCGGGCCTCGTGGGAGGTGCGGCGCGAGGCGGGGCGATGGACCGGGCACCCGTTGGTACGATGGTGGGACGAAAGGCCCACCCATGCCACACACCGTGCTGCTCGCGGAGCCTCGAGGCTTCTGCGCGGGCGTCGTCCGGGCGATCAACGTGCTCGACCAGGTGCTGGCGGGTTCCAGCGAGCCGGTCTACGCGTTCCATGAGATCGTGCACAACCGCTACGTGGTGGACGACTTCCGCAGCCGCGGCGCGATCTTCGTGGAGCGCGTGGCGGAGGTGCCGCCCGGCGGGCGCATCGTCTTCTCCGCACACGGCGTCTCGCCGGCCGTGGTGGCGGAGGCCCGCGAGCGCGGTCTCCGCATCATCGACGCGACCTGCCCGCTGGTGACCAAGGTGCACCTGGAGACGAAGAAGGCCGCGCGCGACGGCTTCGATGTGCTCCTCGTCGGACACGAGGGCCACGACGAGGTGGAGGGGACGAAGGGCGAGGCCCCGGAGCGCACGCGCGTGGTGGACGCGCCCGCGGATGTGCAGGCGCTGCGCGGAGGCGATCGCCCGATCTTCGTGGTGACGCAGACCACGCTCTCCGTGGACGACACCGCGGCGACCATCGACGCGATCCGCGCGCGCTACCCGGACGCGGAGGTGCGCAACGACATCTGCTACGCGACCACGAACCGGCAGGCCGCCGTGAAGGTGATCGCGGAACGCGCGGACCTGGTGATCGTCATCGGGTCGCGCAACTCCAGCAACTCCGTGCGCCTCCGCGAGGTGGCCGCGGCCACGGGCACCCCGGCTTACCGCGTGGACGGCATCGAGGAGATCGACCCCGCCTGGTACGAGGGAGTCGGCGTGGTCGGGCTGACCGCGGGCGCGTCCGTGCCGGACACGCTCCTCCAGCCGATCATCGACGAACTCCGCGCGCGCGGTGTGACGCGCGTCGAGCCGGTGGTGGTCGCCGAGGAGACGCTGGAGTTCCGCATGCCCGACGAGGTCGATGCCACGTCCGGGACGTAGCGACCACCTCGCGCCCGGGCGGATCAGCGGATCAGGTAGCCGACGCCGCGCATCGTTGTCACCACGTCGCCTGCGCCCGCCCTGGTCAGCTTCGAACGCAGCCGGGAGACGTGCGCCTCCACGAAGTTGCGCGACCCGAACGTTTCGTAGCCCCAGATCTTCACGGAGAGCTCGTCCGGGTTGATCACCTCGCCCCGGTGCTCCAGCAGGAGCCGGAGCACGGCGAACTCCTTGGGGGTGAGCGTCACCTCCTGCGTGCCCACGTGGACCGCGTGCGAGCGCAGTCGCATGACGATGCCGTCCGGGCCGATGAGCTGGTCCTCGGTGCGAGTCCCGGTACCGCGACTGCGGCGCAGGATCGCGCGGACGCGGCGGCTGAGCTCCGGGATCTCCAGCGGCTTGATGAGGTAGTCGTCTGCTCCGAGGTCGAAGCCCGCGACCCGCTCCGTGAGCGTGCCGGCCGCGGTGACCATGATCACGGGCACGTCGCTCCGAGCGCGGATCTGCCGCAGCGTCTCGAAGCCGGAGATGCCCGGCAGGCCCACATCGAGGATCACCAGGTCGAAGATGCCACTCCCAAGGATCGCCAGCGCCGACTCGCCGGAATCGACCGCCAGCACCTGGTCGCCGCTGGACTGGAGCGCGAGCGAGAGCGTCTCGCGGACGATCGGCTCATCGTCGACGACGAGGATCTGCGCGGGCTCCTCGGCGACGGTGCTGGCCCACTGCCGCGCGGGATTCGCCGGGCGGACGGGGGTGTTGCGCAGGGCGGTACGCGGGGCTGACTGGTACTGGGTCGCCATCGGCTCTTCCTCAACAACGCGTCAGTTGAACTGGCGCCGCGATCCTGACCGGGTGCTGCCGCCCTCCTGATCCCGTCAAGGAACGGGCGGACGGTTTCCTGATGTGAACCCTACCTCGCGTCAGCCCCCGGGAAGATGACTGCGGCGTGAGGAAGCAGTGAAGATCGCGTCAGAGACATCAGTTCCGTCAGGTCACTCCGATCGTCCGGGCCGCGTTCAGGCCACCCGGGCGGATCGCTCAGACCGCTCCTCGAATGCTTTCAGACTTCCCGTGGAACCTCACTCTGACGATTCTCCTACTTTTGCGCGCCCCGTCGTCGGGAGTAACCCCTACAGCAACGCCTCGTATCCCGCGATTAACCGCCCGATCAGCGATGGCGGCGCCATCGGCGCCCGCCAATCGAGGCCTGCCGCCCCGGAGACCCCCGGTGCCGCCACCAGCGACGCTGCCGGGACGATACCGGCGATGCTGCTCGTGAGCAGGATCGCCGCGGCTCGCGCGAGATCAGGCACGCGCAGCGTCCGCTCCATCACGGGCACGCCGAGGGATCGCGCGACCTCGATCAGCGCCGCGCGCGTGATGCCGGGCAGCGGACCATCTGCGATCGGCGGGGTCTCCAGGCCGCCATCGCGCAGGATGAAGATGTTCGCGGCCGCCGCCTCCACCACGGCACCGTCATGGTTCAGCAGCAGCGCATCGTCCGCGCCCGCGTCGCGCACCTCGGCACGGGCGAGCAGGTACGTCAGGAACTGCCCCGACTTCGCCCCTGCCAGCGGGCGGCGCGCATCGATGCGTGCGGTGGCCACCTGGAGCCGCGGCGGGGCGGGGCGTGCGGGGGGCGGGTCGGCGGTGACGATGACGCACGGCGCGCGCGCGGCGCGCAGGTCGGGGGAGCGTCCGCTCCCCGCGGTCACGGTGAGACGGACGCTGGCGTCAGGCAGGCCGTTCGCGCGCAGCGTCTCCTCGATTGCGGCGACCGTGCTCGCGCGCGGCGGAGGCGCGACTCCCATCCCGCGCAGCCCCGCCTCGAGCCGATCGAGGTGCGCCTCGACGCGAAACACGCGCCCGCCGCGCGCGAGCATGGTTTCGAAGCAGGCCGCGCCATAGCGCACGGCGAAGTCGTCAATGGAGATGCGTGCCTCGTCCCGGGGGACGACGGCACCGTCGATCCAGGCGTACCCGGTCATCGCGGCGGGATCGACGCCGCGGCGCTGCCGGGCTCCTCGACCGCGCCGGTGGCGCCAGCCTCGTCGGGCAGGGTGACGCCCAGGGCGCGCGCCATGCCACGTGCCTTGTCCAGGGTCTCGGCGTACTCCGCCTCGGGATCGGAGTCGTACACGATCGCCCCACCCACGTGCACATGCGCGGCGCCGTCCGCGAGCGTGATTGTGCGGATCGCGATGTTGAGATCGATGCGTCCGTGCGCGGAGACGTACCCGATTGCGCCCGTGTAGATTCCGCGCACGGTGGGCTCCAGCTCGTCGATGATCTCGAGCGCCCGGATCTTCGGGGCGCCGGAGATCGAGCCGCCGGGGAACGTCGCGCGCAGCAGCGCCTCCAGACCCACATCCGGCCGGCGCCACGCCTCCACGGTGGACGTCAGGTGATGCACCTGCGCGTACGTCTCCAGGACGGCGAACTCCGGCACGCGCACGCTCCCGGTGACAGCCACGCGCCCGAGGTCGTTGCGCTCGAGGTCGACGATCATCAGGTGCTCGGCGCGATCCTTCGTGCTGCCCAGCAGCTCCTGCACCAGCCGGGCATCCTCCTCGGGCGTCGCGCCGCGCGGGCGCGTGCCCTTGATCGGGCGGGTCTCCAGGCGATCGCCGTCGGCGAGCAGGAAGCGCTCCGGCGACGAGGAGAGCACCTCGACGCCGCCGAAGTCGCCACGCAGGTCGAGGTAGGCCGCGAACGGCGCGGGACTCACGACACGCAGCCGGCGGTAGAGATCGAAGCCGCTGCCACCGAAGGGCGCGGAGAAGCGCTGCGCCAGGTTGACCTGGTAGATGTCGCCCGCCTCGATGTACCGGCGCGCGCGATCGACGGCGCGCAGGTATGTGGCGCGCGACATGTTGCTGCGCAGCACTCCGGCGCTCGCGGGGCTCGCCGGCGCGGCCGCGTGTGCACCCAGGCGGTCGCGCAACGCGTGCACGGCGTCGAGACGCCCGGCGAGCCAGCCCTCGCCTCGCACGCCATCCCACACGAGCGCCGCGTCGTACCAGCCGAACACGAGATCCGGCGTGCCGACATCGTCGTGCGTCGTGGCGGGCAATCGCTCCACCTCGCGCCCGAGCTCGAAGCCGAGCACACCGATCGCACCCCCCGCGAACGGCAGCGGCGGCGCGCCTTCTGGGATCGCCGCGCCCGGTTCCGCCTCGATCGCCCGCGAGAGCGCGTGGAGCGCGCCGGGCGCGAGCCGCCGCGGCCCGGCGGCGGTCTCCAGCACCACGTCCGCGCCGTACGCGGTCAGCGACCAGCGCGGGTCGCTGGCGACGATCGACCAGCGCCCGAAGCGCGAGTCGATCCGCGACGAGTCGAGCCATGCGAGGCGCGGCCGCCCGGCGAGCGCGGCCGCGGCCGCCGCGGGGCCCGCGCCGTGCCACGGCTCGATCACCACCCGCGGGGCAGCCGGGGGACACGTCATGCACACGATTGTACCGAGCCCTCCCGATGTCCCGGCACCGGTTCCCGCAGCCGCACCGCCTCGCGCGGCGCGAGCGGCACCTGTACCCTCGGATGATGGACCGGCGCACGCTTCGACGGGTCTCGCAGGCTGCCACGGCGCTGGCTGCGCTGGTGATCCTGTACGTCATGCTGACGCCGGACCCGCCACGGCTGAGCAGGCTCCTGCACGTCGACGCTCCGGCGACGGCGCCGGTGGCTGCCCCGGCAGCGGCCCCGGCAGCCTCCCCAGCGCCGGCACCGCGCTGGACCGACCAGGACGAGGAGGACGCCGGGCACGCCGCGCTGTTCGCGCTCCTGGGAGCCTCGGCGGCGCTCTGGTACGCCACCAGCGACGCGGCGCGGCGTGCGCCGCAGCGGACGCTGCTGACGTACATGCTCGCGCTGTGGCTCTTCGGCGGACTGACGGAGCTCGCCCAGACGTTCACGGAGACGCGGACCGCATCGCTGTCCGACGTGGGGTTCGACGTGATCGGCGCGATCGCCGGCTTCCTCGCCGGCGGCGCGGCGTGGCGCCTGCTGCTGAGGCGCCGCGCCCGGTAGGCGATCCCGCGCGCGGAACGCCGCTCGCCCGCGCAACATGCGGGGCTGCAATCACCCTGAAAGATCGAGGCCGGCAGCCTTACCGCGGGCGTCAGAGTGAAATTGCGCGCACCCTCGTGGACGGTATGATCGATTCGTGCGCGGCCGAACGGGGTGCGAACGCCCCAGGCGCGGATCAGAGGCGGGGCCTTGCCGATCGAGATCCCTGATGTCGTGATCGACCGCCTCCCGGTGTACTACCGGCTGCTGTCGCGACTGGAGAACGAGGGTCGCTCCGTCATCTCCTCCCAGGAGCTCGGCGACGAGCTGGGCGTGACGCCGGCTCAGATCCGCAAGGACCTGTCGTACTTCGGTCGGTTCGGCAAGCAAGGACGAGGCTACTCCGTGCCCCGTCTCGCCGAGGAGCTGCGCTTCATCCTCGGCCTGGACCGCCGCTGGCGGGTGGTGGTCGTCGGCATCGGCCGCCTGGGCCGCGCGATCTCGTCCTACCCGGGGTTCGAGGGTCAGGGCTTCGACATCGTGGGCCGTTACGACACGGCGCCGGGGATCGTGGGGACCACGCTGGACGGCGCCGAGATCTTCGATGCTGCGCGGCTGGAGGCCGACCTGCGCCGCGCGCCGGTGGACATCGGCATCGTGGCGGTCACGGCCGACGCGGCGCAGGCGGTGGCGGACACGCTGGTGCGAGGGGGCGTGCGGGCGATCCTGAACTACACCCCGGCGCGCGTCCAGGTGCCGGAGGACGTGGAGTTGAAGCACATCAACCCCGTGGTCTTCCTGCAGAGCATGACCTACCACCTGAAGCTGCGGCAGCGGGATCGCGCGCACGCCGAGTAGCGTCGGCCCCGCCAGTCTGAACCCCGCCAGTCTCGGCCCCGCGACCGCGGGTCAGCGCGCTGAATCGCTGATCAGCGACTCCTCCTCGGTGGGCATGGAGCGTTCGATCACGTCGATGTAGTCGAGCGCGGCGCCGGCGCCCTTCACCACGCAGCGCAGCGGATCCTCGGCGACGTGCACGGGCACGCCCGTCTCGTGCAGCAGCAGGTCGTCCAGATGGCGCAGCAGCGCGCCGCCGCCCGTCAGCACGATCCCCCGATCGATGACATCGGACGCGAGCTCCGGCGGCGTGCGCTCCAGCACCCGGCGCACGGTCAGCACGACCGTCGCGAGGTGCTCCTGGATCGCCTGCGAGATCTCGGAGGAGCGCATGGTGATGGTGCGCGGCAGGCCCGTGATCTGGTCGCGCCCGCGCACCCCTGTGACGAGGTCCTCGTTCAGGGGGATCGCGGAGCCGATGGCGATCTTCACTTCCTCGGCGGTGCGCTCGCCCACCACTAGGTTGTGCCGGCGGCGGATGTACTGCGCGATAGCGTCGTCCAGACGGTCGCCGGCGACGCGCACGGACTCGCTGGCGACGATGCCGAACATGGAGATCACCGCGGCCTCCGTGCGGCCGCCGCCGATGTCCACCACCATGTGGCCGCGAGGGCTGCCCACCGGGATCTCCGCGCCGATCGCGGCGGCCAGCGGCTCCGGGATCAGGTGCGCGGGACGGCGTGCCCCGGCGGCCTCGGCGGCGTCGCGCACGGCGCGCTGCTCCACGCTGTTCACGCCCACCGGCACGCAGATCATCACTTCCGGCCGCACGAGGTTGAAGCGGCCGATCACGCGCTGGATGAAGTAGCGGAGCATCGCCTCCGTGATCAGGTAGTCGGCGATCACGCCGTCGCGCATCGGGCGGATGACCTGGATCGATCCGGGGTGGCGGCCGATCATCGCGCGCGCGTCGTCGCCGACGGCGACCACGGTGTTGTCGCGTTCGGTGATCGCGACGACCGCGGGCTCATCGATCACCACGCCGCGCCCCTGCTCGTAGACGAGCACGTTCGCGGTGCCGAGGTCGATGCCGATGCGCTTGCCGAACATGAGGGCTCGCGACTCCGGGCTGTCGAGTGGTCGACGCTTCGACGGGGTGTGGATAACGCTGTGGACAACTCGGTGCGGGTCCGAGGCTGCCGCAGGTTAGCGCCTGGCGGCCGTTTCCGCACGCCGCGACGAGCCTGTCACTGCTCCCGGAGTGCCTGTGTGCCTGCTAGCGCCGCTCGATCTGCGCGCCAAGCGCACGCAGGCGCGACTCCAGCCCAGCGTACCCGCGATCCAGGTGGCCGATACCGTGGACCGTGGTTTCGCCATCCGCCGCCAGCCCGGCGACCACCACCGCAGCGCCCGCCCTGATGTCCAGCGCCCGCACGGCGCTCCCGGCGAGCCTCGTCGGCCCCTCGATGATCACCGACTCGCCGCCGGTGACGATGCGCGCGCCGAGCTTGCGCAGCTCGTTCACGTACAGCGTGCGGTTGTCGTACACGCGCTCGTGGACCAGCGAGATGCCCTGCGCCTGGGTCATCGCCGCGGCCATCTGCGGGTGCAGGTCGGTCGCGAACCCCGGGTACGGCACTGCCTGCACCTGTACTGCCTGCAGCGCGCCGTTCGAGGTGGCGCGGATCCCCTTCTCCGCGCTGGCCTCGACGGTCATGCCCATCTCGCGCAGCTTCGCGGTCAGCGAGTCCATGTGGTGCGGCACCGCATTCGTCACGCGGACGTCTCCGCACGTGGCGGCCCCCGCCAGCAGGTACGTGCCGGCCTCCAGCCGATCGGGGATGATCGCGAACTCCGCACCGTGGAGCGATGCGACACCATCCACCTCCACGGTGGGGGTGCCCTCGCCGGTGACGCGCGCGCCCATGGCGTTCAGCAGGCGCGCCGCCATGGCCACCTCGGGCTCCGGCGCGGCATTGACGATGGTGGTGTGCCCCTCTGCCAGCACGGCGGCGAAGAGCACGTTCACGGTGCCGAGGACGCTGGGGTAGTCGAAGAAGATCCGCGCCCCGCGCAGGCGCGCGGCCTCGGCGCGCCAGTTCGCGCCGTGGCGGCTGACGGTGGCGCCCAGCATGCGGAAGCCGACGAAGTGCACATCCAGCGGACGCGATCCGATCACGTCGCCGCCGGGCGGCACGCACTCCGCCTCGCCCTGGCGCGCGAGCAGGGGACCCATGACGAGGAAGGAGGCGCGCAGGCGCATCACCATGTCCGCGGACGGCGCGGTCGAGGTGATCGACGGCGTGGAGATGCGCACCGTCTCGCCGTCGACCTCGATGCGCGCGCCGAGCTCGCGGAGAATCTCCGCCATCTCGTCGATGTCCGCGATGCGCGGGACGTTGGTGATGGTCAACGTGTCAGCCGTCAGCAGCCCGGCCGCAATCGCGTACAGCGCCGCGTTCTTCGATCCGGAGACGGCGACGTCCCCGCGGAGCGGGCGCCCACCGCCGATGACGTAACACTGCTCTGCGGGGCTCACTGGACCCTCCTGCGCTGGACACAGGATACAGACCGGGGCCCGCTGGCGGTGCGCCGCCTTCCGCGGCTAGCGGGCGCCTGGGAGCGCCTCGGCGAGACAGCGCCCGGAGGCGCCGAGGGCGATTGCCACCACCCCGAGCCCCGCGACGATCGTCCCCGCCACGCCGCCGAGCAGTGCCATCCCGAGGTAGATCAGCGCGAGGCCCACGGTGATCCGCGCGCCGCGCCCGATGGGGCCGTTCATGAACTGGATGAGTGCTTGCATCTCGCACCTCCTGAAGTCAGGTGGGCCGATGGATCTCGCGCGGCGCGTGCCCCGCGCGTGCCTGTGCGTCTCGTGCCGGCACGAGGTGCCGACGAACGAACGATGGGTCGCGGGGTGTCTATGCACCAAAGCACAACGTCCCGCCGGGGGCGGGACGTTTGCGGAGCGGAGTGCGGGGGCCGGTTACGGACGCGCCGAGGGCGCTCCGGTGGCGCCGCCCACGCGGCGCCGCGCGACGCGGAGGCGGGTCAGCGATCGCTGGAGCGCCAGCTGCGCGCGGAGGACATCGATCCCGCCAACGAGGTTGACGTCGCGGCCCTGGAGGCGGGCCTGCGCGCGGGCGCGGGCGGCCTCGGCCCGATCGAGGTCGATCTGGTCGATGCGCTCGGCCGCGTCGGCGAGGACGCTGACCTCGTCGTGGGCGACCTGGATGAAGCCGCCGTGGATCGCGATCGACTCGGAGCCTCCGGGGGCGAACACGACCATCTCGCCGATGGCGAGGCTGGACATGAGCGCGGCGTGCCGGGGGAGGATGGTGATCTGGCCCTCTGCAGCGGGGACGACGAGCTTCGTGACACCGGCCTCTTCCAGGACGGTGCGTTGCGCGGTGACGATGGTGAGATTCAGCGGCATCTGGGACGCCTCGTTACGCCTGCGCGGCCATGCGGGCCGCCTTCTCCACCGCCATGTCGATGTTGCCGACCATGTAGAACGCCTGCTCCGGGAGCGCGTCGTGGCGGCCTTCGAGGATCTCCTTGAAGCCGCGCACCGTCTCCGCGATCGGGACGTACTGGCCGGGCGTGCCGGTGAACTGCTCGGCGACGAACATCGGCTGCGAGAAGAAGCGCTGGATGCGGCGCGCGCGCGCCACCGTGCGCTTGTCGTCGTCCGACAGCTCCTCGATGCCGAGGATGGCGATGATGTCCTGGAGGTCCTTGTAACGCTGGAGCGTGCGCACGACGCCGCGGGCGACGTCGTAGTGCTCCTGCCCGACGACCAGCGGGTCCAGGATGCGGCTGTTGGAGGTCAGCGGGTTGATGGCGGGGAACAGGCCCTGCTCCACCAGCGCGCGGTCCAGGGTGACGGTGGCGTCCAGGTGGCCGAAGGTGGTCGCCACGCCGGGGTCCGTGTAGTCGTCCGCGGGGACGTAGATGGCCTGGAACGAGGTGATGGACCCCTTCCGGGTGGAGGTGATGCGCTCCTCGAGCGCGCCGACCTCCGTGGCCAGCGTCGGCTGGTAGCCCACGGCGGATGGCATGCGTCCGAGCAGTGCGGACACCTCCATGCCGGCCAGGGTGTACCGGTAGATGTTGTCGACGAAGAGGAGGACGTCACGCCCTTCCTCGTCGCGGAAGTACTCGGCCATGGTCAGGCCGGTGAGGGCGATGCGGAGGCGCACGCCGGGGGGCTCGTTCATCTGGCCGTACACGAGCGCGGTCTTGTCGAGTACGCCCGACTCGCGCATCTCGTGCCAGAGGTCGTTGCCCTCGCGGGAGCGCTCGCCCACGCCAGCGAAGACGGACAGACCGCCGTGCTCAGTGGCGAGGTTGCGGATCAACTCGGTGTTGGTGACGGTCTTCCCGGTGCCCGCGCCACCGAAGAGGCCAACCTTGCCACCACGCGGCAGCGGGGCGACGAGGTCGATGACCTTGACGCCGGTCTCCAGCATCTGGGCGGAGGTCTCCTGATCCGCGTACGGCGGAGCGGAGCGGTGGATCGGCATGCGCTTCACGTCATCCGGGATCGCGGCGCCCGGGTCGAGCGCCTTGCCGACGACGTTGAAGATGCGGCCCAGCGTCAGCGGGCCGACGGGGACGGAGATCGCCTTGCCGGTGTCCTCCGCCTTCGCGCCGCGAGCCAGGCCCTCGGTGGCATCCAGCGCGAGGCACCGCACCCAGTTGTTGCCCAGGTGCTGCTGCACCTCGGCGATCAGGATGCCCCCCTTCAGGTCGATGTTCACGGCGTTGAAGAGGTCGGGGAGGTTCCCCTGCGGGAACTCCACATCGACGACCGTGCCGATGACCTGTCGAACCGTTCCAGTTGCCATGTCAGCCTCCCGAGGTGGGGCCTTGAATGCCTACGCGTTTTCGATCGCGGCGGTGCCGCCGACGATGTCGAGCAGCTCGCTGGTGATGCTTTCCTGACGTGCCTTGTTGTACGCGAGGGTGAGGTCCGCGACCATCTCCTTCGCGGCGTCCGTGGCCTGGCGCATGGCGACCATGCGTGCGGACTGCTCGGATGCCCGCGCCTCCAGCACCGCCTCGAACACCTGCATCTCCACGAAGCGTGGGAGCAGCGTCTGCAGCAGCTGTTCGGGCGACGGCTCGAAGATGAAGTCGACGGCTCCCGCACCCGCGTCAGCCCCGGCCGGCGCGACGATCGGCAGGATCTGCCGGGTGGTCG
Source organism: Dehalococcoidia bacterium (assembly GCA_041674525.1). Classification (GTDB taxonomy): domain Bacteria; phylum Chloroflexota; class Dehalococcoidia; order UBA2979; family UBA2979; genus SHYQ01. The sequence continues at coordinate 2,875 of JBAYVN010000016.1, read as the reverse complement.
GGCGCTGCACGGCGGCGTTCACGAAGCGCTGGTAGCCGATGAAGACCTGGTCCACGCGCCCGGAGACGAACTCGTCGATGATCAACCGGGCGATCGGGCGGACATCCTCGAAGTTCGGGAAGTCCCCCAGTTCCGGGAAGTCCGCGAGCATCTCCATGCCGGAGCGGCGGAAGAAGTCACGCCCCTTGCGGCCGGCGGAGACGACGGAGATGCGGTCGACGCCGGGCTGGTGCTGCAGGATCAGCGCGGCCCCGGCGCGATTGATGTTCGCGTTGAGGCCGCCGGCCAGGCCGCGGTCGGCGGTGATGTGCACATACGAGAGGTGCCCCACCTGGCGTGACTGCAACAGGGGGTGGAGGTTCGCGCCCTCGCCGCCGGCGGTGTAGGCCGCGAGTTGGGCGAGGACGGAGCGCATGGTCTCCGCGTACGGGCGTGCCTGGACGGCGCGCTCCTGCGCGCGGCGCATCTTCGATGCCGCGACGAGCTCCATCGCCCGCGTGACCTTCGCGGTGCTGGAGACAGACCGGATACGGTCGCGGATTCCGCGAACCTGGCCGCCACCCGCCATCTACACGCGCTCTCTCTCTGGACGATGCGTGCGGCGCCCCTCGACGCCGCGCCGCCTGGCCTCCGTCTGCCGCCTAGTAGGCGACCGACCCCTTGAAGTCCGTGATCGCCTGCTTGAGCTTGCTCTCGACCTCTTCGACGAGGTTGCCGGTGGTCGTGATCTCGTTCACGAGGTCCGAGTGGCCGGCCGCCATGTAGTCGTGGAACGCCTTCTCGAACGGCAGCACCTTCTCCACCGGGACGTCGTCCAGGTAGCCGTTGACGCCGGCGTAGAGCACCGTGACCTGCTGGCCCAGGGACAGCGGCTGGTACTGCGGCTGCTTGAGGAGCTCCGTGAGGCGCGCGCCGCGCAGCAGCTGCTGGCGGGTCGCGGCGTCCAGGTCCTCGGTGCCGAACTGCGCGAAGGCCTGCAGCTCGCGGTACTGCGAGAGGTCGAGGCGCAGCGTGCCTGCGACGCGCTTCATCGCGCGCGTCTGCGCCGATCCGCCCACGCGCGACACCGAGATGCCGGGGTTGGTGGCCGGGCGCTGGCCACTGTTGAACAGGTCCAGCTCCAGGAAGATCTGGCCGTCCGTGATTGAGATCACGTTCGTCGGAATGTACGCGGACACGTCACCGGCCTGGGTCTCGATGATCGGCAGCGCGGTGATCGACCCGCCGCCCAGCTCCGGGATGACGCGTGCGGCGCGCTCCAGGAGGCGGGAGTGCAGGTAGAAGACGTCGCCGGGGTACGCCTCGCGGCCCGGGGGGCGGCGGAGCAGCAGCGAGACCTCGCGGTACGCCCACGCGTGCTTCGAGAGGTCGTCGTAGATGACCAGGACGTCCTTGCCCTTGGCCATGAAGTACTCGGCCATGGCGGCGCCGGCGTACGGGGCGAGGTACTGGAGCGCGGCGGATTCGGAGGCGGAGGCGACCACGACGATCGTGTGGTTCATCGCGCCGTACTGGTCGAGGATGGCGACGGTCTGGGCGACCTTCGCGTCCTTCTGGCCGACGGCGACGTAGATGCAGATAACGCCGCTGTCCTTCTGGTTGATGATGGCGTCGATGCAGATCGCGCTCTTGCCGATGGAGCGGTCGCCGATGACGAGCTCGCGCTGACCGCGCCCCAGCGGGATCATCGCGTCGATGGCCTTGATGCCGGTCTGCAGGGGCTGGTTCACGGTGACGCGGGAGACGACGTCCGGGGCGATGCGCTCCACGGGGTAGCGCTCCGTGGTGCCCACGGGCCCCTTCTCGTCCACCGGGTCGCCGAGGGCGTTCACGACGCGGCCGATGAGGGCCTCGCCCACGGGGACGGAGGCGACCAGGCCGGTGGTGCGGACCTCGTCGCCCTCCTTCACCTTGGTGTAGTCGCCCATGATGATGGCGCCGACCGTCTCCTCTTCGAGGTTCAGGGCGAGGCCGCGGATGGGGCGACCGGAGTCGTCCGTCACACCGAACTCGATGAGCTCGGAGGAGAGGCATTCGCCGAGGCCGTGGATGCGGGCGATGCCGTCGCCGGCCTCGATCACCGTGCCGACGTTCGCCGACGTGGCGGAGACGTCGAAGTGCTCGATCTGCTCCTTCAGGATGGAGGCGATCTCTTCAGCTCGTACGGCCATCGCGGTACCTCAGCGTCTCTCCCGCCCCCGGGGGCGGCATCTCTCTTCGTTTCGCGCGCGTGCTGCGCTTCCGCGGCTTGCGGCGGACCTACAGCGCGGCTCGCTCCAGTTGCGAGCGCAACGCCCGGAGGCGTCCGCGCGTGGAGCCATCCACCAGCCGGTCGCCGATGCGGACGATCAGGCCACCGAGGATGCCCGGATCGACCTGTGTCTCCACGGTGACCTGGCGCCCGGTCTGCTCCGCGAGGCGGCGCTCCAGCGCCGCTCGACGGTCCGGCTCCAGCTCCACCGCGCTGGTCACCACGGCGCGGGCGATCCCGCGCTCGTCATCCACCAACTCCCGGAAGAACGACGCGATGTCCGGGCCGAGGCCCAGCCGCGCCTTCCTGCGGAGCAGGCGGAAGAGGTTGAGCTGCACAGGCGTCGCGGCAGGGACCACGCGACGGACGATCGCCTGGAAGCGCTCGTCCGTCATCCCATCCGCCTGCAGCGCGGCGACGAACTCCGGCCGGGCGGTCAGCGATTCCAGGCCTTCGATTGCCGTCACCCAGCTGTCGAGGGCACGCTCCTCGCGCGCGATCTCGAGCACGGCGGCGGCATAGCGGCGACCTGCGACATCGCGCGTTCCTGCCACGTCAGTTGCTCGCGTCCCGACCGAAGTCGCTGTTCACCATCACCTCGTCGATGAGGCGCTGGTGGGCGCT
>JBAYVN010000015.1:0-43839 GCA_041674525.1 Dehalococcoidia bacterium | reverse complement strand
GCTCGGCGACGGTCGGGAGCTTCGGCATCACGACCACGGCGGGCGCGCTGACGTTCGACGCGGGCACCGGCACGACGACGAAGACGTACACGGCGACGGCGCTGACGGGCCTCGCGGCGGGCACGTACTCGCTGCACGAGGACGCGCTGAGCGGCTACACCGAGGGCACGTGGTCGTGCTCCGCGGGTGGCACGGTGAACAACGGCGGCGACGCCCAGACCGCGACGGTGACCCTGTCCGGCGGCGTGAGCGTGACCTGCACGATCACCAACAATGACATCGCCGCTCCGGCCACCTCGTCGCTGACGGTGCGCAAGATCGTCGTGAACGACGATGGCGGCTCGGCGACGGTCGGGAGCTTCGGCATCACGACCACGGCGGGCGCGCTGACGTTCGACGCGGGCACCGGCAGCACGACGAAGACGTACACGGCTACGGCGCTGACGGGCCTCGCGGCGGGTACGTACTCGCTGCACGAGGACGCGCTGAGCGGCTACACCGAGGGGACCTGGTCCTGCTCGGAGGGCGGCACCGTGAACAACGGTGGGGACGCCCAGACCGCGACGGTGACCCTGTCCGGCGGCGTGAGCGTGACCTGCACGATCACCAACGATGACATCGCTCCGGCGACCTCGTCGCTGACGGTGCGCAAGGTCGTGGTGAACGACAACAGCGGCACGGCGACGGTCGGGAGCTTCGGCATCACGACCACGGCGGGCGCGCTGACGTTCGACGCCGGGACCGGCTCGACGACGAAGACGTACACGGCTACGGCGCTGACCGGGCTGGGTGCAGGCACGTACTCGCTGCACGAGGACGCGTTGAGCGGCTACACCGAGGGGACCTGGTCCTGCTCGGAGGGCGGCACCGTGAACAACGGCGGCGACGCCCAGTCTGCGACGGTGACCCTGATCGCCGGGGTGAGCGTGACCTGCACGATCACCAACGACGACATCCCCGTCGAGGTGGGTCCGTCGTCGCTGACCGTGCGCAAGATCGTGGTCAACGATAACGGCGGCACGGCAACGGTCGGGAGCTTCGGCATCACGACCTCGGCGGGTGCGCTGACGTTCGACGCCGGGACCGGCTCGACGACGAAGACGTACACCTCGAACACGCTGACCGAGCTCGCGGCGGGCAACTACTCACTGCACGAGAACGCGATCGGCGGATACTTCAGTGGGGTCTGGTCCTGCTCGGAGGGCGGCACGGTCGGGAACGGCGGCAACGCGCAGACCGGCTCGGTCACGCTCGCCGCGGAGTCCAGCGTGACGTGCACGATCGTCAACAATGACATCGCCAGCGAGCCGCCGTCTCCGCCGGAGGAGCCGAACGACGAGCCGGCCCCACCGGCCCCGCCGGCCCCGCCGGCCCCGCCCAGCCCGCCCGGGGCTGCGGTGCTCGGTTCGACGGCGGCGATCCAGAAGCAGCTGGCGTCGGCTGACCCCGCGCGGGTGGGGGAGCTGGTGAACTTCAACGTGCGCCTCTCGATCACGGGTGATACGGACGTGACACAGGTGGTCATCATCGACACCTTCGAGACGCAGTACCTGCAGTTCGTGAGCTCGACGCCCAGCGGATGCCTCGTCATCCCGCAGCAGACGGCGCCCGGCAAGACCAGCCTGGCGTGCGGGATCGGCAGCGTGTCGCCCGGCAAGCCGGGCGCGGCCGGAACGGTGACGCGTGACTACGTCCTCACCTTCCGCACGCTGAAGAGCACGCTGCCCGGCCGCACGGTCAACCAGGCGCTGGCATCGCTCGACCTCGACGGTGCCGGGCCCGGCGCTGCCGGCCAGGTCGGTCCGGCCAGTGCGGATCTGGCGATCATCGATGTCGCCGGGCTGACCCTGCCGCCGACCGGCGATGGCAGCCGCTCGGGCGGCGGACTCTCGGCGACGGCGATGGTCGGGCTCCTGACCATCGCTGTGGGCCTCATGGCACGCGCGGGCCTGCGCCGCGCGGCCCGGCAGCCGATGGCCGCCCGAGGGGATGTCCAGGAGTAGACGAACCCCGTCCGTGGGCGGGTCTGGAACCGGGGCGGTCAACTGACCGCCCCGGTCCGCGTCTCCCCGTCTGCAGGCCTCGAGGTCCGCGGCCCTCGGTTCGCGGACCTCGACGTTCGGGTGGGGTGCTTCCTTGCGATGGTTGTACACTCTTCGAGTCGGATCGCTGGCTGTCTCCGACACCGGTGAGGAACGCGCGAACCTCGGACGCTGCCCCGGACCTCAGAACCTCGGGGCGTTTCTAACATTCTCTGCGTTCCTCTTATAAGTAATGCACGTTTGGTTGGGTACCTTCTTACGAGCGGCAGCAGCCGCGAGAGAACATCCACCGGGCGTCCGCGCGGAGCGCGGTCAGCGGAGGCAGCGTTGGCATCCACGTCCCCCCCGACGACCTCCGCCGCCGTGGTGGCTGCCGCCCAGCAGGGCGACGAGCGCGCCTGGGAGACGCTCTTCGATCTCCACTACACGCGCGTGTACCGCTTCTTCCGCGCGCGCCTGTCCACGTCCGAGGAAGCCGAGGACCTCGCGTCCGCGACGTTCATGGAAGCGTTCCGCTCCATTGGCAGCTTCCGCTGGCAGGGCAAGCCGTTCGAGGCGTGGTTCTTCGGGATCGCTCATCACCAGCTGGCCTCGCACTATCGGTCTCGCAAGCCGATTCCTCTGCAGCATGAGACCGCGGTGCGCGACGAGTTCCTGGAGCTGGAGATCAGGGACATCCTCGATCGGCTGCACCCGGACTACCGCACTGCGCTCGAGCTGCGCTTCATCATCGGACTGAGCGGCATCGAGGCGGCGGAGGTCATGGGGCGGTCGCACGGCGCGTTCCGTTCGCTGTTGCTCCGTGCCGTCCGTGCGTTCCGCGACGAGTCAAGTCGCGACGAGTCGGGTCGCGCCCCGCAGAACGCGCTCGCGGCCACGCCGCGCCGGACGTTGCGCCGGAGCTCACCGCCGGTCAGCGCGTAACCGCACCGGCGCGCGGCCCGCGGGCACTGCTCCGCGGCCCCGCGAATTCCTCGCTCTTTTCACCTTCAAGGGCCCGCAACAGGGCGGCCGTCCCGTGCCATGTACATGGTGTGGGATTGCGACCGCTGAGCCGCACCAGTGCGCGGGCGAGCGGGTGAGTGCATGGACGTGAAGACGCGAGATGACTGCGTACCCCCGTAGCGGCCTGCTCCGAACCGTCGCCCTGATGCTGCTGGTCGCGCTCGCCCTGTGGCGTCCCGCGCCCGTGGGCGCGCAGACGCCGGCACCCACGCCGGCGCCGGCGTCGAACCTGGAGATCCTCGGCATCGAGCACCAGCCCGATCGCGGAGTGATCGCGGTACGGTTGCGCGCCAACGGGTCACGCGACGAGACGATCGATGAGCCGGCCGTGCTGATCGATGCGCTCCCTGCGCCCGTCATCTCGCCATCGGCGCCCGCCGCCACTGCGCCGGCCGTGTCCGGGCGCCCCACCGTGCTCCTGGTCATGGACACCAGCGGGAGCATGGCGGGCGCCCCGCTGTCCTCGGCCGTCAGCGCCGCCCGCGCGCTGGTGGGGAGGCTCGCGAACAACGACACCGTCGGCCTGCTCGGCTTCGCTTCCTCGGTGACGATGCGAGCGCCACTGGCGCCGCGATCGTCCGCCGTGGACACCGCGATCTCGCAGCTGTCCGCTACCGGCGACACCGCCCTGTACGACGCGATTGCCACCGGCGTCAGCACGCTCGCGGCGAGCCCGGGGACGAACCGGATCATGGTGCTGCTCTCCGACGGCCAGGACTCCGGCGCCTCGAAGTCCTCGAAGGAGGCCGCGCTGAAGGCAGTGCGGGACTCCTCCGTGACCGTGTACGCGGTAGGATTCGGCAAGGACACTGACGCCGCATTCCTGGGCGCGCTGGCGGACGCGGGCCACGGCACGTACTGGTCGGTGCTCGACAACAGCGCGCTCCCGGAGCTCTTCGCCACGCTGGGCGGGCGCCTGGGGGCCACGCGCACGGTGGAGGTCACCGCCACCGGCCTGACGCCCGGGAAGCACCAGCTCGTCGTCCGTGCCCGCATCGCCGGGGCACAGGTGCAGGCGACGTCCTCCTTCGACGCGCGTCCGGCAGTGCCGATCACGCTCGACGTCACGGCGGCGAGCGCGCCGGACCGCGCGATCGTTGTGACGGTGGCAGGGATCCGTGCGGATACCGCGCGGATCGACGCACTGGTGGACGGCGCGCACGCCGGTGTGACCGTCGAGGGGAACGATCGCCTGCTCATCGATCCGTGGGAGCTCGCGCCGGGGAGCCATCGGCTGGAGGTGGAAGCCACGGCCTCGGGGCTCTCGGTGGCACGAGCCACCGTGACCGTGACCATCCCGGCGCTCCCACCGCAACTGACCGTCTCCAACGCCGCGCGGACCGGCTGGCGCGTGGCCACCGGGCGGGCACAGGGGATCCCGTCCCCCGTGATCGTTGCGACCGCGGGCGGCGTCGGGCTGGGGCGGTCGGCGTCGCCGCTGGAGTTCGCCGCGCCTGAGGGCGGGGGCACGGTGGAGGTCACGCTCCACGCGAAGGCCGGAGAGCCCCCGATCGCGTCGCAGACGGTGGAGGTGGCGGCGGCCAGCTCGACGGGGATGCTCATGCTCGCCGGCGCGGGGCTGCTGCTGCTGGCGCTCGGTGCCGTGATCGTGATCCGCAGGCGTCGCGCGCGAGGCATGATGGAAGAGATCGAGCCGCGCATGCGACCGCTGTCCGCCGATCCCGATCTGCTCCGCCCGCGCGATGAATGGACGCGCAGGGACTTCGCGAGGATCGTGCTGCGGGACCCGGGCGGCGCGGAGCACGTGCACGCGGTGAGCGGGAGGCCGCTCACCCTGGGCAGCGCGGACGACTGCGACATCCGGATCACCGGGGAGGCCGTGCGGCCGCACCACGTGCGCCTGACGGCCACCCCCGCGGGTGAGCTGCGCGTGCACGGGCTCTCCGAGCGGCGTGCGGGCCCGCGCACCCAGCAGCCCGCGGATCTCTGGATCGTGGTGCAGGCGGGCGAGGAGGTGGCCGTGGGCGACTGGAGCTTCCACCTGGCCCCGGCCGCGCCAGCCGAGGCGGCATCAGCGCAATGAACGACCGGCGCGACGTCTACGAACTGCTGGGGATCGACGCCCGTGCGAGCACGGCCGTCGCGCGCGAGCTCTACTGGGGCAAGGTCGCGCGCTACCTGGAGGCCGAGCGCGCGGGTGATCCCGGAGCGCGCGCCGCGATCGCCGAGCTGAACGAGGCGCTGGCGATCGTCATGGACTCCGCGCTGCGCGCGGAGTACGACCGCGAGCGTTCCCTGGCCCCGAGAGCCGCGCACGCCTCCGAGGACGGTGCGTCGCCGTTCCGCTGGGTGCTCGTCACGCTGGTGCTGGGCTTCACGGGCGGCGCTGTCGCGCTCCTGGGCACCATCAGCGTGCCCGCGGCACTGGCGGCGGCGGTGGCCGGCGTTGGCGCCCTGATCGTCACGCTGTTGCGTACGCGGCGAGTGCCCGTGCGCGTGCTCAATCCGCACGCGGTGCTGCAGCTCCACGCGAGCGCCTCCGTGGAGGAGATGGACACCGCCTACACCACGCTCGCGCACGAGTACCTCTCGCGACTGCACACCGATCCCGGTGCGCTGCAGCGGCTGGAGGTGCTGGACGCGGCGTACCTGCGCGCGCGCGCGATGGCCCAGCGAGCGGCGCTGCCCGTCGAGGAAGGCGCGGCGGAGGGCGCTGCGCCGCCCCGGGGTGCGCGCATCGGAGCGGGGGCCCTCGGCGTGCTGCGGCGGCTCACCTGGCGCGCACTGCGGGGCACCGTCGTCCTGATCGGGCGCGGCGCGCTGGTAGTGGGCGAATGGGCGCTGAGGCTCGCGCGCGAGCCCTTCGAGCGGCGCGCTGATCAACGCGTGGCGAACCAGGATCTGCAGAAGCGCGTGGAGTCCCGGCTAACCACCGCCTTCCTGGAGGCCGCTGAGCGGATCGCCGTCGCACCGGCCGAACCTGCCGAGGTAACGGCGCACCTGGAGCTCACCTCCTCGCCCGAGCATGCACGCGTAGCGGTCGGGCTCCGGCCGCTCCGTGTCGGATCGCGCGAGGATTGCGACGTGGTGCTGCAGGGTGAGGGCGTGGCGCCCGATCATGCACTTGTATGGGTGCGCGGGGACGCGGTGCTCCTGCATTGCCTCGAGTCGGAGGGTGCGTGCTTCGTCAACGGGCGTCCGATGACATGGGCGAAGCTGGACGACGGCGACCGCATCCAGCTCGGCGACAACGAACTGGTCGTTGGTCTACACGACTAATCGATTCTTCGTCGAGGCATCTCCCCGCCCTTCCGTTAAGGGTCTGCGCGAGATGCGTAGAGGGTTGGTGAATTCTTAGGCACAAGTAGGTTCTACCCTCACATCCGTCGGGGGAACCACCTATATTTGCTGTCCGATGCACCAGCGATCGGTTGGATTATTCGTGCGAGCGACGTTCTCGTACCTCGGAGCCGGAGATGAGGACCACCTCCCCCGCCCGCTTCGCTCGCAACGGCTCGGCACTCTGCCGGGATCCTTCGATTTCATACATCTCTTGTGCAGGGCCCATACGGCCCGGTTCCTAGTCTCTCTCTCGAAGCACTGATCGGTTACGCAGAGGCCTCGCGCCGGACGCGGAAGGAGATGCACATCACGGGACTCCCTCAACGACTTCCGGAGCGAGGCGCGCCAACGCGGGACGTGCCTCGAAGCATCCGGCTCCCACACCACCCGTGGTCACCCAGCAACAGCAACAACGCGCGGGCCATCCCGCACCGGAACACAGGAACGGAACTTCCCAGATGACCAAGATCTTCAAGCGCTTCATGCCCCAGCTGCCCGCCCGTGAAGAGGGCCAGGGCCTCGTCGAGTACGCCCTCGTGCTCGGTGTGATCGTCGTCCTCTTCTTCCTCGCCTTCCAGACCATCGACATCGAGGGGGGCATCGGCACGGTGCTGGGCAACTTGGCCAGCCATCTCGTGTAGCCAGTGGCGCCGCGTGCTCTGCGGCACGGGCGTGATGTGTTGACGAGCAGAAAGGAGGGGAGCAGATGCACCGGACACGCAACGACCGCGGCCAGGCGATCGTGGAGTTCACGCTGATGCTCCCCTTCTTCCTCTTGCTCATTTTCGCGATCGCGGAGTTCGGGCTGGCGCTGTACACGCAGATCACCGTCCGCAACTCCGCGTCCGAGGCCGCCCGGTACGCGGCCGTGGCCAACCTCCCGAGCGCCACCGCGGGGACGTGCGCGGCCGACTCCATCGAGGAGCGCGCATGGAACACCAGCAACCAGCTCGTCGACTGCGACGAGATCACGGTGACGTACCACAACCCTGACGCCACCAGCGGACTGTACCTGCGTGGCTCCGGTGTGGCGGTGCACATCTCGCACGTCTACAACACGATCACGCCACTCCCGGCGATCGTGTCGCTGATCTCCGGGGGCCTGTTTCCGACCACCTGGACGCTCGGGGCGTGCTCCGACTCCAGGCTCGAATCCGTTCCCTCCAACCAGACCCTTGTTGCCGCACGTGCCGGCGCGGATTGCAGCTGACGATGAAGCGACGACTCTCTGACTCCAGCGGCCAGGCGATCGTGCTCTCGGTGCTTGCCGCGACGTTGTTCGCCCTGTTCGCGGCGCTCTCCATCGACGTCGGGTTGATGTTGACCGACCGCCGCGATGCGCAGAGCGACGTGGACAAGGCCGCGCTCGCGGGCGCGCTCCAGCTGACTCTGCAGCCCGGCGATGCCGCCGCGGACACCACGGCCGCTACCGCCGCGGCGCAGCAGTGGGCGCAGCAGAACGGCATCGACACCGCCGAGCCCGGCGTGTCACTGGATGTCCAGGTCATCAACACCTGCTACAGCGCCTCGGACGCGGTGCCCACCGGCGTGACCGTGTCCCTGCAGCGCGATCCCCGCACCTTCCTGTTCGGCGTGCTCGGGATTTCGATGTGGCACGTGAACACCACCGCCACGGCGTGCGCCGGCCGTCCCTACCAGGTCGTGGGCTTCCTGCCCTTCGCCATGTCCGCCTCCAGTGCCTGCTTCGAGGATGACGGGTTGGGCAACCGTGTCCCGGTGCCGGGCATGCTCTGCCCCATCTACGTCGACAACTCGAGCACCGGACTCGCGAGCCAGTTGAACATCGACCCCGACGGGCCCACGTGCTCCGACACCGGAGCCGGCGCGAACGATGTCTACAACAACACCGTCACCGGCGTGCAGATGATCTGCAGCATCGGCGACGAGGTGAACGCGAAGGCAGGCTTCGACATCCAGAAGGTGCGCACCGGCATCGTCGATCGCCTCGCCGGCATGGCACCCGGCTCCCCCGTGGACGGCGCCTGTGAGTCGAACTTCACCAACGACGGCGGCACCGTGGCCAACTTCAACGCCGGGAATGCGGCCCTCAACGCCGTCGCGAACATCCCGCTGCATACCCCATCGCGGTCCGACGGCATGGACGACTTCTACGAGGTCTGGCGGTACGACTCCTCCGCGAGCAGCCCGGCGGTTGACCTCGTCCCGTACGACTGCAACGCGGCGACCGGCGCGCAGACCAGCCCGCGCAGCGTGCAGTTGATCACGATCAACAACTACGCCGTCAATGAGTGCGGTTCGAAGTGCTACATCGTGCGCGGCTTCTCGCGCGCGTACATCGAGGGGTGCACGGACGGCGCCGGCGTCTTCCACAAGAACTGCATCTGGAGCGGCGCGGGCGGCGCGGGCGGTCCGTTCACCCTGTGGGTGCGGTTCGTGGAGCAACTGCCGCAGACGAACGTGAACCTGAGCCTGCAGGCGGCCAACGGCGACATCGGAGTCTTCCTGAAGCAGTAGCAGCATGACCGCGCGGCAGCGCGAACAGCCGGGAACGCGCGCTCCGGCGCGCACGAGGAACGAGGGGTTGCGATGCGGATACTCAAGCGAATGGCATCGGGAAGCGGCCTGCTGCTGCTCGCGACGATCCTCGGGATCGTCACGGCCGCCGCGTCGCTGGCGTGGATCAACCGGGTGCGCGCGGACGCGGCACTCCAGGCTGGCGCCGTGAACGGCAGCTCCGCCACGCGGACCGTGGTGATCACGCGGCAGCCGATCGCGGCCGGCGCACGCATCTCCGGCGCGATGCTCGAGTCGCGGCAGATCCCCGCGAGCCTGGCCCTCGAGGGAGCGATCCTCGACATCAAGGACGTCAACGGCCGCGTGGCGCGGTACCCGATCGCCGCTGGCGAGCAGGTGCTGGGATCGCGCCTCGTCAGCGCTGACGCGCCCTCGGGCACGGGACTGGCGTTCACCGTCCCGGAGAACATGCGCGCGATCTCCGTCCCCGTGACCGAGGTCAGCGGGGCCGGCGGCCTCATCGTCCCCGGCGACCGCGTGGATGTGCTGGTGGCGACCGAGTACGCGAACCTCTTCGGGCCGTACGAGTTCGCCGCCCGGCAGACCGGCACGACGACGGATGAGTCGCGTCACCCCACCGTGCTGACGGCGCTGCAGGATGTCCTGGTCCTGGCTGTGGGTCAGCAGATCACGGACCCCGTGAAGGGTGACGGCGACGCGGCGACGCTGCGCGGGGAAGAGGCGAAGGCCCAGCCGAAGGCGATCTCCGTCACGCTCGCGGTGTCCCCGGACCAGGCGCAGTCGCTCTTCATGTCCGCGAAGACCGGGACCATCGGGCTGGTGCTGCGCCCGTTCGGCGAGCGCGAGCGCCAGAGCCTGGCACCGCTGCTCAAGCTGCAGCCGCAGCAGGCGACCACCAACACCGTCCAGCGATAGTCCCCCACAACATCGAGCTTCCTGAACGAAGGCGGGTTCCATGGCGCGCAATCTGACGGTCCTGATCGTCGACCCCAACCTTGACTCCCGCCTCGACGTCTCGACGGCCGTGGACGCGATCGGGCTAGATCGCGTCGGCGAGACGGGTTACGGGACCGAAGCGACCTTCATGGCCACGCAGCACCGGCCGAACGTGATCCTCGTCGGCCTCGAGGACCCGCCGGTCCGTGGCCTCGCGACGCTGGACGCGCTGCAGCAGCTGCCGGACATCCCCGTGCTCGTGTACTCCTCCTCCATCACGCCGGCGCTGATGCGCCAGGCGATGCGTGCGGGCGCGCGCGACTTCCTGGAGAAGCCGGTGGTTGCCGCGGAGCTGCAGGAGGTGATCCACGGCCTGCTGGCGCAGGAGGAGCAGCGGCAGCTCGCCCGCTGGTCCGATCAGCCAGCGGCCAACGCACGCGGCACGGTGATCACCGTGGCCGGCGCGAAGGGTGGCATCGGGAAGTCCACGATCTCCACGAACCTGGCCGTGCTCCTGCGCCAGATCTCCGGGCAGGACGTGGCGCTGATCGACAGCGACGCCCAGTTCGGTGACGTCGCGGTCATGCTCGACCTCCCCGTCGAGCACTCGATCGCCGACCTCGCGCGGAATGAGGGCGTGATCGACCGCGACACCGTCCGGCGCTACCTCGCGCGGCACGAGTCCGGTGTCGACGTGCTGCTCGCCGCATCCGAGCCGGATGACTGGCGCGCCGTCCAGGCGCCGCACCTGGCGGCGATGATCAACGCGCTCACGGAGACGCACGAGTACGTCGTCGTCGACACCCCCGGCGTCATGAATGACGCGGTCGCCACGTCCCTGCACGAGGCGGCGTTCGTGCTGCTCGTGACCTCGCTCGACGTGTCGAGCGTGAAGGACACGAAGACCGCCGTGCGCATCCTCGACGCCTGGGGCGTGCCGCGCGACAGCGTGCGCCTGCTGGCGAACGACTGCACGCGCGCGGCGGCGGTCTCGCCCGAGGACGTGGAGCGCGCCACCGGCCTGAAGGTGTCCTACACCATCCCGTACGACCCCACCGTGGGTGTCTCCGTGCAGACGGGTACCCCCGTCGTCATCTCGCAGCCAACCGGCAAGTACGCCCGCGCCCTGCGCACGGTCGCGGAGGCGCTCGCCGGAGTGAGCGAGGCGCCCCCGCAGCGTCGAGTGTTCGCCATCGGTGGCAAGCGGCTGCCGCTGGTCGGTAGGAGAGCGTAATGACCACGACCATCCCCCCGCGGAACCCCTCGGTGAGGCTCATCGACACAGAGGACACGGACGAATCCCGCGACCGGCTGGTGATCCGCGTCCACGAGCGCGTGCTGCAGGACGTGGACGTGCGGGCGCTCGACGCCCTGCCGCCCGTCGAGGCGAAGGCGCACCTGGAGCGCAGCGTCGCCGTGATGCTGGCCGACATCGCGCCGGGCATCGCCGGTGTGCTCAAGCAGGAGCTGACCGCGGCGGTCTGCAACGAGGTGCTTGGCTTCGGCCCGATCCAGCCGCTGCTGGACGACATTGAGATCAGCGAAGTGATGGTGAACGGGCCGTCCGACATCTACTTCGAGAAGGGCGGCGTGATCTACGCCAGCGCCGTGCGCTTCCGGAACAACGATCACATCCGCCGCATCGCCGACCGCATCGTGGCGCCGCTCGGCCGCCGGCTGGACGAGGCTTCCCCGCTGGTGGACGGTCGCCTGGCGGATGGATCGCGCGTCAACATCGTCATCCCGCCGATTGCCGTGCGCAGTCCCTCGATCACGATCCGCAAGTTCCAGCCCGAGCGGTTCGACTTCGACGACCTGGTGCGCATCGGGACGATCTCGGAGCAGGTCGCGGGCTTCCTGCGCGCGAGCGTGGCGTCGAAGGTCAACATCGTGATCTCGGGCGGCACCGGCTCCGGCAAGACCACGCTGCTGAGTGCGCTCTCCGCGTTCATTCCGCGCCAGGAGCGGATCGTCACCATCGAGGATCCGATGGAGATCCAGCTCCGGCAGCCGCACGTGGTCACGCTGGAGGCGCGGCCGCCCACCGGCGAGTCGTCGCTCGCGGTGACGCAGCGCGACCTGGTGCGGAACGCGCTGCGTATGCGCCCCGACCGCATCATCGTGGGCGAGGTTCGCGGTTCGGAAGCCTTCGACATGATGCAGGCGATGAACACCGGGCACGAGGGCTCCATCACCACCGTCCACGCCAACTCGCCGCGCGACGCCCTGGCGCGCATCGAGAACATGGTGATGATGGCGGGCTTCGAGCTCCCCACGCGCGCGATCCGCGAGCAGATGACGTCCGCGCTGCATCTGATCATCCAGATCGGGCGCATGTCGGACGGCACGCGCAAGGTCGTGGCGGCCACCGAGGTGGCCGGGATGGAAGGCGACATCGTCGCGCTGCAGGACATCTTCCGCCTGGAGCACATCCGCATGAACCCGGAAGGCAAGGTGGAGGGCGAGATGCGCGCCACCGGCATCCGGCCGCGGTTCGCGGACCGCTTCGCGCAGTTCGGCATCTCCGAGGCCTGGACGGGGCCGACCGAGCGGATGGCAATCCGATGATCGGCGAGGGCCTCATCCCGGTCATGCTGTCGATCTCGGCCGGTGTGGCCATGCTGCTGCTGGTCGCCGGCGTCGCCTCCATGCGATCCCCGGCCCGCACGGTGCAGGGCCGCGTGCAGGCGCTCGCCGAGGCGACCAGCATCTACGCCAACGACGTCTCGCTGCTCAAGACCCGTCGAGGGTTCGCGAACCTGGGCTACCGCCTGGATCGGCTGGTGGCGGCGGGGACCGCGGAGACGCTGGAGCGGAGCGGCCTGCCGCTGCGCGTCGGCGAGTACGTGGCCATTCGCCTGGCGGCGATCCTGCTGGGGGCCGTGCTCGGGTTCGGGGCCGGACTGCTGCTGGGCTTCTCGGCGGTGGTGGGGCTGGGCCTCGGCCTGTTGCTCGGTTGCGTGGCGCCGCCGGTGGTGGTGAGCGTGGTCACGAGCCGCCGCGCCAAGGCGATCGAGCGCCAGCTCGCGGAGATGTCCGATCTCATGGCGTCGATGATGCGCTCCGGGTTCGGCTATCTGCAGGCGCTCTCGGCAACGGCCTCGGAGCTCGACGATCCGCTGGCGAGCGAGCTCACCCGGCTGGTGGATGCGATCCGGCTGGGCGCCGACGTGGACGAATCGCTCGAGCAGCTGAACCGCCGGTTGAACAGCGCGGACTTCGACATGGTCGCGACCGCGATCGCCATCCAGCGCCGGAGCGGGGGCAACCTCGCCGAGATCCTCGAGGGCGTGTCGCAGACGATCCGGCACCGCCAGGCGTTCCGCCTCGAGCTGTCCGCGCTGACGTCGCGCGAGCGGTTCTCGGCGGTCATCATCGCGTTCCTGCCGCTGGCCCTGGTCGCCTTCCTGGGCCTGATGGATCCGGTCCGCTACAAGCTGCTCTTCATCGACCCGCGCGGCCAGGTGCTGCTCGGAGTCTCGCTCGCGCTCGACCTGTTCGGCTACATCGTGATCAAGAAGATCAGCAAGGTGGAGGTCTGACATGCAGTGGCTCCTGCCCTTGCTCGCTGGACTGTCCGTCGCGCTCCTGGTGTTCGCGATCGGGCGACCGAACCGTCCCGATGACACGCGCCGGCGCCTCGAGCGGATCGGCGAGGACGTGGAAACCGATCCCCTGTCGCCCTCGTTCGGTGACCGTATCCTGCGGCCGCTGATGGGCAACGCGGCCAACAGCCTGGCCCGCGTGCTCCCGGCCCGGATCGAGGGCCGCATCAGGCGCGACCTGCAGATGGCTGGCGACCCCGCGTCCTTCAGCCGGTTCGTCGCGATCTGGCTGGCCGCCGGCGTGGTGTCGCCGATCATCTTCGTGATCGCGTTCCTCTCCTTCAGCTCCACCAGCGAGATCCGGATCCTCGAAGCCGGCGCCTTCTGGTCGTTCGTTGGGTTGTACCTCCCGTGGAACTGGCTCCGCCGCAAGGTGCGTGCGCGTGGCCTGGCGATCCAGCGATCGCTTCCG
Source organism: Dehalococcoidia bacterium (assembly GCA_041674525.1). Lineage (GTDB taxonomy): Bacteria > Chloroflexota > Dehalococcoidia > UBA2979 > UBA2979 > SHYQ01. The sequence continues at coordinate 30,019 of JBAYVN010000015.1, read as the reverse complement.
GACGCCATTGACCTCGTGATCACCAACGTGGAGGCGGGACTGGGCTTCCAGGCCGCGCTGCTGTCCGTTGCCGAGAAGATGCCGGGCCCCGCGGGCCAGGAGTTCGGGCACGTGGTGCGCGACATCAGCCTCGGCCGTGATCGCTCGGAGGCGTTCGAGCAGATGGCGACGCGGTGCGGCGTGCAGGAGATGCGCGTGTTTGCCCGTGCGGTCTCCCAGGCGGAGCGAACAGGCGCGCCGATCGCCCGGGTGCTCAGGAACCACGCGGCTGAGAGCCGCGAGCGGCGGCGGCAACGGGCGCGCGAGATGGCGGGCAAGGTCCCGGTGAAGATCACGCTCCCGACGGCGCTCTTCATGTTCCCCACGCTGCTGATCCTGTTGCTGGGCCCGGTCATCATCCACGCGATGGACGTGCTGGGGGCCCCGCGCTGATGCGGGCGGCACGCTTGACGGTGGATGGCCGCGAGGTGGGACTGGCGGCCGTGGCCAGCACGGCGCTGGACCGGCTGCTGGGCCTGATGGGCCGCAGCGAGCTGCCCGGATCCGTCGCTCTGTGGCTGCCCGCCTGCGGATCGGTGCACACGTGCTTCATGCGCTTCCCCATCGACGTGGTCTACGTCAACGCCGGCTCGGAGGTGCTGCGCGTGGTGCGTGGACTCCGGCCGTGGCGCATCAGCTTCGGGCCGCGCGGCGCACGACAGACTGTGGAGCTGCGCGCCGGAGACGCTGAGGCGCTGCAGCTGCACCCGGGCGCTCGCCTGGAGCTGTGTTGATGCCCGTGCGCCGCGAGCACTTCGCGCTGCTGGTGGCCGCCGGCGCGCTCGCGTTCGGACTGGTTGCCGTCACCCGCACCCACGGAGCGCTGGCGCTGGCGTGGGCGGTCGTGTTCGGCGCGACGACCGGGCTCGTCGTGGCGATCGACCTCCGGGAGCGTCGCATCCCGAACCTCGTGACGTACAACGGCACCCTGATCGCCATCGTCGTCGCTGCGCTGCTCGGGGGCATCCCCGCGGCGCTCAGCGCGCTCGGGGGGGCATTCGCGGCGGGTGCCGTCACCACGGGACTGGTGGTGCTGGGGCGTGGCGGGCTCGGACTGGGCGACGCCAAGTTCAGCGCCTTCGCGGGCGCGTTCCTCGGGCTGGGCGGCGTGCCCGCGTACCTGGCGATCTCGCTGATCGCGGGGGCCGTGATCGCGCTGGGCCTGCTCGCCACCGGCCGCGGCCGGCGGAGCACGTTCGCGTTTGGCCCGGCGCTGGCGGTGGGCGTGCTGAGCGCGCTGTTCCTGAAGGGCGCCGTTCTGACGTAGCGAGCGGGTCTGCTCAGCGAGCCGCCGAGGTCAGTCCGCGGCGACCGCCTCCTCAGGCTGGCCCGAGCGGACGGCCTGCGTCAGCTTCCGGCGCGCAGCCTCGATCGCCGACGGCGCGGGGCCCGGGACGGTGGCCGCCGCCCGCAGGATCGTACGCGTGACCTCGGCGTCTGTGCGGCCCGACATCTGACCTCCAACGCAGCATCGGTGCAGCCGCCCCGGCGCATGCCGGCAAGGGCTTGCGTGTCTGCGGTCGCCCGTGATCCGTGCGCGTGATCCGTGCGGTGCGCGCGAGGCGATACGTGTTCTTGCCTAGATCAACCGAGCCGAGCCCTTCATGACCTTCTACCGGCTCCAGCCCCTGATCGCAATGGTGAGCCTGCATCAGAGCGGCCGTCGCGACCCCCTTGCGGGCTCCGTGCCCGCCCTGCGTGGGGCATTCGCGGGGCGTTGTGCGCCTGATGTTTCGCTGACCCCAGCATCCCCGCGCCGCCGTTCGACCGCGGTTCGCGCGCCGCGCGGGACGAGGCCGGAGCGCGGCATCGCCCATCCCCGGCCCTGCGGCCAGGGGCGGCGATTTGCGACTTCCTGCGCAATTCAGACGCATTTCACCGAGGCGGCAACCATGAACTGATCGCGAACGGCGGTCGCTCACGACAGCTGACGCACCTGTGCGGGGGCGAAATCTGCCGTGAAGGCCGTGTCATTCCTCGTGTTGCTCGTCGCCGCCACCCTGTGCGTGTCCATGCCGGATGGCAGGACATTCGCGGCGGAAGGCGGTGACGTCGCGGCATCGCCACCGGGCTGCCAGCAGCTCGTGCCTGAGGATGGCGCCGCGCCGGACGATTGCGCGGCCGGTGGGGAGCAACCTGGCGCGCCCGCACCCGCCCCGGTGGAGACCGCGCCCCCGAGTCCGGAGGAGGTCGCGGAGCAGCGAATGTCGTCGATGATCCCGGTGCTGCTCGCGATCATCGGGCCCCGCGTCATGATCGAACGTTCGGCACCGCGTCTCGTCACGGTGGGCACGGGCGAGGTACGGGCGACCGCGGACTCCGGTTGCGCACGCTGGGTGTGGGACGGGCGGTGGACCTGCCCCGACGATGTCTGGCGGATCCGCCTCGGCGATGTGGATACCAGCACGCTGATCGGGCAGATGGTCCTGGAGCACGAACTGGCGCACGTGCTCGACTGGATGGACGACGGCATGGCGAATGGCTCGCCGGGGCATCCGCGGCCCGGCACGTTCGAGGAGGCCCTGGCGCTGACCGGCGGGCGGCCGCCGTGGGAGCCGACGGACTGGTACTGCTGGGCGGCGGGGGTGGATGCTCACGGCACCCTCCTGGCGCCGGCGACGGATGCGAATCGGGCGGAGTGGTACGCGTGCGAGGTCGTTCGCACGGGGAACCTCCAGTAGTGCCGCCGGGGTCCGGCGGGTAATGCGGCGGACTATGCAGGCAGCGATGTTGCGCGTGGGTGCGTGCGGGCACAGACAATCTTCTGCCTTTCTATTACTATTTCAGGCAGATCCCCAGCGGCTCGCCCGCGCGGGTCGCCGCGGAACGGGAACGCGCTTGAGTATCGTCGCCCGTGTGTTGTCGGCTCTCCGGATGGTGCTCGCCGCGGGTCGTCGCGTGAGCGGCCGGCCTCCGCGCGGCACCTCCACGGGCCAGCCGCCGGGCCCCGCCTCCTCCGCCTCGAACCAGGCCGTCGACGCCCTCGATCCGGACACCCAGACGGTGGAGTCCGCGCGGAAGCGCTTCATGGACGCGGTTCGCGACGCCCGCTCCCGCGGGGGCGGCGGGAAGCTGGATGGCCGCGTGCCGCGCGAGTCTGGCGCGCCCATCATTCCGTAGCCCCATCCTCGCCTGGGGGGCACGCCCAGCCGCTCCGCCCCGCTCCCTCACCGCTTCGCCGCCTCACGCACTCGCACGAGCCTGCTTCGCACTCACGCGCGGCCGCAGGCAACGGACGAGTTCACATGTTTTCTTCGGCGTGTCTTATGAAGCCCGGAAGGCGCCCCTCGTACGCTCGCTGCACTGGCGGGGAGAACGAGATGTCCGAACGTCTACCACGGTTGCTACTGCTCGATGGCGATGCCGCCGCCCAGCGGGCGGTCGCTGCCGACCTGCGGCGGGTCGGATTCGCGGTCACCGAGATGCACGAGTGGCGAGCCGCCATCGAGGCAGTGCGGTCGACCGACGTCCCCTGCGACCTCATCGTCATCGATCCGCGCTTCCCCGACATCGGCGCGACGGGGCTGATCCGTGCGCTCTCTCGCGAGGGGCGCGTCCCCGGCCCGTCGATCGTGATCCTGAGCAGCCTCGATCGCCCCGACGAGGTGGTGCGGATGCTGCAGGCGGGCGCGGATGCGTTCGTCGGCAAGCCGGTGCTCCTCGAGTCGCTGCGCGACGTGGTGTTCGGGCTGCTCCGGGAGCGCGAGGCGGCCCCTCGCCGCCTCATGCGGGCTGCGCGCTCGCCTCACCGGGGTGAGGCGCGGAACCCGGGTGCTCGTCGCTCCTTCCCGCGCGTCCTGCGGCGACTGGGAATCTGACAGCAATGAAGTGCCGCGGGGCAGCCGGAGGTTCGTGATGTTCAGCAACAGCAGACTCCTCGCGGTGGCCGCTCTCGCCGTCGCGTTCGCGCTCGGTGCGGGCGCCGGGCCGGTGGGCGTTGCGGAGGCGCAGCAGCCTCCCGGGCCGCACGGCCGCCCGGAGCCCGAGATGCTGGGCATTCACTGGGCCAGGGGCGGGGGTGCCCCGTCGAGCGGCAAACCATCGCCGTTGCTGACCTACCACAACGGTCCGATCCTCCCGGCGGCCACGGTGTCGCCGATCTTCTGGGGCGCGAAGTTCGGCACGGACTTCCTGGGCGACAAGCAATCGGGATTGAACCTGTTCTACGCGGGCGCCAACGGCTCGAGCTACATGGGAACCAACACCGAGTACAACGGCATCGGTGGCTACGTGACCACGACCGTGCATGCGAACGCCGTGGTGACGGACCTCTCCAAGGGCCCGACCGGCGCGCCGAAGACGTCCACGATCCTCGCCGAAGTCCAGAAGCTCGTGACGTCCGGGGTCGCGGCAGCGCCCAACAGCGACGGCAGCAGCTACTACCCCGTGTACATCGACGGGTCCCGGGGAACCGCGGGCTACTGCGCGTGGCACTCGTGGGGGTCGGTGGCGTACGACTACGGCGACGGGGCGGGCACGGTCACGGTGCCGATCCAGTTCGGCTTCTTCTTCAACCTCGATGGCGACAGCGGCTGTGACCCACAGAGCACCGTCGCGAACCAATCGCAGGGGCTGAAGGCGCTCGCCAACGTGAGCGCGCACGAGTTGTCCGAGGCGGTGACGGACCCGCGAGGCACCGGCTGGTACGACCGCTCGGGCTACGAGAACTCCGACAAGTGCGCGTGGACCTTCGGTGGCCCCTCCATCCAGTTCACGAACGGCACCGCGTGGAAGGTGCAGGGGAACTGGTCCAACGCGGCCTACACGGCCAAAGCGGGCTACACCTCCGGAGGCAAGCAGGTGATCGGCTGCATCGACGGGACGAATCCGTAGGCAGCGCCCGGGGCGAGGCCGCCGCCGGCCCGCGCGCCGCGCACCAGCACGATCGCGCGCCGCAGCATCGGCACCGACAGGGCCCAGTGAAGAAGCCCGCCGCATGGCGGGCTTCTTCACGAGCGCCGGTCCCGCAGCAGCGCCTCGGCGATCTCGTGCTGTGGCTGAGCCGGTGTTGATGCCTCTGCAATCCCCCCGGTGCTACGTTCCCCCGCAACGTGCTCCCGACATTCGGGGGCGATGATTCGGCATCCGCGGAGCGAAGTCCGGGCCTGACGGGCGCCGCGCAGCTGTGAAGGAGTCGCCGTTTGTCGCGAGCGCCGGCAGCAGCCCTCCCCACGACTGCACGGGAGGGAACCGCTTCTCCGTACTCCCGCTCGTCGTTGACCAGCGCCCGGTTCGTGATCAGCCTCGCTGTGGTCGTGGGGATCTACGTGCTGGCGGGGAAGCTGGGGCTGCGGCTGGCGTTCGTGCAGTCGAACGCGACGGCAGTCTGGCCGCCGACCGGCATCGCGATCGCCGCGCTGATCCTGCTCGGCCCCCGCGCGTGGCCCGCGATCTTCGCCGGGGCGTTCATCGTCAACATCACCACGCCCGCCACGCCCGTGTCCGCCTCGCTCGGCATCGCCGCGGGCAATGCACTGGAGGCGCTGGCCGCCTCGCACCTCGTGCGGAGGGCGGGCGAGGGCGTCGCGAGCTTCGCGCGGCCGCGCCACGTCTTCGTGTTCACAGCCATCGTGCTCGTCAGCACGCTGATCAGCGCGGCGATCGGCGTGCTCAGCCTGGGGCTGACGGGTGCCCTGCGATCCGCTGAGGCGGTGACGGTCGGGTACACGTGGTGGCTCGGCGACTTCAGCGGGGCGATGCTGATCACCCCGGCGGTGCTGCTGTGGGCGGCGCCGGCGCGTCCCGGCGAGACGCTTGGCCGCACCGCGGTGGTGCTCTTGGCGACACTGCTGACCGGCGTGCTCGTCTTCGGGGGCGTCGCCGGGCTGTCGAGGCAGAACTTCCCGATCGGCTTCCTGGTCATCCCCGTGCTCGTGTGGGCCGCATGCGGCGCCGGGATGCGCGCGACCGCGGCGGCGATCCTGCTGCTGTCGAGCATCGCGGTGGTCGGCACGTTGCAGGGGTTCGGGCCGTGGGCGCGGTTCGCGCAGAACGACGATCTGCTGCTCCTCCAGGCCTTCATGGCCGTGATCTCCGTCACTACCCTCGCGCTCGCGTCCGCCGTGTCGGAGCACCGGCGCCTGGCGCGCGAGTTGCAGGCGGCCCGCACCGACATCGAGGCGGCGCTGGTGTTCCGCGACGACTTCCTGGGATCCGCCTCGCATGAGCTGAGGACGCCGCTCACGGTGCTGATCGGGAACGCCGAGCTCCTGGCGCGCCGCCTCGCCGCGCTCGACCTGGGAGCGGCACCGCTGCTGGAGCCGATCCGTGAGATCAACGCCTACGCGAGACGGCTGCAGCGGCTCGTGGACGATCTGCTCGATGCCTCTCGCGTGCGGCATGGCAGGCTGCTGGTCGACGTGCAGCGCGTCGACCTCGCGGAGCTCGCGCGCGTGGTGATCGATCGCCTGCGCGCAGACCCGTCCACCACGCCGAAGCACCTGCTCGTGCTCAGTGCACCGGCTCCCGTCACCGGCGAGTGGGACGAGGCGCGGATGGAGCAGGTGCTGACGAATCTCGTCTCGAACGCCATCCGGTACTCCCCGGACGGGGGGACGATCACCGTCACGGTCGCCCGGACCGAGAGCGGTGCCGATCTCGCGGTCGCGGACAACGGCATCGGCATCCCCGAGGAGCGGATGCCGCGGCTCTTCGAGCCCTTCACGCGCCTCAACGAGGGGGAGCGTGTGCTCAACGGCACTGGCCTGGGCCTCTACGTCGCGCGCGAGATCGTGACCCGCCACGGCGGCACGATCGAGGTGCGCAGCAGGCAGCACGAGGGCACCACCTTCACAGTGCGGCTGCCGCTGGCGGTATCAACGGGCTGAGACGCCGCGCGCCCGCGCCCGCCACGGCAGAGGCGATCCCGGACGAGGGGAAGGGAACCGGCGTGGCGTCCGGCCGCCTAGGCGTCGCCGGCAGCCTGGACCGGCACCTCGCCGCGCCGGCGCCGCGCGATGGCCGCGTCCTCGCCGAGGGCCTCCGTCTCGCGCGCCGCCTGCTCGCTCTCGTACGTCATGCGGTACAGGTTCGCGTACACGCCGCCCGCCGCCAGCAGCTCGTCGTGCGTGCCGACCTCCGCGATGCTGCCCTGGTCCAGCACCACGATGCGATCCGCCTCGCGGATCGTCGACAGGCGGTGCGCGATGACGAAGGAGGTGCGCCCCTTCAGCAGCTCGCGCAGCGCGCGCTGGATGATCGCCTCGGTCTGCGTGTCCACGTACGCGGTCGCCTCGTCCAGCACCAGGATGCGCGGCGCGGCAAGAATGGCGCGCGCGAAGCTGATCAGCTGCCGCTCGCCGATGGAGAAGTTCTGCCCGCCGGCGCGGAGCACGGTCTCGTACCCGAGCGGGAGCCGCTCGATGAACTCGTGCGCGCCTACCGCGCGCGCGGCGGTCTCGATCTGCTCGCGGGTCGCCTCGGACCGCCCGTAGGCGATGTTGTCGGCGATCGTCCCGCTGAACAGGTACGGCGTCTGCAGCACCACGCCCATGTGCCGCGTCAGCGAGCGGCGCTTGATGTCCCGCAGGTCGTGCCCGTCGATGCGGATCGCGCCCCCGGTGACCTCGTACCCGCGGCTGACGAGGGAGGTGATGGTGGTCTTCCCGGCCCCGGTGTGCCCGACGAAAGCGATCGTCTCGCCGGGGGCGACGTGCAGGTCGATGTCCCGGAGGATCGGGATGCCCTCCACGTAGTGGAAGAACACGTGATCGAAGTCCACGCGCCCCTCCACCTGATCAAGCTCGATGGCGTCGGGCCGGTCCTGGATGCGGGGCGGGGTGTCGAGGACCTCGAAGACGCGTTCACCGCCGGCCATCGCACGCTGGATCATCGTGTACTGGAGGACCAGGTCGCGGATCGGGTCGAAGAAGCGGCCGACGTACAGGGTGAACGCGGTCAGCAGGCCGAAGAGCGTCGCCACATCGACGTTCACGGCGTTCAAGGCGCGAAGGCCGCCGACGATGATCACCCCCGTGGTCGCGATGGCGACCGCGAGTTCCACGGCGGGCAGCACGGCCGCGCTGAGCATGCCCGCCCAGATCGCGGCGTTGCGGTTCTCGCGGTTGAGCTGGTCGAAGCGGCGGCTGTTCTCATCCTCGCGCGACATGGACTGCACCGCGCGCACGCCCGACAGGTTCTCCGCGAGCGTGCCGTAGAGCGCGCTGACCTTCACGCGCACGTTGACGAAGGCGTTCTTCGCGTGCGTCGACCAGTAGGCCATCACCGCCACGAGCGGGGGCACGACGGCGAACGTGACGAGGGCGAGCTGCCAGTCCAGGCGCAGCGCCGTGATGACCACGATCACGAGCCCGACGATGTCCGCCGCGAAGTTCAGCGAGCCGCTGGTCAGCAGGTCCTGGATGACCGTGACGTCGCTGGTCAGCCTGCTGATCATGCGGCCGACTTCCATCTCGTCGTAGAAGCTCAGCGACAGGCTCTGCATGTGCTCGTACATGTCCGTGCGGATCTGGACGAGCAGCTTGTTGCCCACGGTGTTGATCGTGATCTGCTGGATGAACAGGGCGAGCCAGCCGATCGCCGCCATCCCCAGGAGCACGCCCATCAGCAGCAGCACCTGGCGCGGGTCGTGCCGGATCCCGGCGCGCACCGTGAAGCCCACGATCAGCGGCTGCATGTAGCTGGTGGTCGCCTGCACGGACATCGCGAGGAACGCGAGGAGCACCTGCCAGCGGTATGGCCGCAGGTACGGTGCGAGCCGGCGCACCACCTCGGCGTCGTACACCTTGCCCAGGTACTCGTCGTCCCAGCCGTCGGTGCCCCGGTGGCCGCCCATGCGACCGCCGCCGATGTTGGTGCTCCAGCCCGCGGCACCCGCGCCGCCCCACATCGCCATTACTCGGCCTCCTGGCTGACTCCGACGCGATCCTGGGGCGGTTCAGCATCCGGGCGGCGGCTGGCCACGGGGCGGCCCAGCGCCTCTTCCTGGTCCTTCAGCTCGAGGTCGAAGATGCGGCGGTACAGGCCCTCCTGCTGGAGCAGCTCGGCGTGCGTCCCGCGCTGCACCACTCGCCCGCGCTCCAGCACCACGATCTCATCGGCGCGCATGACGGTGCGCAGCCGCTGCGCGATCACGAAGGTCGTGCGTCCCTTCATCAGCTCCTGCAGCGCCTGCAGGATCAGGAACTCCGTCTGCGAGTCCACGCTCGCCGTCGAGTCGTCGAAGATCAGGATGCGCGGATCCAGCAGCAACGTCCGCGCGATCGCGATGCGCTGCTTCTGGCCGCCGGAAAGCGTCACGCCGCGCTCGCCGACCCATTCGTCGTACCCCGCGGGCAGGCTCACGATGAAGTCGTGGATGCGGGCCGCCTTCGCGGCGCTCTCGATCTCCGCCTGCGTCGCACCGGGGCGGCCGTACGCAATGTTGTCGCGGATGGTGCCGATGAACAGGAACACATCCTGCTGCACGATGCCGATCTGCTTGCGCAGCGACTCCAGCGTGACCGAGCGGATGTCCCTGCCGTCGATGGTGATCGCGCCGCCGGTCACGTCGTAGAACCGCGGGATCAGGTTGACCACGGTCGACTTGCCGCTCCCCGCGGGCCCGAGCAGCGCGATCACCGTGCCCGGACGGGCGTCGATGTTCACGCCCGACAGTACGGGGCTCACGTTGTTGTAGCCGAACGACACGTTGTCGAAGCGCACGTGCCCGGCGACGTCCGCCAGCTCCGTGGCGCCCGGCTCGTCCTTGACCTCGGACTCCACGTCGATGAGCTCGAACACGCGTTCCGCGGAGCTCACGCAGCGCGCGGTGGCGTTCACGAGCTGACCGATGGTGCGCAGCGGGAGTTGCAGCGTGTTCAGCCAGAGCGCGAACGCCAGCACGTCCGGCGCGGTCAGCTGGCCGCGCGCGATCAGCAGCGCCCCCACGCCGACCGTCAGCCCCACCTGCGCCATGCCGAGCCCCTGCAGGAGCGGCTGGTTCCTCGCCATCGCGTGCGCCTGCTGGAGATTCAGGTCCGCCTGCGCCTGGACGCGAGCGCGGAACTTCTCGCTCTCGAAGTCCTCGCGGCTGAACGCCTTCACCACGCGGATCCCGGTGAGCGCCTCGTCGGCGGTCTGCGTCACCTCGGCGAGGCTCTGCTGGATCGCGAGCCAGATCGGACGCACGCGGGTCTGGAAGACCACGGAGCGCCAGATCACGATCGGCATCGTCACCATGCTGACCAGCGCGAGCTGCCAGTTGATGATGAACATGAAGATCAGGCTGACGACCACCAGCACGGCGATGTAGGCGATGCGGAACAGCGCCTGCGCGAAGAACATGCGGACGTTCTCCACGTCCTGCGTCGTCCGCGACATGATCTGGCCGGTCTCCATCTGGTCGTGGAAGGCGTAGCTCATGCGCTGGATGTGGTCGTACACATCGTTGCGAATGTCGTATGACACCCCCTGGCCGATCGACTCGCCGAGGTACGTCTGCCCGAACTGAGTCAGGCCGCGGCCGATGGCGAACACCACGATCGCCAGCGCGCTGTAGATCAGGAGCTGCGCGTTCCCATCGAGGCGGATGAACCGGTCCCCCTCGTACACGGGCTGCAATCCCTCGCTCAGGGCGAAGCGCACCAGGGCGGGGCTGAACTGGACCAGCGCACCGGACACGAAGACAGACGCCCAGGCGAGGATCATCTGGGGCAGGTACGGGCGCGTGTAGGGAAGCAGTCGAAGCAGTTTCTTCATTCTCGCCTTGGGAATGTACCTAACGTTGACGAGAGGGTACAGGACCCGCACGTCTCTGCAACCCGGGAGGGCGCCCCGGGAGCGTCATATCATCACGAACCGCTCGAAATCCTCCTCCGGGATGCCATCCGGAACCGGCCTGCCAGGTCCGAAGGTCGCACGGCGGGGCGGCGCGGCAACCACGGACAGGGCCCCGGCGTTGACCAGCCGCCGCACCGCCCGGTCCACGTACCTTGCATCATGCAGGAACGGCAGCCCCAGCCGCGTGCGAAAGACCGAGCGTGCGCGGGGCACCGGCCCCGCAAAAAGCTCCCGGTCGGACGCGAGCAGCCGCCGCAGCGCCCGGTCGAATGCCGCCTGCGGGAAGCGCTCCACCAGCTCCGGCAGCAGGCTCGACCAGATCGTCGCGCGGCCGTCGCGCAGCTCCAGCCTCCGCCCGCGCGTCATGCCGGAGCGCTCGGTCGCCGGCCAGTAGCGCCATGTGCCGAACATCTCCCGGAGCAGGCGATCGAGGGGACTCCTCCCCGGCGCCCGGGGGCGCGCGCCTCGTCCGGGCGCCACCGCGAGCGCGTCCACGGTTGCCGCCAGCCGGCGCGCGAACGGATTGTCGGGGTCGCTCAGGTCACAGCGGTAATCGTGCGGCTCCACCAGCAGGAACGTGTTCGGGTACGTCGTCCCCCAGTCCACCGCCAGGTGTCGTTCCTCGTCGTCCAGCACGCGCAGCGAGACGAGGACCGTGGGCTCACCCGTGTCGACGGCTTCGCGGGCGTCCAGGAAGCCGCGCCACGGCGCGGTGCTCCGGGGGAAGATGCTGCCGGTGACGGCGCGGGGGCGCAGTGGGTGAGGCACCTCGTACACCACCGCGCGAGCGGTCCCGGCGAGCTGGTGGAACGCCGCCGCCAGCAGGCGCCGCCGGGGATCGCCGTCTTCGAGCGGCCGGTTGCGGCGGAGGGTAGTCTCGCGGACGTGTCTCCACATGCCCGCCATCATAACGATCGGCATGATCGCCGTGCCATCGGCGCTCCTCCCGTGTTCCGGACGCGCCGAGTGGCGGGGGCACGCCCCGTCGATGCGGCCCAACGGTCGATCAGCACGTCCGGCCTGCCGTCACAGACTCTCGCGCCCGCCGCGCCGCACGCTCACGACGACCACGATCACAACCACGCACCCGATCGCGACCAGCAGCACCGCGGCGAAGGGCACACCCCGGCCGGCGTACGCGGGCGCGTCCGCGCCGGCAGGGCTGCGCGTGGACGGCGGCTCCGATGGCGCGCGAGGCGCGATCTCCGTCCCGCAGACAGCGCCGTCCTCGGGCACTGCGAGGCCGACGAGATAGCGGTTCACCGCGCCATCGACGCAGGCGTTCCCGGAGGCGTATGAGGTGTGACCGTCGCCCTCGCGCTTCAGCAGGACGGCGGAGGCCAGTTCGCGGCGCACGTCCAGGGCCCACGCCAGCGGCGTCGCGGGATCGTGCGTGGCCGCGACGACCAGCAGCGGCGGCGCGCCCGTGGCCCGCGGGATCCCGATCGGCTTCGGCGGCGCGGCCCAGTACGCGCAGATCAACGTCCCCGTGGCGTTCGACGGCCCGAAGTGCGGCGCCTCCCTCGCGAACTCCGCGGCCAGGGCCACGTAGTGCGCCGGATCGCGGTTGTACGCGTAGTCGACGCAGTTGAGTGCCGCGTTCATCTCGAACGAGTTCGGATAACCGTTGCCGGACCGATCGAGGTAGCGATCGGCGAGGCGGATCAGTCCGCTGCCGTCGCCATCCAGCCCCTGCTGAACCGCCCGCGTGAGCGCGGGCCACGACCACGGGCCGTAGAGCGCGCTCACCATCGCCAGCAGTGTCTCGCCGGGCCCGGCCGGCCGGTCGGCACTCGCGGCGGGAATGGGGCGCTCCCTGCTGCGCGCGAGCAGCGAGTCGATCGCGGCACGCGGGTCGGCGTTGCCCGCCGCCAGCGCGCACCGCTTCGCCCGGCAGTCCTCCAGGTACCGCTCGAGCTCGCGCTCGAAGCCTACGGCCTGCGTGAGGGCGAGGTCGTCCGCCGAGCGGCCGAAAGCGACGGGTCCGTCCAGCACCACCGCTCGCAGGCGCTCCGGGAACTGGTCGGCGTACAGCGCGCCCAGCACCGTGCCGTACGAGTAGCCGAAGTAGCTGACGCGATCCTCGTCCAGCGCCTCGCGGATGCGGTCCATGTCGCGGACCACGTCCAGGGATCCCAGGTGGGGAAGGAGGTCCCCGGCGCGCGCGGCGCACAGGTCGGCGAAGGCGCGCATCGTCCGCTGCACCTCGGCCCAGGCGGCCGGCGTCGCCGGGTTCGGGTCCTGCGCCACGAGCTGCTGGATCTGGTCGTGGCACTGCAGCGCAGGAGTGCTCCGCCCGATGCCGCGCGGATCGAAGCCGACGATGTCGAAGCGGTCCTGGACCTCGGGTGCGAGCGCGGCGGCCCAGCCGCGCACGAAGTCGACGCCCGACGCGCCGGGGCCTCCGGGATTGGTCAGCAGCGCGCCGATGCGCCGCGCCGGATCCCGGGCCACCTGGCGCGCGACGGCGATCTCGATTTGCCGGTCGCCGGGCGCGGCGTAGTCGAGCGGCACCCTCACGGTCCCGCACTGCAGCCGCGCTCCGCAGGGCGACCAGGCGATGGCGCCCGCGCCCTGCGAGAGCCCTCGATCCGACCACGCGATGAGCCCGAGGAGGGCGAGTGCGACGGCGGTGACGACCCTGGCGATGGCGTTCATGCGCGCGGCGGACCCTCCTCGTGCTGCCCGAGCGTCCAGGCCATCGTATCGCGCGGGCATCACGCCGAGCGGCCCGCCATCGGCCGTGCGTCGCGCGTGCGTTTCGCCGGCGCGCGCGCAATCGCGGCCGTGCGCGATCCGACCGCGCCGCCGCACGAAGACGTGAGGATCACGATGGGCGTTTGGCGGACCTCGTGGGATTCGCGCGGACGAGAGGCAAACGCAACGCGGTTGCAACCTCACGCTGCCGTCCGCGAGGGGGTCGTGATGTGTTGCCGGGGGATGGCGCGTAGTTTCGTCGCGCTCATTGCGGCCGCGATGACTTATCCACACCGAGATTTCCTGAGCTCACGAGCTCTCCTCGGGACCCCTTCCACTGGCAGGAACGGAGAATCGACTTCATGGTCACGAGCACGGAGCAATACCAGCAGCAAACGCAGCAGCAGACACAGCAGGCGCAACAGCAGGCGCAGCAGGCCCAGCTGCAGGCCGAGCAGGCGCAGCAACAGGCCATCCAGGCGCAGCAGACGCAGGCGCAGCAAGCGCTCGCACAGATCCAGCAGCTCCAGCAGCAGTGCCAGCAGGCGCAGCAGCAGGTGCAGCAGTCACAGCAGGTGCAGCGGATCGCCGAGAGCCAGTGCCAGCAGGCGGAGCAGGCGCTCCAGCAGCTGGTGCAGGAAGTGCAGCGCGAGGCGCAGCAGGCCGCGCAGGCGGTGCAGGCGGCGCGGCAGCAGTGCCAGCAGGCGCAGCAGGTGCTGCAGGGCACGCAGCAGCAGCTGCAGGCCGTGCTGCAGGAAGCGCAGCAATCGATCCAGGCACAGCAGCAGGCACAGCAGCAGATCCAGCAGGTCCAGCAGCAGGCGCAGCAGGCGCAGCAACAGGCTCAGCAGGCGCAGAACCTCGCGCGGATGGTGGCCGCCCAGCAGCCCTCCGCGACGCCGTCCTTCGCGATGCCGTCCCAGTCCGGCCAGTTCTCCCCAGGCCAGTACCAGCAGGCGAGCCCGTACCAGCAGGCGAGCCCGTACCAGCAGGCGGGCCCCTACCAGCAGGGGTCTTCCGCCTGGCAGCAACCGGGGCAGTTCGCGTCGCCACTGATGGCGCCTCCCATGACCTCGCCGGGCTCGCAGCCACAGGCGATCCACCAGGCGATCCAGCAGGCGCAGCAGGCACTGCAGCAGGCGCAGCAGGCGCTGCAGTTTGTCGGCTGACCGGGCGGGACGACGACGGGCGCGGCTCTCTCGCGCTCGTCGTCGTCTCGCGGCTCTGCTCTGCGTCATCCATCCCGCCGTCATCCAGCCAGCGTCAGGTCCATCGGCAGGCGCACGACCGGGGGCATCCGATGAGCAACGTGAGCGACGTGGTGCAGCACGCACCGGACTCGTGGCACCTGGATGCCGGGAACCAGGGCACGTGGAACCTGGGCACGCGCGATCAAACGCCACGCCCGGGTGCGATGGGCGGTCACGCCGTCTGGGGAAGCGCGACGCTCGCCCGGCTGGATGACTTCCCTGTACCCCGCATCCCTGTACCCCTCATCGATCGCGGCGTCGATCGCGCCGACGGCGCGCTGCATCAGCCCGCGACCAGCGGGGTCGCGATCAGCGGCGCCATGCACGGGCTCGAGCACGTGCCGGCGGCGGACGTCGCCGTCTCCGCCGATCGCGTGGTGATCGTGCTCGACGTTCCGGGGACGCGGGACGAACAGCCTCACGTGGCGCTGACCGGGCGGACCCTGGAGGTCTCCGGCACACGCCCCACGCCGCTGCATCGTGCGGGCTCCTCGATCGAGCAGCTCGAGACGTGGTCCGGTCCCTGGCGCCGCACCGTGGAGCTGCCGGCGGGCACGATCCTCGATGGCGCCGTCGTGGAGCACGAGAACGGGCTGTTGCGCATCGAACTCAAGCGTCACGAGTAGCGTTCCGGCGCTCTGCGCGGTCACACCGCGCATGACGCCCACGATGCTCACGGCCCAGCCCGCATGACCCACCCGGACCTCACCTCGAACGCTCTCCCCTCGCCGCTGGGACCGCCAGAGCGTGCCGCGCTGGGTGCTCCGCTTCCCGTGATGTGGACCGGGGAGAACGTGCTCTTCCCGGCGCTCACCGTGCCGGTAACGGTCGCGCTCGGGCCGGAGGCCCGCGCCATCGAGGCGGCGGCGAACGCCCCGGCGAGGCTCCTCGTGCTGATCGCCTCGTCCGCGCTCGCTGCGCCTGCGGCGTCCGCGGAGCGCGCAGACCCTGTCCCGTACGGGACGAGCGAGGAGAGCGCCGCTCGCGACGGGACGGGGGCGCGTGTCGCCGCGGCGACGGGCGCCGTCGCGGTGCTGGGGCGGGTCCTGCGCATGTCCCACGGCGACGAGACGATCCACGCCCTGGTACTGGGCCTCGCCCGCGTGCGGGTCGAGCAGGTGCTCGAGGCGCCCGCCTTCCCCACAGCGCTCGTGCATGCCCTTGACGAGTTCCCCGGCGGCGAGGAGGCACAGCGGCTGCACCGGGACGTCCTGGCGGCGTTCGGCGAGCTCGCCGCGGTCGCGCCGGCTTACGCGAAGCAGCTGGCCGACGCCGAGTTGCACGCGCAGCGGCCGGGTGACCTCGCGGACTTCATCGCCGCCAACGCGCCGTTCAAGCCGCCCGAGCGCCAGCGGCTGCTGGAGACCGTCGATGTCGTCGAACGCCTGCGGGAGGTGCTCTTGCTGCTCCAGCGCGAGACCGAGCGGCAGCGCCTGAGCGCGGAGATCGAGGAGGATGTCCAGCACCGCACGGCGCAACGTGAGCGTGAGTTCCTGCTGCGTGAGCAAATGGAGGCCATCCGCCAGGAGCTGGGCGAGACCAGCGGCTCGGATGTCGCGGGCCTGCGCCGCCGCCTGGATGCCGCCCTGCTCACCCCGGAGGCGCGGCAGGTCGCCGATCGCGAGATCCTCCGGCTCGACCGCATCAGCCCGCTCTCACCGGAGTACAGCACCGTGCGTGGCTACCTCGAGTGGATCGCAGCGTTGCCCTGGGGGCGGCGGACGCCGGATCACCTCGATCTCGATCGCGCGTCGGCGGTCCTGGACGAGGATCATTACGGGCTGGAGAAGGTGAAGGAGCGCATCCTGGAATACCTGGCCGTGCGCAAGCTCCGCAACGACGCGCGCGGCCCGATCCTCTGCTTCGTCGGTCCGCCGGGCGTGGGGAAGACCTCGCTCGGGCGCAGCATCGCGCGTGCCCTGGGCCGGGAGTTCGCGCGGGCGTCCCTCGGCGGGATCCGCGACGAGGCGGCGATCCGCGGATTCCGG
Source organism: Dehalococcoidia bacterium (assembly GCA_041674525.1). Taxonomy (GTDB): domain Bacteria; phylum Chloroflexota; class Dehalococcoidia; order UBA2979; family UBA2979; genus SHYQ01. The sequence continues at coordinate 13,266 of JBAYVN010000015.1, read as the reverse complement.
CGCACGTACATCGGAGCGCTCCCGGGGTGGATCGTGCAGGCGCTGCGCCGCGCTGAGACGAACAACCCCGTGATCATGCTCGACGAGGTCGACAAGATCAGCGGCGACGCGCGCGGCGACCCGGCATCCGCGCTCCTGGAGGTGCTGGACCCGGCTCAGAACGCCGCGTTCGTCGACCACTACCTGGAGATTCCGATCGACCTCTCCACGGTGTTCTTCATCTGCACGGCGAACCAGGCGGACACCATCTCGCCGCCGCTGCTCGATCGCATGGAGACCATCGACATCCCGAGCTACACGGACGAGGAGAAGCTCCAGATCGCGCGGCGGTACCTGCTGCCTCGCCGCCTGACGGAGGCGGGGCTGACGGAGACCGCCGTGCGGGTGGACGACGACGCGCTGCGCGCGATCATCTCCGGCTACACGCGCGAGGCGGGCGTGCGCGCGCTGGATCGGGCGATCGGGGCCGTGGTCCGCGGGGTCGCGCTGCGCATCGCCCGCGGCGATACCGGGACGGCAGCGATCACCACCGGCCGCCTGGCGTCGATCCTCGGCCCCGCGGCGGTGCGTGACGACGTCTCCGCGGAGCCGGACGAGATCGGCGTCGCCACGGGGCTGGCTGTGACCAGCATCGGCGGCGAGGTGCTGACGGTGGAGGCGGCGCTGATGCCCGGGACCGGCAACCTGATCCTCACCGGCCACCTGGGCGACGTGATGCGTGAGTCCGCCACCGCCGCGCTGACCTACGCGCGATCTCACGCGCTGGCCCTGGGCATCCCACCCGACGCCCTCGATCGGCACGATGTCCACGTGCACGTCCCCGCGGGGGCGATCCCGAAGGACGGGCCCTCGGCGGGGCTCACGATCGCGGTGGCCCTCATCTCGGCGGCGACGCGCCGTCCGGTGCACCGGCGGGTCGCCCTGACCGGCGAGATCACCCTGCGTGGTCGCGTCCTGGCCGTCGGGGGGCTGAAGGAGAAGGCGCTGGGCGCGTACCGCAGCGGGATCCGCGAGCTGGTGGGCCCGCGCGCGAACCAGCAGGACTGGCCCGACGTCCCGGACGCCACGCGCGCCGGGATGACGGTCCACTGGTGCGACCGGATCGACGAGGTGCTCCCGCTGGTCCTGGGTCCGTCCCGCGAGGACGAGCCGGGCGCCGGGGGCTAGCGTTCGACGCTGCCCGGCCGGCGCCGGTCTCGTGTGCGGATGCCGCTGCGTGACCAGCGATCTGAGCTACCCGGGATCTGGCTACCAGCGCGCCTCGCCGGCCACGCCGTAGAACGGCGCGAGCTGCGGGGCCGACCGCGCGATGATCACGCGGCTGTGCTGATCGATCGCCTGGCGCAGCAGCGGCTCGGTCTGCGCGGCGGGCAGGCGATCGGGATCGAGGGCGAGCGTCGCGAGTCGCCGGTTGACGATCAGCGTGCGCACCGCCTCCACCCCGACCGCGCGCGTCGCGGTGCGGAGCAGGCGCTGGATGTCCTCGAGTCGCGCCGCGGCGGCGATCGCCTGCATCTGCGGCCAGATGCGCTCGACGACTTCCTCCTCCGGCGTGTCCATGTCGACGTGTCCCGTGAGCACGAGGCGATCGCGAGCCGCCGCCGGAAGCGCGTCGCGCACGAGTGCGACGATCTCGTCGGCGCCCGCGATGGCCAGCGCCTGCGATGCGGACGCGGTCATCCCCGCCGCGATCTCGCCGGCGATCTCCCCCGCGAAGCGCTCCAGCGCGGTCTCGTGCGCGCGCTGGCGGTTCGCCGTGCGCCACGCCGCGCGCGAGGAGATCCGCGTCGCGCCCCACGTGTCGTCGTCGAATCCCTCGAGCTCACGCACGCCGGCGTAGCTCAGGTCGATCAGGCGGAGGTGCTCGGTGTCCACCACGGCGATGCGCCCGCTGCCGGCATCCTGCACCAGCTCGGCGAAGGGAAGCAGCAGCGGGGCGTCGCCCACGTGGGCCGTCGTCGCCACCTGGACCACGGACTCCTGCACGAACCATAGCCCCCGGCCGTGTGAGGCGAAGATCACGAGACCCCGCGCCGCCGGGTCCGCCTGATCAGCCAGGTAGTGCAGGATGCGTTCCGCATCGGCGGCGAGCGAGGCGTGGGCCTCGCCACGCACCGGGAGCTGCGCCAGCGACTGGCGGAGGTGGTGCTCGATGACGGTGGGGGCTTCGTGCAGGCCGCGTTCGCTGACGCGCCAGTCTGCGTACGCGCTCACGATCGGGGCATTCGCAGGCGCCAGTCGCACCAGCGCCAGCGGGATCGCCAGCTCGTGCCCGGTCGGTTGAGACTTCAGCATGGCCCGCCGTCCTTCCTCGCGCAGCTCGCGAGCGTACGCGGAGGGCGACCGTTCACCAGGCAGGTCCGGCGTGCGGAGCCGTGACCGGCCGCCCGTCCACCCTGATCACGATCACCGGCGACCCCGCCGGGGCGCGATCATTCAGTCTTGATCGTGACGCGCTTCGTGGCCTCTTCGTGCTTCACCGGCACCCGCACCTCCAGCACGCCGTTGCGGTAGGTCGCGTCGGCGCGTTCGGCATCGACGGCCTGGGGGAGCGAGAAACTGCGGGCGATCTCCCCGACGCGGCGTTCGCGGGAATAGTACTCCTCGGCCTTCTCCTCCGCGGTCTCCTCGTGCTCGGCCTTCACCGTGACGAAGTCGTCCTTCACCTCGCACGAGATCTCGTTGGCGGCGAAGCCGGGGAGCGACATGCGGATCACGAGGTCGCCGTTGTGCTTCGAGATGTCGAGGGGTGCCGCCTCTCCGAGCAGCTCCGCGTTGCGGAGCGCCCGGCGCAGCCAGCGGCGAGGCATGACGGGCCAGTTCGGCCAGTCCGACCAGAGCTCCTCAGTCGCGGCGGTCAGTGGGTCGCGAAGCGTGATCTCAGGCATCGGATCCTCCAGTGCTGTTCGGTGTCCTCTTCTGTGTGCTCTCGTCTGCCCCGCGCTCTCTCCGTGGCACCGTCCGGGTGGCTCACGCCGCCGAGTGCGCCCGCGGCGCGCGTGAGGACAGCGCCGCCGCGGGACCGGAGATCCCGGGCACCGCGCGCACGACGTCATCGGCGACGGCGGACGCCGTGGCGACCAGCGTCATCGGCTGGTCGAGTCCACCGTCACATTGGTAGACGTCCACGCGCACGTTTCCGGTGCCCGGCCTCAGCAGCGGCCGCATCAGGCGCGCCATGGTGGTGGCGAAGTCGTCCGCGTCCACGCGTGGCTCGTGGAACGCCACGTCCATCCGCACGCGGCCATCCGCGGGGTCGACGGCCAGGCTCAGGAGCGTCGCGCTGGGTGGCCTACGGCCCCACTTACGGCCGAGTGTGCTGGGCGACATCCCGTGCTCCTTCCGGCGGGGGCCACGCCTCATGCTCGCCGGGCTCCCACTCGTAGCCGCAGGCGACGCACGTGTACGCGCCGTAGCTCAACAGGAGGCGCCCGCTGCACCGTGCGCACCTGGGGAAACCGTCCACGAGCTTCGGCGCGGGCCCGGTGCGGGGGAGTGATGCGGCTCCAGTGGACATGGCCGGCTCCTGCCGATGCGCGATCCCTGTCACCCGTAACGTACGTGGGCCCGGGGCACCCCGCCCCCGCCGAACGGCTAGTCTTCGGCAGCGTTTGTGTGATCCCCCGGCCCACGGGCGGGGGGCCGCGCGTATGTGTGGACAGCCGGCGTCCCGGCGCGCTCGAACCGCACCCGGACGCCGGGCGCTCCCGCACGGATGCGATGATGTGGAGCCCGGGCCACACCGCCCCGGCGGCTCTGGAAGGGTCCGCGATGGCCTCCGCACACCGCCCGGCACACGAAGATGGCCGCGAGGATGAACCGGTGACATCGTCGCGGCTCGGCGCGCTGGCATACCCGAACTACCGGCGCTTCTGGTTCGCCACGGTCGCGCGCGTGTTCGGCCTGCAGTTCCGCTTCATCGGATCGCTGTGGCTGGTGACGCAGCTCACACCCTCGCCGCTCTGGCTGGGCATCGTCAGCGTGGCTTCCGCGGTGCCCACGATCGTGCTGTCCGTGCCCGCGGGGCTCCTCGCCGATCGCTTCGACAACCGGGCGTTGCTGGTGTGGTCGCAGGCCGCCACCGCGGCATGCACGCTCGCGATGGCGCTCGCCATCGTGGCGGGCGTGGCGAACATCTGGCTCGTCCTGGCGTGGTCGATCGTCGTCGGGGCGTTGCTGGCGCTGGCCACGCCCGCACAGAACGCTATCCTCCCCCGGCTGATCGAGATGCGGGCGATCGCGAGCGCCGTCGCGTACACCAATGCGGTGTGGAACGTGATGCGCATCGTGGGACCGGCGGTCGCCGGCCTGCTCATCGCCGTGATCGGGACGGGGCAGGCGTTCTTCGTCACCGCCGCCGGCTTCGCCGTCTCGGCGGTGATCATCCAGACGCTGCGCCTCGAGGTGCCGCCCCCGCAGTCGAGTGAGGAGCGGGGCGGCATGCTGGAGGGCATGCGCTACATCGTGCGGCATCGGATCTTCTTCGCGACGATCGGGCTGTCGTTCTTCACCTCCCTGTTCGGCACGTCGTACGTCATCCTGCTGCCGGCGTTCGCGAACGAGGTGCTGCACACCGGCGTGCGGGGCTTCGGGTTCATGGAGGCGGCGGCGGGGATCGGCGCGCTGCTCGGGACGCTCTCGATGGTTCGTCTGCGCGCCGGGCTCCCCCTGGGGCCAACGATGCTGCTGTCGGCGGCGCTGTTCGGGATCGTTATCGCTGGGTTCGCCCTCAGCCGCTCCGTCCCCCTCTCGCTGGCGCTGCTCTTCGTGGGGGGCTACGTCTCGTCCGTGTACCTCAACATCGGTCTGACCGCGCTCCAGATGCTGGTACCGGACGAGCTGCGCGGCCGCGTCATGGGCGTGTGGAGCATGACGTACTTCCTGTCGGCGATCGGCGGCCTCCCCGCGGGGCTGATCGCCGCACGATGGGGAGCGCCTGCCGCCGTGGCGTTCGGCGCGCTGTCCGTGACGGCGTTCGCACTCGCGCTGTACGTGACGGTGCCCTCGCTCCGCCGCGTCGACGCAGCCGCGCCGGCTCACGGGACGTAGCACCTGCGTCTACTCGACGTGCAGATGCTCGTGCGTGTCGCGCTCGTGCACGTGCGTGCCGAACGGGGCGAAGCTGGTCCAGAACAGCATCGCGAGAATGGAGCCGAGGGTTCCCACGGCGAAGAGGATGGCGCCGACGGCGCGAATGTTGATCGCCCCGGCGGCCGGGACGTTGACAGCCCACAGCAGGATGGCCCCGAGGGTCACCAGGAAGAGGCTGAATCCAAGTGCTGGCATGCTGGTCTCCCTTCGTGCGGGAACCAGCATGCGGGCCAGGGGCTCGGCTTCACCTTAACTCGTGCGCGATCTTCCTTGCGGGCCTCTCTCGGTTCTTCGCCGCTGGCTCCACCGTGCAGACGTGCACAATGGTGCAGCCTCCGGGCGCTGCCTACACAACGGGCGCCGGCGGAGGAGCGTCCGGCTGAACCGCGGCCGGACGCGAGAGCAGGTTGCCGAGTAGTTCGATCGGGATCGGGAAGATGATGGTGCTGTTCTGCTCGCTCGCGATCTCCGTGAGCGTCTGCAGGTAGCGCAGCTGCATCGTGGTAGGCACCTGAGCCAGGATGCGCCCCGCCTCTGCGAGCTTCTCGGATGCCTGGAGCTCGCCCTCGGCGTTAATCACCTTCGCTCGCCGCTCGCGTTCCGCCTCGGCCTGGCGGGCCATGGCACGCTGCATCGACGGCGGGAGTTCCACGTCCTTCACCTCGACCAGCGTCACCTGCACGCCCCACGGCGTGGTCTGCTCATCGATGATCTGCTGGAGGCGCGCGTTGATGCGCTCCCGCTCCGCGAGCAGCTCATCGAGGTGGGACTGGCCGACGACGTTCCGCAGGGAGGTCTGCGCGATCTGCGAGGTGGCCGCTGCGTAGTCCTCGATCTCGGTGACGGCCTGGTTGGGGTCGATAACCTTGAAGTAGAGGACCGCGTTCACCTTGATGGTCACGTTGTCGCGGGTGATGACCTCCTGCGGCGGCACGTTGTGCGTGATCACCCGCAGATCGATGCGCACCATGCGTTCGATGATCGGGATCACCAGGAACAGGCCGGGGCCCCGTGCGCCCATCAGCCGGCCGAGGCGGAAGATCACGCCCCGCTCGTACTCCGAGACCACCTTCACGGACACGATCGCCAGCACGATCACGATCCCGACCACGATCAGCACGGCATCCATCGCGATTCTCCGTTCCTCAGCCGCGCGCGGCTGTCCGGTCCCCTCGGACTATACGCATTCGGGGCGCCGGCGATCCCGCCGAGGGCCCGTCGATGCCGCCGCTCGGGCCCGCCGCTTGTCGCCGCGCGCGATGATGTCACCCCGGCCGGGCCCTCCGGGCGTGCCGGCCGCCACTGGACATGAAGGAGGCACAGCATGTCCCTCGACCCCGCAGTCATCGATGCCCTGTCGCACGTGTCCACCGCGACGATCACCACGGAGTTGCGCCGGCTCGGGTTGCACAGCGTCTGGATGCGCGGCCCCCGCCCGCTGCGGACCGGGCAGCCGCGCGTGGTGGGTGAGGCGTTCACGATGCGCTTCATCCCGTTCCGCGAGGACTTCTCGAACCCGCAGGCCTGGCCGCAACGGCGCTCCTTCGTCGAGTCCGTCGAGGTGGTTCCGCCCGGGGCGGTCGTCGTGGTCGACGCCATGGGGAACCTGGGCGCAGGCGTCTTCGGCGACGTGATGTCCTCGCGCATGCGCTACCGCGGAGTCGCCGCGCTGGTGACGGACGGCGCGCTGCGAGACACGCCCGGCCTGATCGCGAGCGGGCTGCCGGTCTGGTGCCAGGGAATGGCGGCGCCTCCGATCACGGCGGGCCTCGCGCTCGCGAACTGGCAGGAGCCTGTGGGGTGCGGCGGCGTCGCGGTCCTGCCGGGCGACATCATCGTGCTGGACGATGACGGGGGAGTGGTCATTCCCCCGGCCGCACTGGACGAGTTGATCCCGTCCGCGCTCAAGCACGAGCGGCTGGAGGCGTGGATCCTCGGCGAGATCGCGAAGGGCGCGGCGCTGCCCGGGCTGTACCCACCGAATGCCGACACGGAGGCCCGGTACGAGGCGGCGACCCGCGCCGGCGGCGCGCCTGACCGCTGAGGCTGACTCCGGGTGCGGGCCTCGGCGTCGCCGGCAGCGGCGGGGAGGGGGTGCGCGTGCGCCTTGCCGGGGGCGGCTACTCCTCGTCCCGGGCGACCTGCACGCCGCGCGCCAGGTCCGCCGGGCCGAGGCCGCCGACATGCTTGCCCCGCACCACCCCGTTGCGGTCGATGAAGAACGTCTGCGGCAGGACCCGGCCGTCGTACTGGGCGTAGACGGCGCCCTGGCGGTCCATCAGCATGGGGAACGTCAGGTCCAGGCTCCGGCGGAACGCCGCCACCTCGTCGTTCGTCTCGCGCAGGTTGACGGCGATCACCACCACGTCCGCGCCGCCGTGCTCCCGGTACGCCTGCTCCAGCGCCGGCATCTCGAAGCGGCACGGGCCGCACCAGGTGGCCCAGAAGTTGAGGACCACGGTCTTCCCCCGGTAGTCCGACAGGCGCACGTCACGGCCGGTCACGGAGTCCTGGAGGCTGAAGTCCGGCGCCGCGCGCCCGACCATGGCCTCTGCCGACGTGGCGGCGGCCGCCGCGCCCCACGCAGGGTCGAACAACGGCCGGAGGGTGCGGTATCCCACCGTGCCAATGGCCGCGAAGATCAGCGCGGTGACGAGGAAGGACAGGGCAGCCAGTCGAAACACCGGGGAACCCTCCGCGCGGCCGTCCGCAGCCCCTCGATGATACCCCGCTGTCGCACGCACCGACGGCTGCGCTCCTTCGCTCTCCCTCGCTCCTTCGCTCCCTCACCCCGTCGGCGGGCGGCTCAGTAGTCGATGCGCTCGCCGGGCAGCGGGGGCGTGGTGTCCGGGACGCGGCGGTTGTCCGTCGCAGCCTCGAATCCACTCGCAAGCTTGATCAGCGTCGGCTCGCTCCACGGGCGTCCGAGGATCTCAAGCCCCACCGGCAGCCCCTCAGCGGTGAAGCCCATCGGCACGATGAACGCAGGCAGGCCGGTGAGCGGGCTCATCTGGTTCGGCTGGTAGGCGCGCTCCGGATCGTCGCGCGGTCCGATCTTCAGGGGACCGTGCAGCTTGTGCGGGTAGATCAGCGCGTCGAGGTCGTAGCGGTCCATGAGCGCGATCACGGACTCGCGCAGCTTGACGCGGCCATCGAGCGTCGCCCGGTACTGCGGGTCGCGGTCGAGGTCCACGGGGTGCTCGATGGCTTCGCGATCCTGCGTACGCTCCGGCACGTCCGCGTGATCCAGCAACAGTCCAGGACCACGCTGTTCGCCGTCGTGGGGGCGGTCTTCGTGGCGATGATGTCCTTCACCGCCAGCGGGATGCCCTGTAACGGACCGTGATCCACGCCCCGCGCGAAGAGCGCATCGGCCGCCGCGGCCTCCGCGAGGGCGACCTCGGGCATCACGGTGATGAACGCGCCGAGCGTCGGGTTCAGCGCCTCGATCCGGTCCAGGTGCGCCCGGGTGAGCGCGGTGCTGGTCAGGGTGCCGGCGCGCATCGCGGCCGCGGCCTCCTGGATCGTCATCGGCATGTCCACGGGAGACTCCTTCACCTGCGCACCGTCACTCTGTCGTGAGCCTGCGCGGGCGGCGTTTCCGCCCGGTGACCTGACCGTGAATGGCCTGTGAGAAATTGTCACCGCGCCGCTGCGGCGATGCAGCCAGCACACTGCGGCGGCGCGGCGGGCCTGAGGACACGCGCGCAGGACGAAACACAGCCGTCTCACGATCGAAAGAGGTCCGTAAGTTCCGGGAAGCGGACCGGACACGCGAGTTTCACTCGCGAGTCACGGGGATGACACGTGCGCCGCATAGCCTCGGGAGCGTCACAGGGCGCGATGCCCGAGCGGGCGACGAACGGAGGATCCGTTGGCACTGCGAGTATCAGTCCCCGTTGCGGAGCACACCGAGGAACCGTTCGCCTGGACCGGGACGGAGACGTCCCACGATCGGCCGCTGCTCCGCGTGCGCGACCTCGTCACGCAGTTCCCCACGCGGCAGGGCTGGCTCACCGCGGTGAACCACGTCTCCTACGAGCTGCGCGCGGGCCGCGTGCTGGGCGTGCTGGGCGAGTCGGGCTCCGGCAAGAGCGCCATGCTGCGCACCATCCTCGGCCTCCAGCCGACGTCCACGCGCATCTCCGGCGAGGTCATCCTCCGCGACCGCGATCTCATCAGCATGTCGCCGCGAGAGCGCAAGGATATCCGCGGCGAGTGGGTGTCCATGGTGTTCCAGGACCCCATGACGGCGCTCGATCCCGTGTTCACGGTCGAGCAGCAGCTGGTCGAGACGATTCGGCGGCACAGGCCGATGTCGAAGGCCGCGGCATCAGAGCGTGCGCTGGAGCTGCTGAAGACCGTCCAGATCTCCTCCCCCGAGCGGCGGCTGAAGGCGTATCCCTTCGAGCTGTCCGGTGGCATGCGGCAGCGCGTGGTGATCGCCATGGCGCTGGTGTCGAGCCCGAGCCTGCTGCTCGCCGATGAGCCGACCACGGCCCTGGATGTGACCGTGCAGGCGCGCGTCCTGGACCTGTTCCGCGAGCTGAAGGACGGCCTGGGGATGGCGATCATCTTCGTCACCCACGACCTCGCGGTCGCCGCCGAGATCTCGGATGACATCGCGGTGATGTACGCGGGGCGGATCGTGGAGTCCGGGCGGCTTGAGGACATCGTGCGTTCCCCGCAGCACCCGTACACGCGAGGCCTGCTGGAGGCGAACATCCGCCCCGGCCAGACCGAACGCCCCGAGGCGATCCCCGGCGCGCCGCCCAACCTGGCGAACCTGCCGCCGGGCTGCTCGTTTGCCCCGCGCTGCCACGCCGCGCGCGGCGAGTGCTGGGAGGCGCTGCCCCATCTCACCGTGGTCAGCCCCACGCAGCAGGTGCGCTGCGTGCTGGCGGCGCCGGAAGGGGCCCGCTGATGCTCGTGCTCGTCATGCGCCGGGCCGGGATGGCACTCCCGACCCTCTTCGGCGTCACGCTGATCATCTACCTGCTGCTTTCCATCCTGCCCGGCGATCCGCTGGCGGGGCTGCTTCCCCAGGACGCGACCGAGGCTGATCGCGCGCACCTGGCGAGCAGCCTGGGCCTCGACCGCGCGCTCCCGGTGCGCTACGTGATGTGGCTGGACGATGTGGTGCGCGGGGACTTCGGCTACTCGCAGTTCCGCCGCCGCGAGGTCGCCGAGCTGATCTCCGTCGCGTGGCGCAACACGGCGTCGCTCGCCGTCTACTCGGCGACGTTCGGGCTGCTGACGGGTGTCGCGCTGGGGACGCTCGCCGGCGTGTACCGCGGCTCGCGCGTCGATCGCTTCGTGACGGGCTTCGCGATCGTGGGGCTCTCCGTCCCCTCGTTCTGGGTGGCGATCCTCCTGCTGATCCTGTTCTCGGCGCAGCTGAAGGTGCTGCCCGCGGGCGGACTGGCGACGTTCGAGCACGGCGCCGGGAACTACTTCGCCCACCTGCTGATGCCGGTGCTGTCCGGTTCGATGGTGAGCATCGCGATCACCGCACGCGTTTCGCGCGCGAGCATCGTGGAGACGTTCCACGCCGAGTTCGTCGACACGCTGCGCGCCAAAGGACTGCGCGAGTGGCAGGTGCTCGCCCACGTGGCGAAGAACGCGGCGTCGCCGGTGCTCACCACGGCGGGACTGCAGGTCGGCTTCCTGCTCGGCGGGTCGGTGCTGATCGAGACGATCTTCTCGTGGCCCGGGCTCGGCCAGCTCGTCTTCAACGCGATCGCAGCGCGTGACCTGCCAGTCGTCCAGGCGACGACGATGGTGATCGCCTCGACGTTCGTGTTGCTGAACCTGGGCGTCGACCTGATCCAGATGATCTTCGATCCCCGTCTCAAGCGAGGCGCATAGCCCCGCGTGCACGTTCCGCCGAGGGCCCGAGGAGAGGTGACGGAGATGACGATTGCGAACCCAGTCAGCAGCGCCGCGGCACGCTGGGCCGCCGGGGATGCGCCAGCGCGGCCCGAGTCCTACCTGCAGGCGTCACGCCGGCGGTTTCTCCACAACCGCGTCGGACTCGGCGCGCTGGCCGTGCTCAGCGCGCTCATCGCGATGTCCCTGCTGGCGCCGCTCCTGACCTCGTACGATCCGGCGATCGGCGCGGCCACCGCGCGCCTGCGGCCGATCGGGGCGCCGGGCCACCTCCTGGGCACAGACGAGCAGGGACGCGACATGCTGACGCGCATCCTGTATGGCGGCCGCATGTCGCTGATCGCCGGGCTGACGCCGGTCGCCCTCGCGACGGTGATCGGCACCGCCCTCGGGTCGCTCTCGGGCTTTCTCGGCCGCTGGGTCGCGGCGGTGATCATGCGCACGATGGATATGTTCTACGCGTTCCCCGCCGTGCTCCTCGCGATCGCCATCTCGGCCTCGCTCGGCCCGGGCCTGGTCAACCAGATCATCGCGCTCACGATCATCTACATCGCGCCGATCGCGCGCGTCGCGGAGGCGGCCACCCGGCGGATCGTCGTCTCCGAGTTCATCGAGGCGGCCCGGCTCAGCGGCGCGTCGACCTCGCGCATCATCCTGACGCAGGTGCTCGCCAACATCTTCAGCCCGATCTTCGTGTACGCATCCGGCCTGGTCGGCCTGGCGATCGTGACCGCTGCCAGCCTCTCCTTCCTCGGGCTCGGCGTGCGCCCACCCACGCCGGAGTGGGGCTTCATGCTCAACGCGCTGCGCGGTGCGATCTACATGAACCCGTGGGTCGCCGCCCTGCCGGGCCTCTTCATCTTCCTGACGTCCATCTCGTTCAACATGCTCGCGGACACCATCCGCGACTCGCTCGACGTTCGAGAGTAAGGAGCCGCTCATGGTCACGGAGTCCATCGCCACGGAGCCGCAGCCTCCCGTTCCCGCGTCGCCCGGGCGACGCAACCTGCTGGAGGTGGTCAAGGTCAGCAAGCGCTTCCCCGTGCGCCTCGGCCCGCTGAAGCGCGGATACGTCTCCGCCGTCGACTCGCTCTCGTTCGACGTCGTGCGCGGCAGCACGATGGGCATCGTCGGCGAGTCGGGCTGCGGCAAGTCCACCGCGGCGAGGCTGATCGTGGGGCTGCTGCCCATCGACGAGGGCGACATCATCTTCGACGGCGCCAACGTGCGTGCGCCCCGGCAGCTCCACCGTCCGGGACCCAGCGAGAAGGCCCTGCGCCGCAACATGCAGATGGTGTTCCAGGACCCTCACTCCTCGCTGAACCCTCGGGCATCCGTGGGCGAGATCATCTCGTTCCCCATGAAGGTTCACGGCTTCACGAAGGAGCAGCAGCGGGAGCGCACGAGCTGGCTGCTCGAGCAGGTCGGCCTGCACGCCAACCACGCGTCGTACTACCCCCACCAGATGTCGGGCGGGCAGCGCCAGCGCGTGAACATCGCGCGGGCGCTGGCGTTGTCGCCGCAGCTGGTCGTATGCGACGAGGCCGTCTCGGCGCTCGACAAGTCCGTGCAGGCGCAGGTGCTCAACCTCCTGAAGGGGCTCCAGGAGGAGCTGGGCCTGACCTTCATCTTCATCAGCCATGACCTGAACGTGGTGCAGTTCATGAGCGACTCGGTCTGCGTCATGTACCTGGGACAGGCCGTGGAGACGTGCGGCGCGGACCGCCTGTACGAGAACCCCCTGCACCCGTACACCCGCGCGCTCCTCGCCTCCACGCCGGTGCTCGGTGGCGTGGGCGTCGCGTCCGATGTGCCCCCGCTCGAGGGCGAGCTGCCGAGCCCCCTGTCTCCGCCCTCGGGTTGTCGCTTCCGCACGCGCTGTCCGTTCGTCATGGACATCTGCGCCGAGGAGGCGCCGCCGGTGCGCCAGCCCGAGCCCGGGCATCACGTGGCCTGCCACCTCTACGCCGAGGACTCGCCCGCGGTCGCGCCGCGATACGCCAGCGGCCTCCCGGTGATCGAGGTGTCCCGCTAGCAAGCACCAGGCGCGTGCGCGCATGCAGACGCCGGCACCGCGATGCGGTGTCGGCGTCACCGCGCGCTGGCCGCTGGTTCGTCAGCCGGGCGGATGGGGACGGCGCGCTCGGCGACATGCGCGGGGCAACGAGTGTGCGGGGCAACGAGTGCGTCGCCCCTCATCCGGCGACGATCGTTCGTAGGACCGTCCTCACGGCGTGGCGGCGTGGCGGCGTGGCGGCGTGGCGGCGTGGCGGCGTGGCGGCGTGG
>JBAYVN010000014.1:0-46056 GCA_041674525.1 Dehalococcoidia bacterium | reverse complement strand
CGGGCCGGGGGTGCGGGGAAGCCGTCATGTCCCTACGTCCCCTCTGACGTGGTGAATGGAGCGTGGCCTGAGTATCGATTCGCCCGCGCGGGGGCGTCAAACGCGCCCCGGACACCGCGAGGCGCCTACAGCGCGAGGATCATCGCCACGGCCAGCGGCACGCCGAGGAACGAGATGATCAGGAAACGGACGGCCTCGCCGAGCTTCGTCTCCTGGGGAGCGGCCAGCGCGCGGCGCGCCTGCCACGCGGTGAGGATGACGTACCCCACGAACAGGGCGATCAGTCCGGGCATCATCGGCGGCGCCTCCTCCCCGAGCGTATCGCGTGCCCGCCGGAGGCGGAACCGGGAGACGTGGTGGCCCGGCCCGCCGGCGTGAAACGGGGGACGGCGAGCCATCGCCGTCCCCCGTTGGAGGACTCCGGTGCGGCGGGGTACTAGGCCGCCCGGCGGAACTCCTGCAGGCTCGCGGGCGCCCCGGCATCCCGCTCGTCGAGGCGGAAGTGGGCGATCTGCTCGCTCAGCCGGTCCGCCATCGTCCCGAGCTCATTCGTGGACGCGGCGATCTCCTCCACCTGCGCGGACATCTGCTCCGCGCTGGCTGACACCTGCTCCATCGCCGCGCTGTTCTCCTCGGCCACCGCGGCGATGCCGCTGACGGCGTCGCCGACGCTGTCCGCCGTCGCGCTCATCTCGCGCGCAGCGCGGGCGTTCTCCTCGGCCACGGTGCGGATCTCGACGATGCGCTGCGCCATCTCCCCACCGGAGGTGCGCAGGTCCGCCGCGCCGGCCGCGATCTGCTCGATCTGCGTGCTGACGTTGCCCACCGCGTCCAGGATGCGCTGGAGCGCGCTCCCGGCGTCCGCGGCGGCGGCGGTGCCCGTCGACATCTGCTCGGTGCCCTCGTCCATCGCGCGGACCGAGGCGGCCACCCCCTGCTGGACGCCGCCGATCAGCCCCGCGATCTCCTTGGTGGCGGACGACACGCGCTCTGCGAGCCGTCGCACCTCGTCCGCGACCACGGCGAAGCCGCGCCCCTGCTCGCCCGCGCGCGCCGCCTCGATGGCCGCGTTGAGCGCGAGGAGATTCGTCTGCGCGGCGATGTCGTCGATGGTGCCGACGATCTCGCCGATCTCCGCCGATCGTGCGCCGAGCTCTCCCACCTCGTGGCTGGCGGCGTCGAGCGCGCGCTTGATACGATCGATGCCGGCGATCGTCTCGGAGACGCGCGAGGCGCCCTCCTGCGCAGTCGCAGTGGTGCTGCGCGCGCCCTCCGCCGCACGCTCGGCGCTGGCGGCCATCTGCGTCGCCGCGGCGGCCACGCGGTCGCTGACCGCGCTCGTCTCCTCGATGGCGATGGCCTGCTGTGCCGCGCCGCCCGTGACCTGCTGGAGCGCGAGCGCCAGGTTCTCCACGTCGCGGTTGATGTCCTGCACGGCCTGGGCCTGCTGCGAGGTGCCCTCGGCGACCTGCCCGGACGCGCGAGCGACCTCCTGCGTGGCCCGCGCCGCTTCCTCCGCGACCAGCGCGAGCTGATCCTTCGACTCGGCCAGCGCCTGCGCCGCGACCCGCGTCTCGGACATCGCGGTGTCCAGCATGGAGACCATCCGCACGAACGCCACGCCCAGGTGATCGCGATCGGACTTCGGCGTGATGCGCACCGTGAGGTCACCGTCCGCGATCCGCTCCGCCGTCTGCGCCATCTCTCCGAGGTAGACGAGCATGTCGCGGAAGGCGCTCGCGGTGTCCCCGATCTCGTCCGTGCTGTCCACCTCGATGGACTGATCGAGGTCGCCTGCCGCGATTCCCTGCGCGGCCACCTTCATGCGTACGACGTTGCGCGTGATGCCGCGCGCCACCCACCAGGCGATCGCTGCGCCCACCAGGGTCATCACCGCGCCCAGCCCGACCAGGATCACTGTGTTCCAGAGCATGGAGGTGTCAATCGCCTCGTTGTCGGCGGTCGCGTCCACCTGCGTCTGCTGCGCAAACGCCTCGATGCCCTGCAGCAGCGCCTCGAAGTCGCCGTACCCCGCGCTCCCGACCGAGACCATCGTGTCCCCGCGGTCGTCCGCCTCGATCGCCGTGTCGCGGGCGGCGTACCACGCCTTGAGCCGCGCGTCAGCGCCTTCCAGGAACGCGCGCTGCGGCGCGGTCGTATCCAGGGCCTTCAGCGTCACCAGGTCCTTGTTGATCAGCGCCGCCTGCGCCGCCATGCGTTCGCGCGCCTCGGCCCGCTGCGTCGCCGCAGTGTTCGGGTACTGGAGCGAGTAGGCGCGCATCAGTAGCACGTCTCGCTGCAGGTCGCGGGTCGCCGCCTCGGTGCTCAGGTTCTGCGAGGAGATCGTGTGCACGGAGGCGGTGGTGCTCCGGAGCACGACCAGCGCGAAAAGCCCCGCGCACGCGCCCAGGCCGATGACGATGGCAAAGCCTCCGTACAGCTTCCTTGCGACGGTCAGTTTCATCGGGGCATCCCTTCCTCGGGCGGCGCGCGTCAGTGAATCCACAGACTCATTCGGCACGATCATCAGATTGTTGCCGGTATCTGATGAGAGGCCGAACCCGCATTGTTGGGCGGAGTCAGGCACCCGTCAGACTGCGCGTGGTGCGCGAACACCAGCGACATAACGGTCGGGCGCCGCCGAGGCAGGATCCCGCGACGACCCGCGCGGCGATGCCGGGGCTCAGGGCATCGAAGTTCAGGGCGTCGAGGTGATGCGGCGGATCGGCTGGCCGAACGTGAGCAGGATCACCTCGCCGTCCGCGCTGGTCCCGAACGAAGTGAAGGTCGGCACGCCGGTGGCGATGCGGACGGGGGTGCCCGGATTCGCCGCGCTGACGGCCCAGACCTCACCGGAGCAAGTGTCGCCGTAGAGGTAGGCCCCGGCGATCTCCGGTACCCGCGTCCCGCGGTACACCGGCCCACCGACGATCGAGCAGCGCCCGCTCGCGTGTGTGTACGTCGCCAAGGGGGCGGTCAGCCCGGAGCCATCGCAGCCGCTAGAGGGGCGGTAGCACCGGTCGCCCTCCATGACATTCCAGCCGTAGTTCGCGCCGCGCGTGACGATGTCGACCTCCTCGACGCTGCCCTGGCCCACGTCGCCGACCCAGAGGGCGCCGGTCGCGGCGTCGAAGGACATGCGCCAGGGGTTGCGGAAGCCGAAGGCCCAGATCTCGCCTCGCGCGCCGCTCCGCCCGGCGAAGGGGTTGTTCGCGGGGATGGCGTACGGGCGGTCCGCCGAGGCGCCGCGCACGTCGATGCGGATGATCTTGCCCAGCAGGGTGCCCAGGTTCTGCCCGTTGCCGTTCGGATCTCCCTGCGACCCGCCGTCCCCGAACCCGAGGTAGAGCATCCCGTCCGGCCCGAACCGGATCGCGCCGCCGTTGTGGTTCGCGAACGGCTGTGCCTGCTCCAGCACCACCAGCTGACTCGCGCGATCAATCGTGCCGCTGCTCGCCTCGCGGGTGAAGCGCGCCAGCACCGTTCGCCGGGGGTTGCCGGCGGAGTAGTAGATCCAGACGTGCCGATTGGCCGCGAAGCCCGGGTCGAGGGCGACGGAGAGCAGCCCCTCCTCGTTCCCGGATCGCAGCACACGGTCGCGGAGGTCGAGGATCGGCGTCACCTGGCCATCGGCGGCGACCTCGTACACCACGCCGTCCTGTTCGGCGACGAAGGTGCCGGGCGGTCCGCCGCTGGCGGAGGGGTAGACGCCCGACTCCGTGGGGCGGGTCCAGTTGCGCCCGGAGACGGGCACGAGCGTCACCGGTCGGGGCTCCCTCGGCGTCGCGGCGGGCGTGCCCGCGGCGGGGGGCGGCGGGGTGCCGGTGGCCGAGGCTGAAGGCTCTGCGGTCGGTGGGCGAGCAGTGGCGGATGGGCTGGCCGCCGGCCCCGGCGAGGCAGCCGGCGCCGCGGGGGTGGACGGCGCGCTTCCGCGGCAGCCTGTGAGGAGCGCGACGAGGATTGCCGAGAGCGCCGCACGACGCATGCACCACCTCCTGGGCCGCCTCGCGACGCCGCAGGATCGATGCTACCGGATAGGCGCCCGCCCTAGCGGATGGCGTCCCCGCGCCGGTACTCCTCCGTCAGGTCGTCCAGGCGGTCGACGAGGTCGGCGGACAGCGGCTCCTGGACCGCGGCGATCGCGTCGCGCAGCTGCTCTGGGCGGGTCGCGCCGATGATCGGAGCGGTCACCACGGGATTCGCCAGCACCCAGCCGATCGCCATCTGCGCCAGCGGCAGTCCCGCCTCGTCGGCGACGGCGCGCAGCTCCTCCACCGTCTGGAACTCCCGCTCGTGCCAGTACCGCTCGCGGTAGCGCACCCCGGCCGCGCCGAGGTCGAAGCGGGTGCCCTCGATCGGCCCGGCGGCCATGTCGTGCTTCCCGGTGAGCAGCCCGGCGGCAAGCGCGTTGTACGGGAGGACGCCGATCTCCTCCTGCTCGCACAGCGGGAACATCTCGCGCTCGAACTCGCGGAAGACGAGGCTGTAGCGCGGCTGCACGCTGTCGAATCGCGCCACGCGCTGCGCCTCGCTGCGCCCCACGGCGAGCGCGAGCTGGTACGCGAGCCAGTTCGACACGCCGATGTAGCGCACCTTGCCGCTTCGCACCAGGTCGTCGAGCGCGCGCAACGTCTCGTCCACCGGGGTGTTCGGGTCGTAGCCGTGCAGCTGGTACAGGTCGATGTAGTCGGTCTGCAGGCGGCGCAGGGAGGCGTCCACGGCGGCCATGATGTGCGCGCGCGACGCGCCCTGGTCCCACGGGCGCGGGCCCGTGCGCCCGAAGCACTTGGTCGCGACGATGTACTGCTCCCGCTGGCCGGCAAGCCAGCGCCCCACGATCTCCTCGGTCCGGCCGATGGCCTCGCCGCTGACCGGGTACACGTCAGAGGTGTCCAGGAACGTGATCCCCGCCTCGGCGCCGCGGTCGAGGATCGCCCGCGACACGGTCTCGTCGCATTGACCGCCGAAGGTCATGGTGCCCAGGCAGAGGCGCGAGACGTACAGGCCGGTGCGGCCGAGGCGGACGTGTTCCATGGTGTCTTCTCCCCGCGTTCCTGACGTGATGCCTGACGTGATGATGGTTGCCGGGGCGCGCGCCCCTGCGGCTCGCCCGGCTATGCGGCCCGGCCCGCCGCGAGCCCGGCGATCATTGCCGCGAGGCCGAGCACGACGGTGAGCAGCACCATCCCCGCAGCGGCGAAGACGCGCCCGGCCTCGACGTGCTCGACCACGTCCCACATGAAGGAGGAGAACGTGGTGAACCCCCCGAAGACGCCGACGCCGATCCCGGCCGCCACCGGGCGAGGGATCGCGGTGAACCGCGACTGGATCACGCCGAGGAACAGGCCGAGCCCGAAGGCCCCGATCAGGTTCACCGCCATGGTGCCGGTGCCACCGAAGCGCGTCTCCTGCGTGACCCACGTCGAGAGCCAGTAGCGCAGCAGGGAGCCGAACGCTCCCCCCGACGCGATCGCGATCACCACCGGCATCTCGGCATCCTCGTCCGTACGCTGGTTCGTGCCCGCCGTCCGTCGAGTCTGTCACGTCTGCCCGCGGCGTGCACGGGCACGAAAGAGCCCCCGGGTGGGGGGCTGAAGGGCGTGCGACGCGCGGGCGGCTGTGCGTGCTGTCCCGCGGGCGGGAGTCTGTGCGTGGTGGACCCGAGGGGTCTCGAACCCCTGACCTCGACACTGCCAGTGTCGCGCTCTCCCAACTGAGCTACGGGCCCTCATGCGGCACGAGGCCGGATCGAGAGTGTATGGGGGGACTCCGCTCCCGGTCTACCGCCCGTGCCCGCTGAGCCCGCGTCGCGCCATGGCCTGGAGCACCCGGGCCGGGACGTCCGTGGTGATCGCGTCCACCCCCAGATCCAGGGCGCGCTCGATCTCCTCGGAGGCGTTGACCGTCCATGTCCCCACCAGGAGCCCGCGATCGTGGGCCTCCGCGAAGGTCGAGGGCGCCAGCGCCCCGAGGCTGGGATTGATGCCGTCCAGGCCCAGGCGCGCCGCGACCTCGATCGCGTCCTCCAGGTCCCGGACCCACGACGGGTGCGGGGCCACCGACAGGAAGACGCGCGACCGCGGGCACTCGCGCCGCAGCGCGCTCGCGTCCTCGGGCGGGTGGCACGTGAACCACGTCCACGCCTCCGCGTTCGCGGCGCGGACGGCCGCCGCCACGGCCTCCACCAGCCCGCCCTCCGGGAAGTCGACCTCGATCGCGCACCGCCCGCCGACGGCCGCGAGCGCCTCCGCCAGCGTGGGGACCGGTTGCGGCGGGTGCACACCCCGCGGGTCGATCACGCGGACGCCGCGGACCTCCGCCAGGGTGAGCGTGGCGATCGGGCGCGGGTCGCCCGCGACGCGCTGCAGCGTCTCGTCGTGCAGCAGCACCACGGCGCCGTCCCGCGTGCGCCGCACGTCGACCTCGACGGCGTCGCATCCGTCGCGGATCGCCGCCTCGATTCCGAGCAGGGTGTTCTCGGGCGAGTCTCCCGCGTTCGTGCGGTGCGAGACGACCAGCGGCCGGCCGGGGAGCGCGGAACTGCGGGCGGTCGCGTCGGTCATCGGCGTGCCTTCGGGCTGGCCGGGGACGCCCCCGGCGAGCGTGGCTGCTACGGCAGGAGGGCGACCTTGCCGCTGGTGACGGCCTCCCAGATGGACTCCGCGAGGAATGGTCCGGGCGCCGTCTGGTTGGTGGCGGTCGCGAGCAGGGACATCACGATCGCCCACACACCGAACCCGGCGATGTTGGCGACGAAGATCTCGATGGCGGGCCGCCCGGACGTGCGCTGGATCGCGATCTGCGTGGCCGCGACCCACGCGCCGATGGCCGTGAGGCCGATCCCGAAGGCGATCGGGCGCACCACCATCAGCAGCGCCAGCACCAGCGGCGCGCACGCGAAGCCCGCGGAGCGGAGCAGCGCGCCCGCATCGAGGGCGATCTTCGCGGTTCGGCTGACGACCACGTACGCGACGATCAGCCACACGATCCACGCCGCGATCGCGAAGCTGCTGCCGAGGATCGCGCTCTTCAGGAGCACCGCCCAGCGGCCCTCGAGTCCGCTGCCGACCCACCAGAACCACCCGCCGAGGCCGAGGAAGGTGATGCTCGCCCCCGCCACCAGCACCGCGGGGAGCGTCGCGCCGGTATCGAGGCGCACCTCGTCAAGCACGCGCAGGTCGAGGGTGAGCAGGCGGCGCAGGCGGTTCGCAGTGGTGAGCATGCAGGCTCCTCGACGCAGGCGCGCTGGCGGGACGCGACGCCCGCGGGGTGCGGTCGGGGAGTGGCGACATGGTAGCGCACGAGGCGCACTCGGACTCCCCCGGGCGCCCCGGTGCTGGTGCGGCGCGCGACGTGTGAGTGGGCGACGGGCGACGGGCAGCGAACGACGCGCGGCGGGTAGCCGATCCGCTAGAGCGGGCGCTTCGCGGGGATGCCCGGGCGGCGCGGGTACCGATCGTCCAGCGGGCCGCTGCGGCGCACCAGGTACACGCGCTGCGGCGGCGCGTCCGGGGCGAGCGGCAGCGGGAGCGGGGGCAACCCCTCCCCGCCGAGAGCCGCGATGGCGCGCGCGGCCTCCGCCAGCTCCTCGTCGCCGCGGCTGCCCTTCGGCGCCGCGAGCACGCCCCCTTCGCGCAGCAGCGGTAACGCATACTCGACGAGCACCGGCATCGCGGCCAGCGCCCGCGCGACGACGAGGTCGAAGGTCCCGCGGAGCGCGGGCATGCGCCCGGCCTCCTCGGCGCGGGCGTGGACCACGGTCACGCGGGCAAGGTCGAGGTCCTGCGCGACGGTGCGCAGGAAGGCGCAGCGCCGCTCCTGCGACTCGATGAGCACCAGCATCAGCGCGGGCTCGGCAATCGCCATCGGGATGCCGGGGAATCCACCGCCGGGGCCCAGATCGGCTACGCGGGCCTCCTCGCCGGGTCGCAGCAGCCCGGCTTCCCGCAGCGCGACCAGCAGCGCAAGGGACTCGCCGAAGTGGCGGCGCTGGGCCTCCTCCTCGTTGGTGATGGCCGTGAGACCGGCGCGCTCGTTCCACTCCGCCAGGAGCGCCAGGTAGCGTCGGAAGCGCTCAAGGGCGGCCTCGGGTAACGTGAGGTGCAGGCGCTCCGCCTCGTTCCGGAGGACGGAGAGCGGTGCGGGGGTCGGCGGGTCTGGTACGTTCACCACGTTGACAGGTAGCGTCCCACATCTTCTAGACTGCTGGAAACGCGATGGCGGCGGTGGCGACGCGCCTCGCATCCACACTCGACAACGGGACCGATCGGGACGACACGGCGGAGGCCGCCCTATGGCCGAGCGCATCACTGCGATCGAGGCGCTGGACCACTTCGAGAACTCGCTCGCGGCCGAGCCTGAGAAGGCCCGCGAGGAGGTGCCCGCCGTCGCCCGGTTCGTGGCCTTCCTCGGCAACGACCGCGCCATGGCCGACGTCGGCACGGCAGACGTCAGCCGCTACGTGCGCGAGCACACGGACGGATCGCTCGAGCACATCGAGCCGCTGCGCGCGTTCCTCGCCTACGCTTCGCGCCTCGCGTTTACGGACGAGAACCTGGTCCCCGCGCTCCAGCTCGGGCCGAACGCTGGCGGCGGGCGCGGCCGCAACGCGGCGACCGAGCTCGGCGGGAACGCCTACCACGTCACCTTCGACGGCCTGAAGCGCCTGGAGCAGCAGCTCGAGGAAGAGAAGGCCCGGCGCCCCGAGATCGCACAGAAGCTGCGCGAGGCGATGGCGGACAAGGACTTCCGCGAGAACGCCCCCCTGGATGCCGCTCGCGACGAGCAGGCCCACCTGGAGGCGCGCATCCGCGACCTGGAGACGCGCCTGCGCAACGCCGTGATCATCGACGAGGAGTCGAAGGGCGGGCGCGCGAACGTGGGTTCCGTGGTGCGCCTGCTCAACCTCAAGACCGATCGCGAGCAGAGCTTCACACTGGTCAGCCCCACCGAGGTGGACCCCGCAAACGGCAAGATCTCCGTCGCGTCGCCCATGGGGATCGCCGTGATGAACCACGCCGTCGGCGACGAGGTGCTTGTCAACGCACCATCGGGCCCCGTCACCTTCCGCGTCCTGGACGTGCAGGGCTAGCGGAGACGATGCCGGGCGCCGCAGGGGAACACCCCACGGCCGGCGCGGTGATCACCGCGCGGGGGCTCGTGAAGCGCTACGGCTCCCTGGCCGCGCTGGACGGGCTCTCGTTCACGGTGTCGGCGGGCGAGATCTTCGGCATCCTGGGCCCGAACGGCGCCGGCAAGACCACACTCGTCGAGATCCTCGAAGGGCTCACGCCCGTGACCGGCGGCACCGCATCAGTGCTCGGGATCGAGGTCACGGAGCAACCCCAGGCAGTGAAGGCGCGCATCGGCGTGCAGCTCCAGGCCGCGTCGTACCACCAGTACCTCACGCTGCGCGAGATCCTGGATCTCTTCGGGTCGTTCTATCCGCGCCGCGCCGATCCGGTGGAACTGCTGCGCCGCGTGCACCTGGAAGATCGCGCCGAGTCGCGCATGCGCACGCTCTCCGGCGGCATGCGCCAGCGCTTCAGCATCGTCGCGGCGCTCGTGAACCAGCCGGACCTCGTGTTCTTCGATGAGCCGACGGCGGGCCTGGACCCGGAGGCGCGCCTGGACCTCTGGGACATCGTGCGTGACGTGCGCGCGCAGGGGGCGACGGTGGTGCTGACGACGCACTACATGGAGGAGGCGGAGGCGCTCTGCGATCGGGTGGCCTTCATGAACCAGGGCCGCATGGTGGCGCTGGACACGCCGCAGGGCCTGATCCGCAGCCTGAACGCCCCCTACCGGTTGACGCTGACAACCGCCCACCCCCTCGATGAGGCCGAGGTCCGGGGGATTCCCGGCGCCCTCGAGATCTCCCAGGAGCTGACCGCCGACGGGTTCGTCGTGCGCATGCGCGCTCGCTCCGCGCCCTCCGTCGCCACCGCGCTCACCACGCTGGCGCAGCGGGCGGGGACGGACGTCATCGACCTCGCGGTGGAGCCGGGCACGCTGGAGGACGTCTTCCTCTCGGTCACGGGACGGCGGTTGAGCGGATGACGGGCACGCTGCTCGGTGCGAGCGTGAAGATGGTGATCCGCGATCGCCAGTCGATCTTCTGGGCGCTGGCCTTCCCGATGATCATTCTCGGCGTGTTCCGGCTGTTCTCGTTCGGCGGCGGCACCACCACGAACATCGTGGTCGCCGCGAACACGCAGACGCCTGCCGGCGCCGCCCTGGTCCGCGCGCTCGGTGACGTGTCGTTCCTGAAGGTCCGCACAGAGCCCGGCCTGACCGAGGCGCAGGCGCTCGAGGAGCTCACCGCGCGCCGCGCGGACGTGGCGCTGCTGCTCGTCCCCTCCGCGAACCCGGGACAGCCCGCGACGGCCGAGCTGATCGACGCGATCAACGATCCGATCGGCTCCTCCGTCACCACCGCCGCGATCCGCTCCGTCGTCGACGGGACGAACCTCGCGCTCACCGGCGTGCCGAGGGCGATCGAGCTCACCTCGCGCACCGCCCGCGTGCGGCGGACGACGTTCTTCCAGTTCGCGGGACCCGGGATCATCGGCATGGGCCTGATGACATTCGCCACCATCAGCCTGGCCGGATCGCTCTCGCGCTACCGCGAGGAGGGCGTGCTCCGCCGCATCCGCGCGACGCCGCTGCCCCCGTGGCGCTTCTTCTCGTCCGTCCTGGGCGCGCATGTGCTGGTGTCGCTGGCGCAGGTGCTGCTGCTGGCGGTCGTCGCGCAGCTGCTGGGCGCGCACGTCTTCGATGGCGGGCTCTCGTTCATCCTGGTAGCGGTCTACGGCACCGTGATCTTCCTGAACATCGGCGTGATCATCGCGGGGCGAGTGCACGGCCGCGGCGCGGTGGAGGGGGCGGCGAACGCCGTGACCATGCCCATGATGTTCCTCAGCGGATCGTTCTTCCCCACGACCTCGCTCCCGGCCGCGGTACAGCCGCTGGTGGAGCTGCTGCCGCTGACGCACATGCTCCACGCCATGCGCGCGCTGGCGCTGGACAACGAGTCGTTGGTGCAGCAGTGGCCCGCGCTGCTGGTGATGACGGCGTGGATGGCCGGGACGCTGATCCTCGCGCGGTTCTCGTTCGCGTTCGCGGACGCCTGAGGCACCCGCCGGGTGAGGCCGGGCTAGCCCAGCAGCAGCCGGTCGAACACCATCGAGGCGAAGAGCGCGGCGAGGTAGAGCGTGGAGTACCGGAACATCGCGCGCGTGCCCGCCTTGCCCTCGGCGCGGTAGATGCGCACGGCGCAGCGCAGGAAGCCCGCGCCGCCGAAGGCGGCCACCGCGAAGTAGATCCAGCTCAGGTGCGCCTCGGCGCCGAAGATCAGCGTCACCATCCACGTGGCGGCCGCGTACAGCACCATCTGCTGCGTCGTCTCGGCCGCGCCCAGCACCACCGGCATCATCGGGATGTTCGCGGTGCGGTAATCCTCCTCCAGGTCCAGCGCCAGCGCCCAGAAGTGCGCGGGCTGCCACCAGAAGACGATCGCGAAGAGCATCACCCCCTCGATCGTGACCTCGTTGCGCACGGCGACCCACCCGATGAGCGGGGGGATCGCGCCGGCGACCCCGCCGAGGACGGTGTTGTGCAGCGTGCGGCGCTTCAGGTACAGGCTGTACGGACCGACGTAGAACAGGAACGCCGCCAGCCCCAGCGCCGCCGACAGCGCGTTGACGGTGAAGAAGAGCCACGGCCCGGAGGCGAGGCCCAGCGTCCAGCCGAAGATCGCCGCGGCGCGCGGCGAGACCGTGCCCCGCGGGATCGGACGCCTCCTCGTGCGCTTCATGATCGCGTCGATGTCGCGGTCGATGTACATGTTGACCGCGCCGGCACCGCCGGAGGCCAGCACGCCGCCCACGAGCGTGGCGAGCACCAGCCAGGTGCCGGGCCATCCGCCCTGCGCCAGCACCATCGCGGGGACGGTGGTCACCAGCAGCAGGAGCATGATCGAGGGCTTGGTCAGCGTGAAGTAGTCGTGCACGACGGCCGACCACGAGCGGTGCACGGCGGAGAGGGTCATCGGTTCCGTCCCCTCGTACGCGCCCCCATGGACGGAGCGGAGCGCCCGCTGATCAGGCACGTGCACCGCGAGCCTCGTCCGGTACGCGCCGCGGGGCGTGGGCCGCCGCCGCGTGGTCGAACCGCGCGGCGTACCAGACGGCGACCATCACCGCCCACGTCGCGCTGGCGAGCGCGAGGTGCAGCACCAGCGCGATTCGCGAGAAGTCGCTGAAGATGTTGAGCGCGCCGCTCAGGACCTGCAGACCATAGAGGCCGATCAGGGAGTGCGCGCCGCGTTGCAGCATCCGCCCCGCCCCGTGCATGCCGCGCACATACAGAAACAGCCAGGTGATCACGCCGGCGCCCAGCACCACGGTGATGCGGTGCAGCCAGTGGACGTGGGAGACGTAGCTGCCGGTCAGGAACGGAATCGGCGCGCCGTCGCACAGGGGCCACGTCGTGCAGGCCGGGCCTGCGCCTGCCTGCACCACATATGCGCCGAAGAGCAGCACGATCCACGTTGACGCGGCCGCCCACATCGCGGCGCGGACGAAGTCCGCACGCTCCGCGCCCGCGATCCGCGTGCGATTCGGCCCGAGGATCGCACACGCGGACATCACCGTCAGCACCGCGAGCAGTGTGAGCGCCGCGATGAGGTGAATCGCCACGGACCAGGGAACGTTGCCCAGGAGCACCGTGACGCCCCCGAGCAGCGCCTGGATGAACAGCACGAGGACAGAGAGGAGGCCCAACTTCCAGAGCATCGGATCGCGGCCGCGCAGGAACCACGCGATCGCGGTCTGCGTCAGTACCAGCACGCTGATGATCGTGACGATGAACCGGTGCACCCACTCCAAGATCGCGAGGATCTCGAGCGGCGGGAGGATGCCGCCGTAGCACAGCGGCCAGTCGGGGCAGCCCAGGCCGGCGCCGTTCGTCCGCACCGTGGACCCCATCGCGATCAGGACGATGGTGGCCAGTACGCTGGCCACGGTGAGGGTCTGGAAGGTACGCATGTATCCCCCGTGAGGAAGCGACAGGTGTGAGAGCATCCTACGGCCACGCCGCGTTAACGGCAGGTGCGAAACACCCAGGGCGGGCCGGCCCCTAGCGGGACGCCTTCGCCGGGTCGGCCTCCGCGAGGCGCTCCTCCAGCCGGTCGACCTCCCGCTGGAGGCTGCGCAGGCGCCCCTGGAGCATTAGCAGGTAGACGAAGATCCCCGCCCAGAACACGGCGAACCCGGCAAACAGGTACTCGAGTTGCATCACGCCCCCTCGCGGCGGTCCGCTGCGGCCCGCAGCGCCGCCGTTCGCTTTGCCAGCCACTCGGTTTCGGTGCGCAGCACCCCCAGCCACACCGCCAGCGCGCCGACGCCGATGAACGCGACGATCATCACGATCAGCATCTCCGGCGGGAGCGCCGGGCGCTCGGCGCCTCGGAGCACGATGGGCTGCGGGTGGAGCGTCCGCCACCAGCGCACGGACATCATGATCAGCGGGATGTCGAGCGCGCCGATGATCGCGAACACGGCGGCGAAGCGCGCGGCCTGCTCGTCCAGCTCGTCCGCCATCGAGCGGGCCAGCAGGTAGGCCGCGTAGATGAGGAAGAGGATCAGCGTCGAGGTCAGGCGCGCGTCCCACGTCCAGTACACGCCCCAGATCGGCTTCCCCCAGATCGCACCGGTGGCCAGCGTCAGGCCGGTGAAGAGCACGCCCACGGTCGCCGCGCCTCGCGCCACCGCGTCCCAGCGCAGGTCACGCCGCCAGAGCACGACGACCGAGGCGAGGAAGACGATGGCGAACGCCCCGTACGCCGCGAGGATCGAGGAGAAGTGGATGTACAGCAGGCGCTGGACGTCGCCCTCGACGACCTCGCGCGGGGCGACCAGCAGCGCGCCGAGGACCATCGCCATCACGGCGACGCCGGCCACGGGCGGGAGCACGGACCAGCGCCAGCCGTAGATGGCCCGGAGCGTCGACACGATCATCGTCATCGTTCCACCGCCATCGGGAACAACAGCACGGAGAGCAGCGCACTCCAGAGCGCGAAGACGCCCAGCAGCAGGGTCCACGGCGCCGTCCCCGACTCGAGGTCCAGCGACGCGCCCGTCGCGCGGACCGCGCCGATGAGCAGCGGGATCAGGAGCGGCAGCGCCATCACCGGGAGCAGCATCGCACGCCCGCGCATGGAGGCCGACATGGTCGACAGGAGCGTGGTGAGCGCCACCGCGCCCACCGTCCCGATGAAGACAATCACCAGCAACTCCGGGGAAAGCAGGTTCGTATCGAAGAGGATAGTCGCGAGCAGCAACTGAGCAAACTCGATGACCAGCATCGCGATCACGTTGGCCGTCGCCTTGCCGAGGTAGATCACCGTGGCGGGGACGGGCGCCAGCAGCAGGGCGTCGAACGTCCCCTCCTCCGACTCGCGGGCGAAGGACTGGCCCCCCGCGAAGATGCTGGCGAAGAGGAACGTGGTCCACAGCACCCCGGGCAGCAGCGGCCGGATGTCGCCCGTCGCGAGGTCGAACGCGAATGAGTACGTCAGCACTGCGATCGTCGCGAATGCGCCCGCCGAGGCCCATCCTGCCCGGTCGCGCCACGCGAGCCGCAGGTCCTTCGCCACCACCGCGAGTCCCGCGTTCACGTCCGCGCCCCCGCCACGCTTGCCGTGTCCTCGACCGCACGCCCGTGTTCCAAGCGCACGAGGCCCGTGGCCCAGGCGCCGATGCGGTCCACGCGGTGCGTCGCGGCGATCACGGTGAGCCCGGGCGCGCGCAGCGCCAGCTCGTCCAGCATCTCCACGCCCTCGGGGTCGAGGCCCGTCTCCGGCTCGTCCGCGAGCAGCACCGCCGGGCGGTGCACCAGCGCGCGCGCCAGCGCCAGGCGCTGGTGGTAGCCCCGGGAGAGCACGGACACCGGCTCGTGCCGTCGCGTCCACACGCCGACCGCGCGCAGCAGCTCCTCGATGCGTGGCTCGGCATCGGTCACGCCGTACAGCCGCGCGAAGAAGCGGAGGTTCTCCAGCGGGGTCATCTCCTCGTACAGCATCGGCTGGTGAGCCAGCACACCGATGGCACGACGGAGCGCCGCGGGGCGGGCGCGGAGCGCGTGCCCCGCGATCGTCGCGTCGCCCTCGGTCGGTGCGATCAGGGTGCAGAGCATCGCCAGCAACGTCGTCTTGCCGGCGCCGTTCGCGCCGACGAGGGCGGTGCGTGATCCCGCGGGCAGCGCCAGCGAGACGGCGCGCACGACGTCCAGGCCACCGTAGCGCTTGGTCAGTCCGTGCGTTTCGACGATGGGGCTGGTCACGCCGCTCGGCGCCATCGCATCGCCGCCGCCGTGCCGCCGCCGACGATCGCGAGGGCGATCGCGGCGGCGATCGCCGCGCCGCGCGTGCCGGTAAGGGGATTCGTCTGCACCGCGGCGGTGGACAGGCCGGCGAGGTTCACGACGATGCCGCCTCCGGGGCGAACGCTGCCCGTGGATTCCACCACCTGGAACACCGGTCCCTGCTCCTGCGGGGCGGGCCGCTCGTCCGCCGCGCGGCGCGCGCCCGTGCCCGCCTTCACGCTCCCCACGTACCCCACGGGAACACGCACCGCGATGCGTTCCGCCGGCAGCGGCGAGGTCACGCGCAGCGCGTACTGATCCGCGGCCGCATCGTAGCCCACGATGTAGCGGGTGACGATCGAGGTGGGTCTGCCCGGTCGGATCGGCGCTGCCGTGGTGATCATGTCCCCGTCCAGCGCGAACCTGCCGTCGGTGTTGTCCCCGCTGGCGTCCACGGTCCCCGGGAGCGCGGGGATGCGCAGCGTGATCCCCTGCGCGTCGCCCACGAACACGCGATCGCCGGGGTTCACGACGACATCCTCGCGCAGCAGGCCGATCTGGTGCTGCTCGCGATCGATCGCGACCACGGTGACGGTCGAGGAGAGGATTGCGAGCTGCGGAGCCTCGTGGGTCGTCTCGTAGACCAGGAAATCGCGCGTGGCCTCGCTGCCGCCGGTCGTGAACGACGCGGCCTCGGAGAAGTAGTCGACGCCCTGGTAGTTCAGGTGCGGGATGAACACGCGGCCGGGCGCGATCGACGCGGTCGCCGTGTACCGGCCCCCGCTCACCGTCGCCGGGATCGCCTCGACGACCGTGCTTCCCTCGAGGACGATCACGCGCACCTGCACGGAGTCGGGGATCGCGACGCCCGGCGTGCCCGAGGTGATAGCCCCGGTGATGCGCGCCGTTGCCGCCTGCGCGCCGGCACGCATCGGCGCTGCGGCGCCGAAGGTCACGGCGAGCGCCGCCACCAGGAACGCGGCCGCGAGCCCGGGCGCGCGCCGGGTCACGGGCGAGTCTCCTGCGCGCGCAGCAGCTCCATCACGTCGCGCAGGTGCTCGCCGATCTCCTGGCGGCCGCGCCGGCGGTCCTCCGCGGTCATCCGTCCCGCGGCCACGTCGTCGTCCAGGTCGCGCAGCGCCGCCACCAGCTCGTCGCGCTGTGCGCGCAGGTCGTCGGCGGTGGCGCCGGCCTCGCGGTCGGGCTGGGCATCCTCGCGGCGCGGGAGGGCGATGTAGATCGCGGCGAGGGCGGCGAGCGCGGCGAGCACGAGCCACTCCATCAGCGCGCGCCCCCCGGCGCATCGTCCCGCGGCGCGCCGTCCGCCGTGTCCTCGAGGAGGCGGTCGACCCAAGCGTCGTCCATGGGGGGCGAGGCGGCGCGCGCGCGCCGGAGCCGCGAGTCCCGGCGCATCGCGTACAGCACGTACGCTGCGGCTGCGCCCGTCGCCAGGATCGCCCCGCCGACCCACCCGAAGAGCACGAGGTTGAAGCCGCGGCGGGGCAGGTCCGCCCGGATGCGCTGCCCGTAGCGGGCCTCGAAGAACGCGACGATCTGCTCGGGCGTCTCGCCGGCCGCGAGGCGCTCGCGGATGAGGTCCTTCATGTCCATGCACACGGCGATTGTGCAGACGTCCAGCCGCTCGTTGACGCAGAGCGGGCAGAGCAGCTGGTGCTCCACGGCGATCATCTGCTCCTCGGTGGGGGTGGGGGCCGCTGCCGGCGGCGTGGGCGTGGGCGACGGGGTCTGCGCGGACGCGACCGCCGGGCTCGTGAGCGCCGCGAAGCCCATGGAGGCCGCCGCGAGCACGGCCAGCAGCGCCGGCAGCCGGCGGATCATGCGGGCCCCGCGGCGGAGTCGGCGGCGCGCGGCTCGGACGCAGCCGGGATGCCGGCGCTGGCGCGCACGGGCTCGCGGCGGAGCACGCCGAAGGCAAGCAGGCCGCCCAGCGCGTACACGCCGCCGCCGATCCACAGCCACTGCGCCAGCGGGTTCACGAAGACCTGAATCTCCGCCCTGCGCGTCTGGTCCCAGCCCTGCGTGAACACGTACAGGTCGCGCGCGAGCGTGGCGTCGACGGCCACGATCGCGGTCGGCTGCTCCGGGAAGTTCGTGAAGAAGCGGCGACCGGGCTCCAGCGTGGCCACCTCCTGGCCGTCGCGCGTCACCTGCAGCCGCGTCACGCCCTCGATCTCGATCCCGTTGACGCCGGGGTGGCGCGCGACGAGATCCTCGTAGCGGAACGTGTACCCGCTGGCCTCGAACGTCTCGCCCGGGGAGACGGTGTGGCGGGTCTGCTGCTGGTAGACCGTGGAGCCGATCACCGCGACGGCCATGATCGCGACGCCGAGGTGCACCAGGTAGCCGCCCGTTCGCCGCGGATCGCGCCCGAACACGCCCGCGAGCGCGCCCGGCCACGAGGATCCTCGCGCGGACCGCAGCCCGCGCGCGGCGACGACGTACTCGCGCAGCGTGACGTACCCGATCGTCACGCAGAGCCCCGTCGCCGCCAGCGCCGCCGGCACCCGCATCCCGAGTGTTCCCAGCGCCACCCAGGAGACCAGCGCGACCGCGAGCGGCACGCGGAAGCGCCGGACGTGGTGCTGCACGGCCCCGCCCCGCCACGGCAGGACGGTGCCCACGACGATCAGCAGCAGCATGAGCACGAAGAGCGGCGCGGTGACCTCGTTGTAGAACGGCGGCCCAACGGTCACTCGCACGCCGCGGAGCAGCTCCGAGAACACGGGGAACAGCGTGCCGCCGAGGATCACCAGGCCCAGCGCGATCATCACGTAGGAGTTGAGGATCAGCCCCGTCTCGCGCGATGCCAGGGCGTCGAGGTCCGCCTCGGCGTGCAGCCGGGGCAATCGCCACACGATCAGCCCGACCGAGGCCACGATCGTCGCGCCGACGAGCACCAGGAAGTACGGTCCCACCTGCGACTGCGCGAAGGAGTGCACCGATGCGACCAGGCCGGAGCGCACGTTGAACGTCCCGAACACCGCCAGCGCGAAGGCGGTCAGCACCAGCAGCAGGTTCCACGTCTTCAGCATCCCTCGACGCTCCTGGACGATGAGCGTGTGCAGGAAGGCGGTCATCGGCAACAGGGGCAGGATCGCGGAGTTCTCCACGGGGTCCCACCCCCAGTAGCCGCCCCAGCCGAGCACCGTGTACGCCCACCAGCCGCCGAGGAGATTGCCGATGCTCAAGATCAGGAACGAGGCGAGCGCCCATGCTCGCGCGTGGCGCACCCACGCCGCGTCCAGGCGCCCGGAGAGCAGCGCGGCGACGCCCAGGGCGAACGGGACCGAAGTGCTCACCAGGCCCATGAGCAGGAACGGCGGGTGGATCAGCATCCCGGGATCGACCAGCAGCGGGTTGAGGCCCTGCCCGTCGGCCGGGGTGACCGGGCTCAACCGGAACGGCGAGGCGAGGAAGATCAGCGCCCCCAGGAACCCCACGAGGATCGCGCCCATGGTGGCCACCGCGTGCGGCGCGCCCCACGGGATGCGCGGGACGGTGATCGCCGTAAACGCCGCCATGAACAGCGACATCGTCCACGTCCAGAAGAGCAGCGAGCCCGGCTGGCCGCTGTAGAGCGATGCCCACCTCATCGGCAGCTGCATGTTTCTCGACGAGACCGAGGCGACGTGGGCGATCGCGAAGTCGTTGGTGACGAGCGCGTACGCCATCGCCAGGGTGGCGGCCGTGGTGAGCAGCGCGGTGGCGTAGATCGCCCGGCGGCTCGCCAGCAGCAGGGGGCGGCTGCCCCGCCGGTGCCCGAGGATCGCCGCAACGATGGCGACCGCCGAGGTGGCGAGCGCCGTCAGGAGCGCAGCGGCTCCCAGCGTGGCGGTCACGTTCACGGGCGGCTCATTCCATGCCCGCTAGCGGGCGGGCGTTGCGGTGGGAGTCGCTTCCGGCACGAAATGCGACGAGATCGAGCCGTCCGGCGGCTTGTCGGCGTAGAACTCGTTCTCGTGCTTGATGATGATCGAGTCCGCCTGGACGCGCCGGTCCGCGCGTCCCGTGCCCTCGACGATGACGAGGGCCCACGGGCCGAACATGTTGGGGATGACGCCCTTCGGGTAGTCCACCTGTACCCGGTCGTTGGCGTCTCCCATGATCGCGAAGGCGATCGGGCGGCCGCCCTGCTCCTGGATCGAGCCCTCCACGACGCGGCCGGCCACGCGGACGCGCTGGTCGTGCAGGCGCTCGTTGCGGAGGAACTCCTCGGGCGTGATGTAGTAGGAGGCGGTGGAGCCCGCGGCGCGGAACGCCAGCACGGAGATCGCCGCCGTGGCGACGACCAGCAGCGCGACGAGGCGGGCGCGGCGGCTGGTCAGGATCGCAGTCATGAGGCTCCCCCGCGGCGCGCCAACTCGTCGAGCAGCTCCCGCAGCGTCGGCTCGGTCAGGGCTCCCTGGTAGCGAATCCGGGCGCGCAATCCCGGTTCCAGGAAATACGAGTCGGGCAGTGCTTCCACCCCGTAGTCTACGTACACGCGGCCGTTGGCGTCTGCCACCACGGGGAACGTGAGCCCCTGCTGGTCGATGAACCGCCGGGCGTCGCTCTCCGCGTCCCAGATGTTCACCCCGACGAAAGTGTACCCGCGCTTCTCGTACTCCGGCCAGAGCTTCTGGATCACCGGCGCCTCTGCCTGGCAGGGGACGCACCACGAGGCCCAGAAGTAGACGAACACCGGCCCCGGCGCGGGCTGGTTGAGCACGAACGGCGTGCCGTCGAAGCGAGCGAGCGAGAAGGGGGCCATCTGGCGTCCGCCGACGTCGCGTCGCCCGCTCGGCGTGGCGCCTACACCCCGGGTCATGGCGTAGGCCAGCATGCCGATCACCAGGACCAGCGCCACTCCCACACCGGCGGCCAACACGCGCCCACGGCTCATCTGCATTGCATCGAGGCTATGCGTGATCGGGCCGCACAATCAACGATCGGAACCAGCGACTCGCGCGTCCCCGCGGACCGCCGCCCGAGGCCCGCGGAGCAGTTTCAACGCTCGAAATTGCTAAACCGGGTGAGCCTCATGCTTGACCCAGCGCGAGTTCTGGTGCTATTTACCCAAGTGAAATCTCACCACATACCCACGACGACTTCCGGTCACGGACGCTCTGCTCGCCCGCTGCCGGTGGTCTGGCCCTGGTGTACGGAGGACGGAATTGGGTGGCACTCGCACCGGGCGCTTGATCCTGACCGTTGGCGCCGTTGTTGTCGTCGGCGTGCTGACGGGCCTCATCTACCTCGCGTTCGCCGAGTCGGTGGACGCCATCGCACAGCCGATGACCACGTGGGTCCCGCGGTCCGACAACGCCGAGCTGGTGCACGGGGTCTACCGCCTGATCTTCATCCTCGCCGGCATCGTCTTCGCCGCGATCATGGTGCTGACGCTGGTGGTCAGCATCCTCTACCGCGAGCGCCCCGGTCAGCTCGCCCGGCAGTTCCACGGGAACTCCCGCCTGGAGGTGATCTGGACGCTGATCCCGGTGCTGATCGTCGTCGCCATCTCGGTGCCGACCTTCTCCGCGATGGCCGCCACGAGCAAGCCCGCTCCCGACGACGCGCTGAAGGTGATCGCGATTGGCCACCAGTGGTGGTGGGAATTCCAGTACCCCGAGCAGGGCATCACCACCGCCAACGAGCTGCACCTCCCGGTCGGCCGCCCGGTCTCCATCACCCTCACCTCGAAGGACGTGATCCACTCGTTCTGGGTGCCGCAGCTCTCGGGCAAGACCGACAACGTCCCCGGGCACGACAACCACCTCTGGTTCACCCCGACCGAGGCGCGACCGGAGCCGTACCTGGGACAGTGCGCCGAGTTCTGCGGGCTCTCACACGCCAACATGCGCTTCCGCGTCTTCGTCAGCACGCAGGGCGACTTCGACGCGTGGACGAAGGCCACCGCCGCGCCGCGCACCGCACCCACCGCCGACCTCGCGAAGGCGGGCGAGCAGCAGTTTGTCGCATCGGGCTGTGTCGGGTGCCACGCGGTGCAGGGCCAGGCCGCTGCGGTGGGGAAGATCGGCCCGGACCTCACGCACTTCGCGTCACGCACCACGCTCGGCTCCGGGATCATGGACAACAACCCGGACAACCTCCGCCGCTGGCTGTCCGATCTCGATAGCGTGAAGCCCGGCACGGTGATGGGTGAGTTCCTGAAGGGGCAGCCCCTCTCGAAGGACGCGCTCGACAAGCTCGTCGCGTACCTCGAAGGGCTGAAGTGACGGTGCCCCGCCCCGCCGCTGACACGATGCAAGACGCACGGCCCCACCGGGGGCGCTGCGTGGTTGGAGGTTGTTAGATGGCCACCGCGATCGGCGCGATCACGCATGAGAAGGAGGGCTCCGGCCTCTGGTCGTGGCTGACCACCGTCGACCACAAGCGCATCGGCACCGTCTACGCCATCTCCGGCTTCCTGTTCTTCCTCCTCGGCGGCCTGGAGGCGGTGGCGGTGCGCACGCAGCTGGCCGTGCCGAACGGCACCGTGCTGGACGCCGAGCGCTACAACCAGTTCTTCACGATGCACGCCCTGACCATGATCTTCCTGGCGATCATGCCCATGGGCGCCGGTTTCTTTAACTACTTCATCCCGCTGCAGATCGGGGCGCGCGACGTGGCCTTCCCACGGCTGAACGCGCTCTCACTGTGGGTCTTCCTGGCCGGTGGCTTCCTGCTGAACAGCAGCTTCATCATCGGCGGCGCGCCGGACGGCGGGTGGTTCGGGTACGCGCCGCTCAGCGGCATCCAGTACGCGAAGACCTCCGGGATGACGTTCTACGTCGTCGGCCTGCTGACGCTCGGCCTGTCATCACTGATCGCGTCGTTGAACTTCGCCGTCACCATCATCAACATGCGCGCCCCCGGCATGACGATGATGCGGCTGCCCGTCTTCATCTGGATGACGCTGGTCGTGGTGTTCCTGCTCATCCTGTCGCTGCCCGTGCTGACGGTCGGGCTGTTGCAGCTCTACTTCGACCGCGTGTGGGGCACGTCGTTCTTCTCGCCGTCCACGGGCGGCGACCCGATCCTGTGGCAGCACCTGTTCTGGATCTTCGGTCACCCCGAGGTCTACGTGCTCATCCTCCCCTCCATGGGCATCGTCTCCGAGGTGCTGCCGGTGATGTCCCGGAAGCCGCTGTTCGGCTACTCCGCGATCGTCTTCGCGGGAGCGGCGATCGGCTTCCTCGGCTTCGGCGTCTGGGCGCACCACATGTTCACCACCGGCCTCGGCCCCGTCCCGCAGGTGGTGTTCTCCGCCAGCACGATGGCGATCGGCATCCCGACCGGCATCAAGATCTTCAACTGGCTGGGGACGATGTACGGCGGCAGCATCCGCTTCGTCACCGCGACATACTTCGCGGTCGCGTTCATCGCCCTGTTCACCATCGGCGGCATCTCGGGCGTCATGCACGCCTCGCCGCCCGTGGACACGCACCATCAGGACTCATACTTCGTCGTCGCGCACCTGCACTACGTGCTCTTCGGCGGCGCGATCATGGGCATCTTCGCTGGTATCTACTACTGGTTCCCGAAGATGACCGGGCGCCTGCTGGACGAGACGCTGGGCAAGATCAGCTTCTGGCTGATCTTCATCGGCATGAACCTGACGTTCTTCCCCATGCACTTCCTGGGCCTCGCCGGGATGCCTCGACGGATCTACACGTACGACGCCGACCTGGGCTGGGACAAGTGGAACATGGTCGCGACCATCGGGTCGTACACGATCGCACTTGGCGTGCTCGTCTTCGTGATCAACTTCCTGAAGACCATGCGGCGCCCCGCCGATGCGGGGAACGACCCGTGGGGCGGCGCGACGCTGGAGTGGTCGACCTCGTCGCCGCCGCCGGCACATGACTTCGATGTGATCCCGGATGTCCGCGACCGCGACCCGTTGTGGTACGCGCGCGACCACAACATCGCCCCGGCCCCCGTGCCGGAGCACCTGCACATCCACATGCCGCCGCCGTCCTACTACCCGCTGATCCTCGGGCTGGGCGTGCTGTTGCTGGCGATCGGCGCCATGTCGCACCTCGCCGTGGCCGCGCTCGGCGTCGCGACGGCGATCTTCGGGGTGTGGGGCTGGGCGCTGGAGCCCACCGATTAGCCGGCAGCGTTCAAGGAACCGCGCACAGCCGCGAGCAGGAGCGTAGAGATGGCAGCAGCCACGCACGAGACCCAGCACCCCACCTCCACCGGCATCGACAGCCGGAAGGTGCTGATGTGGATCTTCCTCGCATCGGAGTGTCTCTTCTTCGGCAGTCTGATTTCCACGTACCTCATCTTCAAGGGCGACTCGATCTCGGGACCGACGCCGGCGGAGATCCTCAACATCCCGGTGACCTCCGCCAGCACGTTCGTCCTGCTGATGAGCTCGCTGACCATGGTGCTGGCGGTATACGGCGCGCAGCACGGGCGCCTCGGCATGATGAAGGCGATGCTGCTCGCCACGATCGTGCTCGGGCTCGGCTTCCTCGGCTTCCAGGCCTACGAGTTCGCCTCATTCGTGCACGAGGGGTTGGGGCTGACCACCAACCAGTTCGGCACCACGTTCTTCGTGCTGACGGGCTTCCACGGAACGCACGTGTTCGTCGGCGTGCTCTACCTTCTGTCGTTGCTGCTCGCCGCCAACCGCCGAACTGGCCTCGGGCGTGAGCGCGCGCTGCACGTGGACATCGCCGGGCTGTACTGGCACTTCGTCGACATCGTCTGGATCGTGATCTTCACGATCGTGTACCTGATCCCGAACAACTGACCCGGCCCGACCCGATCGGAGGTCCCATGAGCAACGAGGCACACGTCGCGGCATCCGGCCCGGCCCACTCCGGCGCGCACGACGAGCACCCGCCCACCACGATCCGCGAATACGTGATGATCGGCCTCGTGCTCACGGTGGTGACCGCCGTGGAGCTCTGGGCGTCCTACAACGCGCACATCCTCGGCGGCACGTTGGTCCCGGTGCTGCTGGTGCTCTCCGCGTTCAAGTTCGCCGTCGTGGTGGCGATGTTCATGCATCTGCGCTTCGAGCACGGACTGCTGACGCGGCTCTTCGCGTTCGGCCTGGTGCTGGGGGCGGGGATCATCATCACTCTGAGCGCCATCTTCTGGAACGACGGCACGGACGTGGTCGGCGGCGGCAAGACGAGCGTCACGGAGCCGGCCGCGGCGCCTGCGGCGCCTGCACCGGGGACGACTCCCGCTCGCTAGCCCCGCGGTCGCACGCCCGGCACAAAGCGCACACCACGCACGCCACGCACGCCACGCACGCCACGCACGCCACGCGGGGCCCGGCTCACCGCCGGGCCTCGCCGTGTCACGACGTGACGCGCGTGCACGGTTCGAGGTGCCTGGTGACTCGCCGCGCCGCTAGAGCGCCGGGCTCCCGTAGCGCTCGGCGTCGGCGCGCCGCTGGCGGCGCTCGCCGATGCGCAGCCATGTGAAGAAGACGATGGCCATGGCGATCAGCGTGATCGCCTCGCTGGGCACCCACATGATCACGCCCGCGAGCTGCTGATCGGACGCGGGGTCGATGGGCAGGACGCGCCGCACCGTCTCGTACGTCGGGTAGAATGTGTGCGGGGCGAAGGTGAGCATCGCCGCCAGCACGTGCTTCGGAATCGTGCCCGCGAAGATGTACAGCACGCGCGGCAGGTGCGCGATCCGAGAGTGCAGAGGCTTCGGATCGATCACGTTCCACCAGAAGAGCAAGCTCACCAGCGTGAACGAGACGTGCTGCACGTCATGCACCTTCTGATCGGCCAGGGACGCCTCCCACCACCCGGGAACCAGGTGCCACGACCAGACCACCACCGTCATCAGGAAGATCGTGACCGCCGGATGGGTCAGCGCGCGGTACGCCCACCTCGTCGCCGCGCGGCCGGCCAGCGGACGCACGATGCCCTGGCGCATCCACCCCGGCATCCCCCGCAGCAGCGGCGTGGTCGGGGCGCCGAGGAGCATCAGCGGGACGGCGTACGTCATCACCAGCTCGTGCTGCACCATGTGCATCGAGAAGTGGTGCGCGCCCAGGCGGTCCACCGGCGATTCCATCGACAGCACGTAGATGCCGAGGCCCGTGGCGAAGAGGGCGGTGCGCCACCACGGGTGCTCGCGGCTGCGGTGCTCCCAGCGGCGCAGCCCGCGCAGGTAGAACCAGCCGACGATCGCCACGGGCACGATCAGCGCGGGATCGAAGCTCCACGCCTGCCACCACGGCATCCCCGGGGGGATGCTGCCGTGTGCCGTGACGACGCCCTCTGTGGTCGCGCGCAGCAGGTCAGGGCTGAGCATGGTCGCCTCCGGGCTGCGCGCCTGCCGCACCGCAGACATCGGGCGGGCACGATGTTGCACGCGGGCCCGGTTCTGGTGCGATTCGTCCAGGTGGGTGATCCCAGTGTGCCGCAGGGGAGCGTCGTCGGCTACGGGGACCGGTCTCCCGCCAGAGCGACCCGGGAGGCCGGGCTCAGGCGCCCACCAGGGTCATCGGTGTCGCCGTCGCGAAGCCCGCGGGGAACGCATCCAGGAACGCATCGTTCACGAACGTGCCGCCGGCGACGTACAGCCGCCATTCGCCGGCGGCGCTCTGCACCCACGCAGCCCGGGCGCCCGCGTTCACCAGCGCGACGTTGAGGTCCTCGACGCTGCCGCCCTGGAATACCGCGAGCGCGACGCGCGACGAGGAGTACGCCGGGGCGGAGGCGAATCCGCCACCGCCGGGACCGG
Organism: Dehalococcoidia bacterium; assembly: GCA_041674525.1. Lineage (GTDB taxonomy): Bacteria > Chloroflexota > Dehalococcoidia > UBA2979 > UBA2979 > SHYQ01. The sequence goes on along the minus strand of JBAYVN010000014.1, from coordinate 19,962 downwards.
AGGTCGGCGCGGGGGTCACGAACCCTCGCCCCACGCGGCCCGTGCCGATGCCCTGCACCACCACGCGGTAGTAGCGGGTGTCCGCCGGCGTCACGGTGTACGTCGCGACGCCTCGTGCGTCCGTGCTGGCGGCGGCGACCGTGGTCCATGTCACCTGGTCGGCGGAGGACTGCAGCACGGAGGGCGTGTTCGCGCGCGTGACGGGACTGCTGATGCGCACGGGGACGCCCACCGCTCCGGTGAACAGCGTGGGGATCGTCTGCTGTACCGGGGCGGCCGGGGGGCCGCTCGCCCGGTCGCGGTAGAACCGCACCATGTCGGCGGTCATGCGCAGGCCGAACTCGGCGCGCTCCCCGGGCGAGGTGAACGCGCCCTTGATCAGGCCCACGGCGCGGTAGCGGCCTGCCGGGACCGGATCGAAGATCGGCGCGCCGCTCTCACCGGTCGTGGTGCCCCAGTTGTAGGCGAGGAAGTCCTCGTCGTAGTCGGCCAGCAGTTGCGGGCGGGGCATGCGCCAGAGCGTGCCGTACTGTCCGCTGGTCCCGTACCCCGCCGAGGCGAAGACGCCCGTGCCCAGCTCCGAGTCCGACGGCGTCGAGACGTCGAACCAGCCGGTGGCGGTGCCCAGGGCGTCCGAGCCGAGCGTGATGACGCCGTAATCGGCGTTCAGGCGCAGCGTCTGGACCCACGAGGGGCTGACGTCGAACGAGGTGGCCCACTCGGTGCCGAACGGCGCGTTCAGGCCGTCGATGCCCGGCGTGACGAAGGCGCTGCTCGCCCAGCCGCCGAACTCCGGATTGTACAGGCAGTGCGCCGCCGTGGCAATGGTGTGCGGCCCGACCATGAACCCGGTGCACGTCACGTCCGTCTTCGGCGTGCGGATCTGCAGCCACACGATCATCCCGTTCGGCGGCTCCGCGGCGTCCGCGAGCGCCGGGCGGGGCGCCGCCGCGAGCGACAGCAGCACGGCCACGAGCAGCGCCGCCGCGAGCAGCCATCGAGGGGTGCGGGGAGCCGGCATTCCGAACCGCCTGACGCGACATGGCCCGCGCCGGCGTCGCGACGCGAGCGCGCGGCGGGCTGCGTTCAATCTAGCATTGCCACTCGCAGGGGTCCGCTCGTCCCGATTGACGCCCCGAGGCGCGGGCTCCTACCATCGAGGCTGGAGAGTTTGCGTATTCGGTACGCTTACTGTGTGAACATCCCAGGCGCGTGCCGCGCCGGGCAGCCCGGGAGTCGCCGCTTGCACATCCTTCGCGTCGCGCTCGCTCAGATCAACACCACCGTCGGCGACCTCGATGGCAACCGCGAGCGCATCCTGGACGCGGCGCGCCGGGCGGCGGCGCAGGGCGCGGACGTGGTGGCGTTCCCCGAGATGGCGATCACCGGGTACCCCCCGGAGGACCAGCTCCTCCGCTCCTCGTTCATCGAGGCGGCGCAGGAGAGCCTGGAGCGCCTCGCCGAGGAGGCGCGGGGGCTCCCGGCGCTGATCGTGGGCTGCGTGGAGTTCGACCGGCACCTGTACAACGCCGCCGCCGTGATCGAGGACGGCGACATCGTGGCGATGTACCACAAGCAGCACCTGCCGAACTACGGCGTGTTCGACGAGGACCGCTACTTCCACCCCGGCGACACGCCGCTGGTGGTGACGATCGCGGGCGTGCAGGTCGGGATCACGGTCTGCGAGGACGCGTGGTATCCCGCCGGCCCGATCAGCGACGAGGCAGTCGCCGGGGCGCGCGTGATCGTGAACATCAACGCCTCGCCGTTCTACGCCGGCAAGACGCGCGACCGCGAGCGCATGCTGGCGACGCGCGCGGCGGACAACACCGTGGCGCTGGCGTACGTGAACCAGGTGGGCGGGCAGGACGAGCTGGTCTTCGACGGCAACTCGCTGGTGTTCGACGCCACCGGGGCGGTGATGGCGCGCGGGGCCTCGATGCAGGAGGACCTCGTCGTCGTGGACATCCCGATCGAGGCGATCGTGCAGCGCCAGCTCCACGACTCCCGGCTGCGCCGCATGCGCGAGGCCGGTTCGCACGCCTTCGCCGAGGAGGTGTGGGTCTCCGAGGAGCCCGCGGATGCGTCGCGCCCGGCGCTCGCGATGCGGGGCACCGAGCCCCCCGACGCGCTGGCGGAGACGTACGACGCGCTGGTGATCGGGACGCGCGACTACGTGCGGAAGAGCGGCTTCGAGCACGTGTACGTGGCTCTGTCGGGGGGCATCGACTCTGCGATCGTCGGGGCGATCGCTGTCGACGCGCTCGGTGCGGAGCACGTCACCGGGGTGTCGTTGCCCTCGCGCTACTCGTCCGAGGGCTCCGTGGCGGACGCCGTGGACCTGGCGCAGCGGCTGGGCATCCGCACGATCTCGATGCCCATCGAGGCGATGCACGCCGCCGCGCTGGACACCCTCGCGCCGGAGCTCGGCGCGGGGGGGCCCGCCGCCGGGGACTGGGGCACCGCGGGCGAGAACGTGCAGTCGCGCATCCGCGGGCTGCTGGTGATGGCACTCTCCAACCACGCTCCGCGGTCGATGGTGCTGACCACCGGCAACAAGTCGGAGTACGCCTGCGGCTATGCCACGCTGTACGGCGACATGGTGGGCGGCTTCGCGGTGATCAAGGACGTCCCGAAGACCCTGGTCTGGAAGCTCGCGCGGTACCGCAACACGGTGTCCGAGGTGATCCCGCAGAGCTCGATCGACAAGCCCCCCTCGGCGGAGCTGCGCGCCGGGCAGCTCGACACCGACTCTCTCCCGCCGTACGAGGTGCTCGACCCGATCATCGAGGCCTACGTGGAGGACGACCTGTCGCTGGAAGCGATCGTCGCCCTCGGCCACGACGAGGCGACGGCGAAGCGTGTCATCGACATGGTGAACCGCAACGAGTACAAGCGCCGCCAGTCCGCCCCCTGCGTGAAGATCACCCCCCGCGCCTTCGGCCGCGACCGCCGCCTGCCGCTGGCTACGAAGTACCGGGGGTATTAGGGGGCGCGCATCAAGACGCGCGGCACGCTGCGGCGGCAACGCGCGTACGCTGGACGTCGCTACGTACCGTCCATCTCGTCCTGAAACGCGCGGGTCCGCTCGATGTAGCCGACCTCTCTTAACTTGCGCCGGACTTCTAGGAGATCTCCGAAGGGGGCGCGGTTCAGGAGGGCAGCCACCTGAAGTGAATCACTCATCCCTGGCGGGAAGTAGTAGACGGGCGTCGGGTCCTCAGTGCCGTCGGCCTGATAACCAGCGAGTGGCACCAGTAGTCCCTCGCGACGCAGTTCACCTAGTGCGTCGCTCGTCTCGGTGGCGTCGGTGAGTAAGAGGTACTCGCGCGAGGTCAGATGTCCCCCTCCGGCGATTACTTGAGCGATCGCTTGAGCCGGAGCGGAGAGCAGTTCCAAGGCCTCCTTCATCGCGTCGACCGAGATGTCCCCGGACGACTGTGCGGCGTTCAGGGCCCCTTGCACTGAGTCAGAGAGTCTCTCGAGCCGTTCCGCGAGCGCGGCAATTGCTGCGGGACCTTCGCGGTTCGCGTCCGCCTGAAGGTCCGCGCGGACCTCGGCCACGATCCCCGATGCGATCGCGGTAACGTCATTGGCGGGGGACGGAACTTCAGGAGCTCCGACGTTGGCGAGCATCTTCTCCCATGCGGCGCGAATAAGGTCCTGCGTCTGCACGGACAAGTTCGTGACGTTCTGGTCAATGCGTTGCAGCGACTGGATCGTTGCCGTGTTGATCCGATCCGCGCGGTCGTTAACTCAGATAGCGAAGATGATGGCGAAGATCGACAGTGCCACTCCCGCGGTTCCGCCGATGATTGAGATCCAAAGCGCCACCGTTTCGACTTGGGTCAAGGCGGCCTCCCCTCATTTCGAACGAACGTCCTCACCGGGGGGGCGTCCAGCCTACTTTGCCGTCGTCTCTCGACCCTCCGGCCCTATCTCCCCCTCCACCGCAGTCGCTTCGATGCGGTTCGCGACCGTGGCGGCGAGGGTGTCGGTGGCGGCGATCTGGATCCGCGCGTCGAGGGCAGCGCGCGCCCTGCGACGGTATCCGCTCCCACCTAGAGCATCAACTCCGTCTCCAGCCCCGTGATGTACGCCGTCAGCGGTTCGTGCGTCAGTGCCATGCGCTCGGCGCAGATGCGGATGCAGCGGCGGAGGTCGTCCGTGAGGGCCTCGAGGGGGGTGGTGATCGCGTCGTCCTCGTGGCGCAGCACGCGGTCGCGCTCGCGGCTGGCGGTGCGCAGCCGCAGGAAGATCTGCTGGCGCTCGTCGAGGTTCGCGCCGAGCAGGCTGGACCCGCGGACCGCGAAGCGCAGCGCGAGATCGGCGTCGAAGTGCGGCAGCAGCATCGACTCCAGCCCCGACAGCAGGTCAACCAGCCGCGCCTCGTCGCTTGATCGCCGGAGCGCGGAGTGCAGCCGCCGCAGCGGGACGCGCAGGAGGCGCCGCGCGGGCTCCTCGAGGCACCAGCGGATGACATCGACGCTGCCCGGGCGCTCCAGCGCATGCCCGTCCAGCGCCCCGCCGTCCAACGAGGGGAGTACGGGCATGCGCCAGCCGTGCTGCGACGCGCTACCGGCGTCCTGCACGACCCGCTCGCCGTAGCAGCGCCCCAGCGCGACCGCGTGCAGGGCGCGCATGACGATCCAGAGGTCCTCGCGCGCGGCGGTGTACGCGGCCGCATCTTCCGGGCGCGGCGCGCCTCCGCCGGGCGCCACCGGCAGGCGCAGCGTGCGGCGCACGGCGTGCGTCGCGGGCCACCGGGCGTCGCGCGCCTCGACGATGGCGAGCCCCTCGGCGATCTCGATGCGCGGCGGGCCGTCGAAGCGGTACAGCGGCAGCAGCAGCACGATGTCGCGCACGTGGGCCGAGGGGCCGGCGTCCGCGGTCACGGCGCGCTACGCGTCATCGGTGCCGCCGTCCCCGTCGGGCGGCGGTGCGGTCCCCTCGGCGCTGGCCTCGACGCGGGACGCGACCGTGGCGGCCAGGGTGTCGGTGGCGGTGAGCTGGATCCACGCCTCGAAGGCGGCGCGGACCTCGGCGTAGGCCGCCTCGATCGGCTCCTCGAACTGCGGTTGCGTCATCGTCGAGCGGCGCGCCTCGTTGAGCTGCTCGATGAGGCGATCGACCTTCGGCGCGATGCTGTCGTAGAGCTCGTGGAACTCCTCGTCGCCCTCGGCGTGGCCGCGGTCGCGCATGATCTGCATCGCGCCGAGCACCCACGCCAGCGCGCCGAGCAGCGTCCCCGCGTCCGCGCGACGGAACTGCATGCGGATCGGCGCGGCGCGATCGTTGCGGCCCTCGGGGCTCGTCACGCGGAACGCTCCCCCTCGTACGCCACGATCGCCGCAGCGCCCAGCGCGCCCAGCAGTGCCGCGTTCTCGCCGATGGCCCCCGCGACCACCTTCGGGCCCGGCGCCACCGCGTTGACGGCGCGCTGCACGGCGGGGACCAGCGTCTCCAGGTGGGCGTCGGTGCCCTCCAGGATCAGCACCGCCGGGTCCAGGAACGCCGCGAGGTCCGACAGCAGCCCCGCGATCTCCTCGACGGTCTCCTCCTCGAGGGGCGCGTCCGGGTCCAGCACCGGGAAGTCGGGCAGCGTTCCCGCTCCGCCGCGCGCGCCGCTGACGATGCGGCCCGAGGTCTTCACCGCGGCGGCGGGGGTGCCCGCCAGCGACACGTAGATCGCGTCGGCGGCGTCGGTGGCCGCGCCGTGCTCGGACTCGCCGCGCAGCGCGGCGTGCGTGCGGTCCAGCGCGACGATCGGTGCGTCGATGTGGCGGCGCAGGGCGTCCACCACCGCCAGCCCGTCCCACTCCGGGCGGCCCGGGCAGCGCGTCATCTTCCCGGTCGCCTCGTCCACGTCGCCCGGGCAGGCCACGGCAATGCCCACGGCCCAGCGCTTCTGCCCCTCGTGCGCGAAGAGCGTGGAGACGCGTCCGCCGATCTCCCAGGCCCACGCCGCCTCGTCGGCCAGCGGCGGCAGCGGGTACGTCTCGCGCAGGATCAGCTCCCCGTTGACTTGCGCCAGCGCCAGCCGCACCTCGGCGGGTGTGAAGTCGATGGCGACGAGGACCGCCTGCGCCCCGGGCGTTGGTTCGCTCATGTGCTCCACCGTTCGATCTTGCGCAGCACCTGCGCCACGTCGTCCATGTCCTTCGATGTGAGGTTCGCGTGCAGCGGGATGGCGATCAACTCGCTCGGCAGCCGCTCCGACGCCGCGAAGTGCGCGACCGCCAGCCGCTCGTCGTCCCCGAGCGCCGCGCGCACCTCCGGATCGAGGTGCAGCGGCGCGCCGCACGCTGCCTCGCACGGCACGCCCTCGGCGCGGATCGCCGCCAGCGTCTCCTCCAGCGGGCGCTTCCAGAGGAGCCCGCGCAGCCGCACCACGTAACGGTCGTACGCGTGGTGCACCCAGCGGCTGTGCGGCATGCCGACCACGGCGCGCATACCGCGCAGGTTGAACGTCAGCTCCCACGCCAGCTGCCGGCGCACCTCCAGCGATGCCGGGAGCGCGCGCAGCTCCGCGAGCGCCACCGCCGCGCGGGCGGCGTCCAGCGCGCCGGCCACATCGAGGGCGCGCCGGGCCACCTCGGCGCGCGCGGGGTCCGGGACCACCAGCAGCGCCAAGCCCGCAGGCAGCCCCGGCGCCCCCGCCGACAGGACGTGCCCCTCGCCCAGCGCGAACACCGCCGCCACGCCCAGCGTGCCCGCGGGGCGCCCGCGATAGGCGGCGCCCACGGCGTCCGAGGCGTCCTCGATCACCGGCACGCCGCGCTCCGCCGCGACCGCGAGGATCTCCGTCATCGCCGCCGGGTGGCCGAAGGCGTGCGCCACGCCCACGGCGGTCGTTTGCTCCGAGACCGCGCGCGCCAGTCCTCGCGCGGACAGGGCGGCGATGTCCGTCTCCACCTCGGCCGGGACCACGAGCGCCCCGGCGGCTGCGGCCGCGGTCGCCAGCGGGCGGCCGAGGAGCGCGGGGACGACCACCTCGCCGCCGGTGACGCCCGCCACGGCCATCGCCGCCGCATAGGCCGCCTCGTGCGAACCGTAGGCCAGCACGCCGGCGCCGGAGCCCTCGCGGGTGACGCCGAGGAGCGCGGCGAACTCCGCCTCCAGCGCGCGCACGGGATCGGCGTCCGCGGCCGGTGCGAAGACCGGCGCCGGGGGGTACGGCCCGGCGCGCAGCGGGGCGCCGCCGTCCACCGCCAGCGGCGGGGTGGCCTCGGTGGTCATGTCGCGCCTCTCACGTTCCCGGCGTCGCGCCGGGCTGGAGGGGAAGCGTAGAGGGCGCACCGGCTCGCCCGCAATCTCGGGCGCGCCTGCTCGCATGTTCGCCTCCCCGGCGCCGCCCGGCCTCTACACTGGATCGGGCAACGGCAAGGACAGACGTGCTGCTCCACCTTCGTGACCGCGTGCTGGACGTCACCGACCGCACGGCGATCATGGGCATCCTCAACGTCTCCGACGATTCGCCCGTCGCCTTCTCCCGTGTCCCCGTGGACCAGGCGCGGGTGCGCGCGCTCGCGCTCGCCGAAGAGGGCGCGGACATCATCGACATCGGTGCGCACTCCACGCGCTCGTACGGCCGCGACCTCCACCCCGACGAGGAGGCGGCGCGTGTTATCCCGGTGATCGAGGCGGCGGTCGCCGAGGGGCTGCTGGTTTCGGTGGATACGTGGACGCCCTCGGTGGCGCGCGCGGCTGCGCAGGTCGGCGTGCACCTGCTGAACGACGTCTTGGGGTTCACGGACCCCGCCATGAGCGCGGTCGCCACCGAGTTCGGCCTCCCCGGCTGCGTCATGCACATGCGCGGCCGCCCCAAGCACCACCGCGATGTGAGCCAGGTCTACGACGACGTGAACGCCGAGGTGCACGACTTCCTGCTGGCCCGCGCGGCAGAGCTCCGCACGGCGGGGGTCATGCCGTGGCTGGATCCCGGGTTCGCGTTCGGGAAGTCGGCGGCAGACAACGCGGCGCTGCTGCGCGGGCTGCCGGCGCTCGTCGCCGAGGGCTACCCCGTGCTGATCTCGGCCTCGCACAAGGGCTTCCTCGCCGAGTTCATGGGCCGCGGCGACCGGCAGGACGCACCCGGCCTGCTGGAGGCAACGATCGCCTTCAACGTCCTCGCCGCCTCCGCGGGTGTGCACGTGGTGCGCGTGCATGACGTCGCGCCGATCGCGGATGCGCTCGCGGTGGTGAACGCGATCCGTCGCGAGGGCGCGCGCGGCGAGCGTTAGCCCGCGCCGGGGCTCACCGGGCCCAGCAGCGCCGACAGATCGTGCTTGGCATCCAGGATGTGCGCCCACAGGTCGCCCACCCGCGCCACGCGCTCGTGCGCGTTCAGCAGCGTGAAGTCCGTGGGGAAGATGCGATCGAGCTCGTCCCAGCGCAGGGGCATCGAGACGGGCGCGCCCGGCTTCGCCCGTGGCGAGTAGGCGCACGCGAGGTTCTTGATGCGCGCGTTCTGGTTGGCGTCGAAGAAGACCTTGCCGGCCCGTTTCTCCACGCTCCACTCCGTGGTCACCTCGCGCGGGTGGGCGCGCACCAGGAAGCCGCCCATGGTCTGGGCCACCTCGCGGATCGTGTCGTAGTCGTACTGCCGCAGCACCGGGACGAAGATGTGCAGCCCGGTCGCGCCCGAGGTCTTCACGAAGGAGGACATCCCCGCCGCGTCCAGGAGCTCCCTCAGCCAGCGCGCGACCTGTGCCGTCTGCTCGAAGGCGTGGCGGTTCAGCTCGGGCTCCGCGCCGTGCGCTTCGTCGCCGCGATAGATGTACGGGTCGAGGTCGAAGAGCACGAAGTCGGGGTAGTTGAGGAGCGAGCGCTCGATCTGCTCCCTCGAGCCGCTGTACGTGGTGGACAGGTGCGGCGCGTCCGGCTGCGTGTTCGCCCGCGCGAGGCTGGTGTGCAGCGCGAGGTCGGCGACCTGCGCGAGCCACACGAGCGTGGGCAGGTTGTTCACCAGGATCGCATCGTGGTCGCGGCTGTCCATGAACACGCGCACAGTCTGCACGAAGTCGCCGGGCAGCGCCTCGACGTGCTTCTGGTAGAAGAACGCGGCGTCGATGCCGTTGGGGTAGCGCGTCATGGTCAGCGGGCGGTCGCGGAGCTGCGGGAGCAGGTACGGCGCCATGCGCGCGTAGTAGATCAGCAGGTCGCGCTTGGTCAGAGCCCGCTGGCCCTCGACCGCGGGCCACATCACCTTGTCGAGGTTGGTGACCGCGATGCGCGCGCCCGCGACCTCGACGGTCGCCTGCCGGCGCGCGGTCTCCACCTGCTCGATCACCGACGCGATCTGCTCGTCGAGGTCGCGGGGCACGAACGGCGCCGGTGGTGCCGGTGGTGCCGGTGGTGCCGGTGGCGCGGGGCGTGTGGTCATGCCGGACCGGGCGTCGCTCGCCGGGGGGGCGGGTGCGGCGGTGGCAGGTGCGGGCGCGGCGACGGTGGCGGCGCGGCGCACCTCGGCCGGGGACTTGTCGTCCCGCAGGTGCAGGAAGACCGGGGCGCGCAGGTAGCCGTCGGCCGTCACCTGGGCGTACTCCACCTCCACCACGATCTCCGGCCGCACCCACGTCACGCCCGCCGCCTGCTCCGGGGTCGCGGCGAACGGCGGGGTGTCGGTGTGCAGCGCACGCAGGCGGTCGAGGAGCGAGCGCAGCGTCGCCTCGTCGAATCCGCTGCCCACGCGGCCCGCTGACACCATCGTTCCGGACTCGTCGCGCGTCGCGATCGCCAGCGCGCCGAAGGTCGACGCGCGGGAGTTCAGCCCGCTGGTGTACCCGACGACCACGAAGTCGTCCGAGGTGCGCGCCTTCACCTTCAGCCAGCTCGGCGATCGCTTCCCGCTCTCGTACGCGGAGCCGCGCCGCTTCGCCACGAGCCCCTCCAGCCCGATCGACGTGGCCGCCTCGTACGCCGTGAGGCCGTCTACCTCGAACGGCTCGACGATGCGCAGCGATGGCGTGGGCATCAGCGTGCGGCGGAGGAGCGCGCGGCGCTCCTCCAGCGGCGCCCGGCGCAGGTCGACGCCGTCGAGGTAGAGCAGGTCGAAGGCGTAGAAGACGACGGGGATGTCGCGGTCGGCCTGGCGGATCTCCGTGGTGTTCGTCAGGTTGATGCGCGGCTGGAGGCGCTCGAAGGAGGGCGCGCCGCTCTCATCGAACGCCACGATCTCGCCGTCGAGGATCATCGTGTTCGCGGGCTGGCGTCCGATCGCCGCCGCGATCGCCGGGTACTGGGCCGTCATCTCGTTGCCGCGCCGCGAGCTCAGGCGCACGACGCCGCGTTCGAGCCGGGCGATGGCACGCACGCCGTCCAGCTTCGGCTCGAACGTCCAGTCGTCGTGCGCGAAGGGGTGCTGCGTCAGCGTGGCCTGCATCGGCTCGACGTTCGCGGGCATCGCGGCGCGGCGGGCGCGCGGCACGTCCGAGGCGAGCAGCGGCGCGGGCGTGGGGAGCGCGGCGGGGCGGCGTCCGGCCTGCAGGTCGGCGATCGTCAGCCCGGAGATCACCGAGCTGTCGTATACGGCGGTGAGATCGCGCCCGTTGGCCGCCTCGTCGCGGTGCTTCAGCAGCAGCCACGAGTCCGGGGCCTGCGTGGTCTTCACGAGCGACCAGGAGCCCTTCATCCGCTCGCCGCGCAGCGTCACGGAGATCTTGCCTGCCGCGATCCCCGCGGCCATGCGACGGCTCGCCTCCACGCGATCCTCGAAGACCAGCGCCCCGTGCTCGTGATCGTGCTCGTCCGGGGAGTACGTGCCGCGATCCCAGACGATGACCTCGCCGGCGCCGTACTGGCCCTTCGGGATCAGCCCCTCGAAGGTGGCGTAGTCCAGCGGGTGATCCTCGGTCTGCACGGCGAGGCGGCGCTCGGCGGGATCGGTGCAGGGGCCGCGCGGGACCGGGAAGGAGGGCATGACGCCGTTCACCTCGAAGCGGAGGTCGAAGTGCAGTCGGGTCGCGCGGTGCTTCTGTACGACGAACGTGAGCGGCTCGGCGTTGTGCGCCGGGGCGTGGTCGGCGGGCGGTGAGGCGGGGGGCTCCGGCGTGCGCGCGAAGTCTCGCATCCCCCTGTACCGCGCGAGGGGGGCGTCAGGGGTGCTGGAGGGCTCCGGAGTGCCGGGGGAACCGGAGGACGGCGCGCCCACGCTGTTCCCGCCCGGATTCTCGGACGGGCCAGAGCGGTCGGGAGTGCGTGAACGGGGCATCGAGGTGGCGGTAGGCCCGCGGTGGGGCGGGCGGCGCGAGGAGGGGGCCGGCTAGCCCGCCGCCGCCTTCTTCTTGCGTGGAGCGCGCTTCGTGGCCGCCGCCGGCGCCTCGTCCTGGCCGTCCCCGGCACCCGCCGGTGGCGGTGTCGCCGCCGCCTTGCGCGCCTGCGTCGCCTCGATGCTGGCGCGGAGCGCCGCCATGAGGTCGACGGTCTGCGCCGCCGGGGCCTGCTCCTCGCCGGCGACCACTTCGCCACCTTCCAACTTGGTGCTGATCATGCTCATCAGCGCGTCGCGGTACTCGTCGTGGTACTTCGTGGGGTCGAAGGGCTCATGCAGCATGTCGACGAGCGCGAAGGCCATCTGGAGCTCCTGCTCGGCGAGCTGCACGCCCGACACGTCGATGCCCTCGAAGGGACGCACCTCGTCGGGGTAGAAGAGCGTCTCGAGCATGACGCGCCCCTCGGCCGGGCGGAGCACGACCAGGTGCTCCTTCTGGCGAAGGGCCAGCTTGCCGATGCCAACCAGCCCTTTCTGCTCCATGGCCTGCAGCAGCAGGGCGAAGGGCCGTACGCCCACCTCGTCCGGATCCAGCTGATAGGCCTTCTCGTAGTAGACCGGGTCGATCTCGCGGGCGTCGACGAACCCGGTGATGGCGATGGTGTGCTTGCTGGGGACCGGCAACTGCTCGAAGTCCTCGTCGTCGATGATGACGTACTGGTCCTTCGCGTACTCGTAGCCCTTCACCAGCTCCTCGTACTGGACCTCGCGGTCGAGGGTGGGCGACCAGCGAAGCTGCTTGAGGGGCTTCAGGTCCTCGGCCACCAGTTGGCGGAAGGCCACGTCCTTGCTCTCGGTCGCCGTGTACAGCTTCACCGGGATGCTGACCATCCCGAAGGAGATCGCGCCGCGCCAGATTGCCCGTGCCATGTTCGCGCGCCTTCCCAGCCGCCGGGCTCACGGGCGCCTCACAGGGGGCGCCTGGTGCCTTTTCACCGTCTGATCAGTATATGCCGGGGCACGGGCGGCTCTCCGACAGGGGGATGGCGCTGGCAGCGGTCCGGCGAAGGGCGAGTGCGGGGATCCGCCGGTGCCGGGGCGGCTACTGGCGGCTCAGGAGCGCCGCGACGGCCGCGAGGGCGGCTCGCGCGTCCGCTTCCGCCTGCGCGCGCCCCAGCAGCATCGGCGCGATCGCCTCGATGGCGTCGGCCAGCTCGGGATCGTCGCGGCGGAGCAGAGCGTGCGCCTCGGCGGGTGTCCTGCTGTCGCTCCAGTACGGGCGCAGGGCCTCGAGCACGAGCGCACCGCCCAGCACGCGGATACGCTCCTCGGCGGGCACGCCGGAGCGGTCCAGCAGCGCCTGGAGCGCGCCTGAGAGCTGCTCGGGGTCGCGGTGGAAGTCGAACCGCAGCAGGTCACGGCGCGAGGTGGCCCGGGAGTGCCGGGAGGCGTCTGGCTGCGATTGCGGCATGTTCGCGCTCCGCTCACCGGCACACGCCAGTGAACAGTTCAAATGTTCTCCACTGGTTCGAGCATACGCCGCGCGCCTCCGGCGAGGCAAGCCCGGACGACCGACCCGAAATGCTCGGCAGGGAACGATCGCGCCCGCACCGGCGTTCACTGAAGACAGGAGTGCGGGGCGACGAGAAGGGCCGGAGGCGATGCTGGACGGGGTGAACTTCTGGCAGTGGGCCCTTGCCGCGCTGATCTCGCTCGCCCTCGCCGTGACGGCGTGAGCATCCCAGGGCGCCTGCGTTCGCGCGCGGCGCCGCTACCCGGGCCGCGCGCTTTCCAGTTGCGCACCACCGCCGATGGCCGGGACCAGGAAGACCTCGGCGCCCTCCGGCACGGGCTCCAGCATGCCGCTCTCGGTGATCTCGGAGTTGATCGCGATCGCGATCTCACCGCGCACGTCGCCGGACTCGTCCGTGATCAGCGCCTTCATCCCAGGGCACGCGGCGTCGAGGCTGTTGATGACCTCGCGCAGGTTGCGCCCCTGCACCTCGACCGTGGCGCGACCGCCGGTGCGGTCGCGCCAGTGGGCCGGGATGTGCACGACGGCCACGCGGACCTCAGTCCTTGGGCAGCAGCTCGTCGAGGATCACTCGCGGGCTGACGGGCGTGCGGTAGAAGTTGACGCCGATCGCGTCCTTCAACGCGTTCCGGATCGCCGCCTGCGGCGGCACGATCGGCACCTCGCCCACGCCCCGCACACCGAACGGGTGACCGGGGTTCGGCACTTCCACCATCTGGACGTCGATCATCGGCAGGTCGTTCGCTACCGGCATGCGGTAGTCGAGGAAAGACGCGTTCCGCAGGTGACCCTGATCGTCGTAGACGTATTCCTCGCTCAGCGCCATGCCGATGCCCTGGACGGCGCCGCCCTGGATCTGCCCCTCGACGTACGAGGGGTGGATGGCGGTGCCCACGTCCTGGACCGCGGTGTAGCGGAGGATCTGCACCTTGCCGGTCTCGCGATCGACCTTGAGGTCCACGATGTGCCCCGCGAACGCCGGGCCCTGCGTGTTCCGGCGCGAGGTTGCGGAGACCGTGATCAGCCCGCCGGTGGCCGGGAGCTTCGCCGCCATCTCCTTGAAGGAGAGACGACGCGGCGTTCCGCTCACCTCGTTCGGGCCGGCGATGTAGCCGTCGTGGTACTCGACGTCGTCCGGGGAGACGTCCCACATGGCCGCGGCGCGCGCCTGCATCTGCTGGCGGATCGCCATGCCCAGGTCGTGCATGACCCAGCCGCCCTGGAACGTGACGCGGCTGCCGCCGGTGGTCGCGTTGTAGCCGACGGAGTCGCTGTCCACGACGTGCGGGTTGACGTCGTCCATCGTCAGGCCGAGGACCTCGGCCAGCTGCATCGCCATCGAGGCGCGTGAGCCGCCGATGTCGACGGTGCCGAGAATCAGGCTGACGCGGCCGTCCGCCTGCACCGAGGCAGTGCCAGAGGACTCCATGCCGCCGTTGAACCAGAAGCCAAGGGCCACGCCGCGGCCCACATCCTCGCCCTGGAGCTCGGAGGTGTAGTGCGGGTGGTTCTTCACCGCCTGCATCACCGCCTCGGCGCCGATCGTCGGCCAGGGGGCGCCCACGGCGTTCGTGGTGCCCTCGCGCGAGGCGTTCTTGAGACGGACGTCCATGGGGTCCATCTGCAGCATCTCGGCGAGCTCGTTGATCGTGGCCTCGACCGCGTACGCCGCGGCGGGTGCGCCCGGGGCGCGGTAGGCGGCCGTCTTCGGGCCGTTCACCACCACGTCGAAGCCGTCCACTGTCTGGTTCGGGATGCTGTACGGCGCGAAGGCGCACTGCGCGCCCGCGCCCACGGGCGACCCCGGGTACGCGCCCGCCTCGAACGCGAGGTATGCGCTGGCGGCGGTGAACGTGCCGTCACGCTTCGCGCCGATCTTCACGCGGCTGTACGTTGCGGAGGTCGGTCCCGTGGCGAGGAAGACCGCGTCACGCGACATCCACATCTTCACGGGGCGCTTCGACTTGCGGGACAGGATGGCCGCGACCGGCTCGAGGTAGATCGGGTTCTTGCCGCCAAAGCCGCCGCCGATCTCCATCGGCACGACCTTGATGCGGGAGGGGTCCACCTTCAGCACGGCCGCCAGCTGGTCGCGGGTGTTGAACGAGCCCTGGACGCTGGTCCAGATCGTGATGTTGTCGTCCTGGTCCCACCACGCCGACCCGTTCTGCGGCTCGATGTACCCCTGGTGGAACATCGACGTCTCGTACTCGCGCTCGATGACCACGTCGGCGTCGGCGAAGCCGGCCTCCAGGTCGCCCTTCTCCAGGCGCATGTGCAGCGCGATGTTCGTCGGGCGGTCGGGTGCGGCCGGGACGCCCGCGGCGCGGACGGCGGTGCGCAGGTCGTCGTGCAGGATCGGCGCGGTGTCCAGCATGGCCTCGCGCACGTCCACGACCGCGGGGAGCACCTCGTACTCCACGTCGATCAGCTGGAGCGCATCCTCGGCGACGTGCTGGTCGACGGCGGCGACGGCCGCCACGGCGTGCCCGTGGTACAGCACCTTCTCGCCCGCGAGCAGGTTGTCGATGAGCCACACAGGGTTGGCCGTGCCCTCACCGATGTTCAGGCTGCCGCTCTCCACGCGCGGGAAGTCCGCGTTCGTGGCGACCGCGAACACGCCGGGGAGCGCCTCGGCCTTCGAGGTGTCGATGCGCCGGACGCGGGCGTGGGCGTGGGGGCTGCGGAGGATCGCCCCGTAGAGCATGCCCTCGAGCTTGATGTCCGCGCCGAAGGCGGCGCGCCCGGTGACCTTGTCGGTCCCGTCCGGGCGGATCGGCCGGGTGCCAACGACCCGGTAGGCCGGCTTGTCCGTCGCAACCATGGGTTAGGAGCCCTTCTGATCCGCGGCTTTTAGAACGGCGCGAATGATTTTATCGTACCCGGTGCACCGGCAGAGGTTCCCGGCGAGCCAGAAGCGGGCCTCCTCCTCGGTCGGGTGCGGGTTCTCCTCCAGCAGGGCCCTGGTGGCGACGATGAAGCCCGGTGTGCAGATGCCGCACTGCAGTGCGGCTTCCTCCAGGAACGCCTGCTGGATGGGGTCAAGGCCCTCCGGGGTAGCGATGCCCTCCACGGTGGTGATCTCAGCGCCCTCCACCTCGGCGGCCATGACCAGGCAGGAGTTCACCAGCCTGCCGTCCAGCAGGACGGAGCAGGCGCCGCAGTTGCCGTTGTTGCAGCCCTCCTTGGGGCCGCGGATCCCGGCACGCTCGCGCAGGGCCTCCAGCAGCGAGTCACGCTGATCGGCGAGGAACTCGCGCTCCTCGCCGTTGATGATCGCGTGGAGCACGAAGGTGTTGGTCATCGTCATTGACTGTCTCCCTTAGCCGCGCGCGCGCTCGGCGGCGCGGCGAATCGTTCGCTCCGTCAGGACCGCGGAGAGGTGCTTGCGCTGCTTGATCGAGCCGCGCATGTCATCGATCGGCCGTGCGGCGGCCTTCGAGGCTTCGCCTGCGGCCTTGATCGTCTCCTCGGTCAGCGGCTTGCCGATGAGCGCCTTCGCCGCGTCGGCAACCAGCAGCGCCGTCGGCGCCACGGCGCCGATGACGATCCGGGCGTCCGTGACGGTGTCGCCGTTCAGGACCAGGTACGTGCACGCGTTGGTGACCGCGATGTCCATCTCGTTGCGGGGAATGAAGCGTTCCCACGCCTGTCCGCTGTGCGCCGCGGGGTGCGGGAAGTGCAGCGACACGAGGATCTCGCCCGGCTGGAGGACGTTCTGGCCGGGGCCCGTGCAGAAGTCCGCGATCGCCACCTGGCGGCGGCCGCCCGGACCGGCGATCGTCACGGTGCCGCTCAGCGCGATCTGCGCCGGGATCGAGTCCGCCGCGGGCGACGAGTTGGCGAGGTTCCCGCCGAGGCTCGCGCGACCCTGGATCGCCGTCCCGCCGATGACGTGCGCGGACTCGGCGATCGCCGGGTAGTGCCGCACGACGTCCGCGTCGCCGTAGACGCGGTACAGCGGGGTCGCCGCACCGACGGTCAGCCCGGCGGAGGGGTCGTAGGAGAGCGAGTTCAGTTCGTCGATGTGCTTCACATCGACGAACAGCTCGATCTTCCGGCGGCGCTCGCGCGCCAGCACGATGACATCGGTGCCGCCCGCCAGCACGCGGGCGGTGGGTCCACCGTCGCGCAGCAGCTGGACTGCCTCATCCACCGACGAGGCGCGTGCGTACTTGAGTGCCTGCATTCGGCGTCCTCTCCGTTCAACATTTCGACCAGGACCGTGGGCGGCCCGGGAATCCGGGTGCGATTCGCGCGATGAATATTAGCGTGCCCGCGCACTCGCCGGGCGGGGGGATTATGCCACGCGCGAGCCTATCCGTCTTGCACGGCGGGGCATCACGTCTTCCGCTCCGGAACGCCCGTTATGAGGTGCGATCGCGGCGAGCCAGCGCGCCGACGATCGCCGACATCCCCAGCGCGATCAATACGGAAGGTAGAACGAGGCGCGTATCCAGTGCAAGCGCACCAGCCTCGTCGAGCAGGAACAGCGCGCCGGCCACCGCGAACGTCAGCCCCGCGAGCGCGCCGCCGAAGTGGAACTCGCTCACTGTGCACCCCTCTCGATGCGTGCGGAGCCGAACGCCGTATTCAGGTGGATGTCCAGGCGCTTCGCTGCCTGCTCGTATCCCGGGCTGGTGACCACGCGTGCGGAGCCCAGACCGTCCAGGTTCGTGTCCAGCACACGCGCCGAGCCGAGCACCGTGTTCGCCGTGACGCGGACCCCGACGCCCTGGGGCACGGCCAGCTGCAGCGACCCGAACGCGATGTTCGCCGCCAGCGCCGTGGTCCCCGCGGGGAGCGCCGCGTCCGCGATCTCCAGGCGCATGGAGCCGAAGGCGTGGTTGTATCCGGTTTCCAGATCCGCGGGCGCGGAGACGACCACGCGCCGGTCGCCGGCGCTCGCATTCCCCTCGGCGCCGGGGGGCACGGACAGGGGCACGCGGGCCGCGAGTGCCGCCACCAGCAGCAGCCCCAGCACCAGCAGCCCGCCGTGCATGCGCCGGCGCGCCGCGGCGATCATCGCCAGCCCGACCAGCACTAGCGCGCCCGCGAGCATCGCTCGCACCGGCGGCAGCGCGACGTCGAGCTGGCGGAGCAGCGCCACCACGCCGATGAGCACCAGCAGGACGCCCCAGAAGATGCCGCCGGAGCCTCGGCGCCGGTGGTGCCGCCGCACGCGGGCGCTCTCCGGCACGGCCTGTCCCGATGCGGCGCCGGCGACGCCTCGCGCGGGGCCGTCCGCCCCTTCCCCCGCCTCGTCGCTTTCGCCCGCTTCGGGGATCAGCGCCCACGCGGCGAGGTAGGCGAGGAGCGCGAGCCCGCTGGTGAGCAGGATGAGCGCCACCCACGCGATGCGGATCAGCGCGGGGTCCGCGTCCAGGTACTCCGCGAGGCCCGCGGCGACGCCGCCGAGCATGCGGTCCTCACGGCTGCGCAGCAGGCGCCGCGGTGCTGCGACGGGTGCTGGCGTGCCGGGCGAGTCCCCCGGGGGCGTCGAGGATGCGGGTGGGATCGGTTCGCCGGCCATCGTGCGGCCTCCCGTTGCTCTATCCTCGGCCGCTCGCGTCGGGCTCGACTGGCGCGCGCCGGTTGCGCGACCGCATCCAACGCAGCACGGACAGCGCCGCGGTGATCGCGGCCAGGGTCATGCCCGCGCCCACCGTTGCGAAGAACGGCGTGAGCGCTGCAGCGCCACCGATGGCGACAGCGAGGCCAATGGTGGCGAAGAGGTGCTTCACGGAGGGAGCCTCCAGGGACGAAGGAACCGCTGACCGGTCGCCTCGGGCGGGGCGAGACGTGCTCGTGCCGTCCAGTAGCGCCCGCCGGACGCTGCAGCCGCGTCCAGATGATGGTCGGGGAGGCGGGAAGTGAACCCACGACCCCCGGTCCCCGGATCGCTGCGATGGAACCAGTGCAGTATAGGGCGACGACCGAATGAGTCGGCGATCACTCGCGCATGGGCTGTGCATCGCCCGCGGTGGGGCAGGGAACGAGCCGTCTGTCCGCGCGTCTCCTCTCCTGCGCGGGTTGGTTGTGCTCCATCGAATCACCGAGCTGGTCCGGGTCGAGGACAGAAGCCCATGGTCGCGAGACCGTGTCTCGCTGATACGCCGTGTCAGCGCCCGGATGATCACGGCGGTATCGTCGATGTTGATCACGACTCCACGAGCCGCACCCGTCGCGGCACGAGGTGATGACCACGGGGCGTCCAGCGATGAACCACGAGACCGGTTCGGTCAGCGCCGGAGCCCGCCATCTCCGCCCGCTGGCGTTCACGTTCATCCTCGTCATCGCATTCCTGATCGTCGAGGTCATCGCGGGTCTCGTCACGAACTCGCTTGCGCTGCTCTCGGACGCGGGACACATGCTGACCGACGCCGTCGGACTGGGCATGGCGCTCGCCGCAATCGTGGCGGCCAATCGCGCTCGACAGGCGCCGCACCGCACCTTCGGCTTCTATCGGCTCGAGATCGTCGCGGCGCTGGTCAACGCCCTGCTGCTGCTCGGAGTGGCCGGGTACGTGGTGTTCGAGGCGGTGCAGCGCTTCCGCGATCCGCCCGCGGTCCTCAGCACGCCGATGCTGATCGTCGCGGTCGCCGGGCTGCTGGTGAACGTCATCGGCCTGTGGCTCCTCCGCGAGGGGGCGCGCGAAAGCATGAACGTCGAAGGAGCGTTCATAGAGGTCGTGGGCGATCTGCTCGGTTCGATCGGCGTCATCGCCGCCGCGCTCGTGATCATGACCACAGGCTGGCGACATGCCGACCCGCTCTTTGGAGCCGCGCTCGGGCTCTTCATCCTCCCGCGCGCCGCGCGGCTGGGCCTCAAGGCGCTGCGTGTGCTCGTTCAGGCCGCTCCGCCGGAGCTCGACCTCGAGGCCCTGCGGTCCGAGCTGGTGAAGATCAACGGTGTCATCGATGTGCACGACCTGCACGTCTGGACGCTGACCTCGGAGATGGAGGTCGCGTCGCTGCACCTGATGACGGCCGACGACGTCGATGCACACGTCGTGCTGGATGAGGCGGAGACGCTGCTGCGCGAGCGCTATCACATCGAGCACGCCACGCTGCAGGTGGAGCCCGAGTCGCACCGCACCTGCGTGGAGGTCGGCTGGTAGCGTTCGATCCGGGCGGTGATCGTGCTTCGAGCGCAGGGGCCAAGGCCCCCTCTTGTCGCCCGAGGCCCGGTGTGGTGCCGATGAGGGCTGGTTCTG
>JBAYVN010000013.1:0-46192 GCA_041674525.1 Dehalococcoidia bacterium | reverse complement strand
GGATCGCCTCCTCCCACCGGTTCCGGTAGACCAGGTCGTTCCAATCGGGGATGACGTTGCCCAGCGGGCAGCCCTGGTGGCAGAACGGGATGCCGCAGTCCATGCAGCGGGCGGCCTGGCGGTTCAGCGCCTCCGTCGGGAAGTCCTCGTACACCTCGAGCCAGTCACCCAGGCGCTCGACCACCGGCCGTCGCGTGGGCGTCTCGCGCCCGAACTCGAGGAAGCCCGTGGGCTTAGCCATTCGTCACCACCACCGGCTGCTGCGCCTCGGCCCTGGCGCGCTCCATCAGGACGCGCTTGAAGTCGCGAGGCATGACCTTCTTGAATCGACAGACCGCGTCAGGCCAGCTGGCCAGCAGCGCCTGCGCCACCGTGCTCCCGGTGTAGCCGACGTGCCGCTCCAGCAGCCCCCGGACCAACTCAAGGTCCTCGGGCTCCTCGAGCGGCTCGAGGTCGATCATCTCCATGTTGCAGCGCGTCGCGAAGTCGCCGGCCTCGTCCAGGACGAACGCGATGCCGCCGCTCATGCCCGCGCCGAAGTTGCGCCCCGTGCGCCCAATGACGACGACACGACCGCCGGTCATGTACTCGCAGGCGTGGTCGCCGGTCCCCTCGACGACGGCGAGGGCGCCCGAGTTGCGCACGGCGAAACGCTCCCCGGCGACGCCCCGGAAGAACGCCGAGCCCCCCGTCGCCCCGTACAGCGCGACGTTGCCGATGACGATGTTCTCCTCCGGGACGAATGTCGCATCCTTCGGGGGGTACACGATGAGCTTCCCGCCGGAGAGGCCCTTGCCCGGGTAGTCGTTCGAGTCACCCTCGATGCGCATAGTGATGCCCGCGGGCAGGAACGCGCCCCAGCTGTTGCCCGCCGAGCCGGTGAAGCGAATGTCGATCGTGTCGTCCGGGAGTCCCACGTTCGCGTACTTCCGCGTGACCTCGCTGCCGAGGATGGTGCCCACGGTGCGGTGCACGTTCCGGATCGGCATTTCGATGATGACCTTCTCGCCGCGCTCGAGCGCCGGGGCCGCCAGCGGCAGCAACTCGTAGTCCAGCGCACGCTCCAGGCCGTGATCCTGCTCGCGGACCTGGCGCACGGCCACTTCCGGCCCCACCTCCGGGCGGTAGAGGATCGACGAGAAGTCGAGCCCCTGCGCCTTCCAGTGGTCCACGGCATCCTGCGCGTCGATCAGGTCAACGCGACCGATCATGTCCTCGAACCTGCGGAACCCGAGCTCCGCCATGTACTCGCGGATCTCCTCGGCGATGAAGCGGAAGAAGTTGACCACGTGCTCCACGCGACCGGAGAACTGCTCGCGCAGCTTCGGGTTCTGCGTCGCAATGCCCACGGGGCACGTGTCCAGGTGACAGACGCGCATCATCACGCAGCCCATCACCACCAGCGGCGCAGTGGCGAAGCCGAACTCCTCCGCCCCCAGCAGCGCGCCGATGATCACGTCGCGGCCGGTCTTCAGCTGCCCGTCCACCTCCACCACGATGCGGTCGCGGAGGTTGTTGAGCACCAGCGTCTGCTGCGTCTCGGCCAGTCCGAGCTCCCACGGCATGCCGGCGTGCTTGAGCGACGTCAGCGGACTGGCGCCGGTGCCGCCGTCGTACCCGCTGATTAGCACCACGTCGGACTTCGCCTTGGCGACGCCCGCAGCCACCGTGCCCACGCCGACCTCGGCGACGAGCTTCACGCTGATGCGCGCGAGGGAGTTCGCGTTCTTCAGGTCGTGGATCAGCTGCGCGAGGTCTTCGATGGAGTAGATGTCGTGGTGCGGCGGCGGGCTGATCAAGCCCACGCCCGCTGTGGCGTGCCGCACCTCGGCGATCCACGGCCAGACCTTGGACCCGGGCAGCTGGCCGCCCTCGCCGGGCTTCGCGCCCTGCGCCATCTTGATCTGGATCTCGTCCGCGTTGACCAGGTACTCGCTGGTCACGCCGAAGCGGCCCGAGGCCACCTGCTTGATCGCGCTGCGGCGCAGGTCGCCGTTGGCATCGGGCGTGAACCGTCGACGATCCTCGCCGCCCTCGCCGGTGTTGCTCTTGCCGCCGATGCGGTTCATCGCGATCGCCAGCGTCTCGTGCGCCTCCGCGCTGATCGAGCCGTACGACATGGCGCCGGTCTTGAAGCGCTTGAACAGATCCTCGACCGGCTCGACCTCCTCGATCGGGACGGCCGGACCGGCGGGCCTGATCTGGAAGAGCCCGCGCAGGGTGGCAAGGTGCTGGCTCTGCTCGTCCACCAGCTTCGTGTACTCGCGGAAGACGTCGTACTGGCCGGTGCGCGTGGCGTGCTGCAGGCGGAACACCGTGTCCGGGTTGAACAGGTGGAACTCGCCGTCGCGGCGCCACTGGTACTGGCCGCCCCACTCCAGGTCGTGGCGCCCGCCATCCCGCGGCGGGAACGCGCGGCCGTGGTGCACCAGCGTCTCCATGGCCACTTCCTGCAGGCCGATGCCGCCGATGCGCGACACCGTCTTGGTGAAGTAGCGGTCCACGAAGTCCTGGCCGAGGCCGATCGCCTCGAAGATCTGCGCGCCGCGGTAGGAGTGCACGGTGGAGATGCCCATCTTGGACATCACCTTTACCACGCCCTTCTTCAGCGCCTTCAGGTAGTGCTTGTGCGCCTCGTCCTCCGACAGCTCGGCCGGGACGTACCCGTCTGCCTGCAGCCGCGAGAGGCTCTCGAGCGCGATGTACGGGTTGATGGCGCTGGCGCCGTACCCGATCAGCAGCGCGAAGTGGTGCACCTCGCGCGGCTCACCGGACTCCAGTACCAGGCCCACCTGGGTGCGCTTGCGGTCGCGCACGAGGTGGTTGTGGAGGCCGGCGACGGCCATCAGCGCCGGGATCGGCGCGTGATCCGCGTCCACCCCGCGGTCCGAGAGGATGAGCAGCTTCGCGCCGCCCCGGATCGCCGCGTCGGCGTCGGCGAAGACGCGCTCGATGGCCTGCTCCAGCCCCGCGGCGCCCTCGGCGGCGGGGAACAGCGTGGAGAGCACGGCCGACTTCAGGGTCGGGTGGTGGTGCAGCGCCTTGATGCGCGCCATCTCCGCGTTGTCCAGCACCGGCGAGTCGATCTTGACGAGGTGCACGTCCTCGAGGCCGGTGTTGAGCAGGTTCCCCTCGGGCCCGATGTTCGTGTAGACCGAGGTGACCAGTTCCTCGCGGATCGCATCCAGCGGCGGGTTGGTGACCTGCGCGAACAGCTCCTGGAAGTAGTTGTAGAGCGGCTGCGCGCGGTTGGAGAGCACCGCCAGCGGCGTGTCCGACCCCATGGAGCCAATCGACTCCTCGGAGTTGTTGACCATCGGTCCCAGGATGTACTTGAGATCCTCCAGCGAGTAGCCGAAGGCGATCTGCTGCTCGCGCAGCTGCTCCTCCGTCAGCGCGGGGGCCGGCTCGGCGTAGGGCAGGCGGTCGAGCGGGTGGATGTGCTCGTCCAGCCACTGCCGGTACGGGGCCGCCGTGGCGAGCCCGTTCTTCAACTCGGTGTCGTCGATGATCCGGCCTTCTTCGATGCTCACCAGGAACATCTTGCCGGGCTGGAGACGACCCTTCGTCAGGATGCGGTCCGGGGGAATCGGGAGCACGCCGACCTCGGACGCCATGATCACAGTGTCGTCCTTGGTGACGTAGAAGCGCGAAGGACGCAGGCCGTTGCGATCGAGGACCGCGCCGATGTTGCGGCCGTCCGTGAAGGCCACGGAGGCGGGACCGTCCCACGGCTCCATCACCGTGCTGTGGTAGTCGTAGAAGTCCTGCTTCTCCTTCGACATGGATTCGTGACCGCTCCATGCCTCGGGGATGAGCATCATCATCGCGTGCGCGATCGGGCGGCCGGAGTGCACCAGCAACTCCAGGGCGTTGTCCAGGCATGCCGTGTCGGAGCCAGCTTCGTCGATCACCGGGACGATCTTCGAGATGTCATCGAACAGCGGCGATGCGAAGAGCGCCTCCCGCGCGGTCATCCAGTTCACGTTTCCGCGCAGCGTGTTGATCTCGCCGTTGTGCGAGATCATCCGGTACGGGTGCGCCAGCTTCCAGCTGGGGAACGTGTTGGTGCTGAAGCGCGAGTGGAACATCGCCAGCGCGCTCACCACGCGCGGGTTGGACAGCTCCGGGTAGTACTTCGCGAGCTGCGTCGCGGTCAGCATCCCCTTGTAGACGAGCGTGCGCGAGGAGAGCGAGGGGAAGTACACGCCCTCGGCCCCGCGGAGGCCGGAACGTTCCGCGGCCTTCTCGAAGCGCTTGCGGATCACCCAGAGTTTGCGCTCGAAGACATCCTCGTCGCCCTCGAGCTCTGCGTCCCGGCCGACGAACGCCTGGAACATCGTCGGCTCCGCCGCGAGCGCGGACGGACCCACGTTCGCCGCCGCCGCATCCGTCGGGACCACGCGCCAACCGAGGAAGTGCTGGCCCTCCTCCTGCACGATGGTCATGAAGATGCCGCGGATCTGCCGGGCGATCTCCTCGTCGCGGGGAAGGAACAGGATGCCGACGCCGTACTGACCGGCCTCCGGGAGCCGGATGCCCTGCGCGGCCAGCTCGTGGCGGAAGAACGCGTCCGGGACCTGGATGAGAATCCCCGCCCCGTCGCCGGTGTTTACCTCGGAGCCCGAGGCCCCGCGGTGCTCCAGGTTCGCGAGGGCGGTGAGCCCGTCCTGCACGATCTGGTGAGAGCGCCTCCCCTTGAGCTGCACGATGAACCCGACACCACAGGAGTCGTGCTCGAGCCTGGGATCGTAGAGGCCCTGGGCCTGCGGCATACCCGGCGCTTCCATTGCCGCTCCAATTACACAACTCCCCGGCGCCAAGAAGGGGCGGGGACTCGACATCATAGCGAAGGTCGAGAGACCGAGAAGGGGAAATCTTGCGCTTTTTGTCACAAAGCCGCAAGGACCGGGAACCCCATGCCGGGAATTTCCTGCGCGTGAGTGTCCGAATGCCGCCCGCGGGGGCCTACCCGGACTCCCCGCAATCGGACCGCGCCCCCTCAGAGGGCTAGGATCGGGGCCACGCCACCTGGCGGCGGGTTCTCACGCGGTTGGAGAACGTCGACCACCCGCAGTGACACCGCAGGAGGGAGTCCGTTGGATCACGTCGACGCGGTACTCCGGGAAGAACTGGGCCCGGCTGAGAAGCTGTTATGGACGGGCCAGCCTCGGCAGGGCTTCCACGTCCGGATCGAAGACGCCTTTCTGATCCCGATCAGCATTGTCTGGTTCGGGTTCGCCCTATTCTGGGAATCCGAAGTCCTACTCACGGGTGCCCCGTTCTTCTTCAAACTCTGGGGCATCCCCTTCCTGGCGCTCGGCCTGTACATGACCGTCGGGCGGTTCCTCGTCGACGCATACCAGCGTTCGCATACCGCCTATGGAGTGACCTCCGAACGCGTCCTCATCGCTTCCGACTGGTTCGGTCGCCGGGTGAAGTCGCTCGCGCTGGACACATTGACGGACGTGACGCTCGCGCAGGCGGTAAGAGGAGGCGGGACAATCAGCTTCGGGCTTCTCTCGGCACCCACCCCGTGGAACTGGGGATGGGGCATGTGGGGGACGCGGAGTGGGTCGCGGTTCGAGCTTGCGAGTGATGCGCGACCGGCCTACGAGGCGATCATGTCGGCCCGTCGCACGCTCACAGGACGGGGCTAGCGGAGCGAGCCGCTCTGCCGGTCGCCACTCATACCGCTGCAGCGCCGTGGCGGGTGAGCTTGAAGATGGGTGTGCCTACCCGAGATCGACCTCGGGGCGCTCCTCCCAGACCACGTGCCTCGCGACCAGGTCGTCGAGGCGTGCCGCGTCCAGCCCCAGCAGCTCCGCGAGCACCTCGCGGCTGTGCTCCCCCATGTCCGGCGAGGTGCCCCGGATGCCGCCGGGCGTCGCGGAGAGCTTCACGGGTGTGTTGGTGAGCGGCACGTCGCCCAGCACGCGGTGGTGCACCGGTCGGAACATGTCGCGCTCGGCGACCTGAGGCATCGCGGCGACCTGCGCGATGTTGTTCAGCGGCCCCGAGGGGATCTCGAAGCGGGCGAACGCCTCCAGCCACTCGTCCGAGGTCCGCGTCAGGAGGGCCGCCTGCAGGATCGGCTCCAGCTCCGCGTGGTTGCGCGTTCGCGCAGCCGATGAGAAGAACCGCGGGTCATCGATGAGTTCCGGCAGGTCCAGCTCGGAGCAGAAGAGCGCCCACTGGTTGGGCACCCCCCATGCCAGCGCGACCACGATGTAGCCGTCCTTCGTCTGGAACGCCTGGAACGGCACCGCCGTGGGGTGGCGGGTGCCCATGCGCTCCGGCAGCTCCCCGGTCAGGTGGTAGCGCATGAAGGCGTTCTCCTGCACGGCCACCTGGCAGTCCAGCATCGAGATGTCGACGAATTGCCCGCGCCCCGATCGTTCCCGATCGTGGAGCGCGGCGAGGATGCCGACCGCGCAATACAGCCCCGCGGTGATGTCGGCCAGCGAGAGGCCGGGGCGCACGGGGCCTCGTCCCGGCTCGCCGGTGACGGACATCACGCCCCCCGCGCCCTGGATCACCACGTCCAGCGCGGGCTTCGTGCGCAGTGGCCCGGTCTGCCCGTACCCCGAGATCGCGGCGTAGACCAGGCGCGGGTTGACCTGCGACAGCGCCTCCCACCCCAGCCCCAGCGCGTCCATGCTCCCCGGTGTGAAGTTCTCCACCAGCACGTCGTACTGCCTGACCAGGTCGAGGAAGATCGCCTTCGCCTCCGCCTGCCGCAGGTCGAGCGAGATCGATCGCTTGCCCCGGTTGATCGAGAAGAAGTACCCCGACTCCCCCTCGACCATCGGCCCGGTCGTGCGGGCGACGTCGCCGTACGGCGGACGCTCCAGCTTCACCACGTCCGCGCCGAGGTCGGAGAGCGTGGCGGTGCAGAACGGCCCGGAGAGCACCCACGTGAGATCCAGCACGCGGATGTCCTGCAACGGGCCCGTCGTCGGCAGTGGCGGCATGGCAGTACTCCCGCCCCGTGGGGCACAGCGTCGTCGACTACACCGCGATCGGCTCGCGCAGCGCCTCGAGCTCGGAGCGCGCGCCGCGAAGGGCAACGTACACGCCCGCCAGCACGATCGCACCGCCCGCCAGCTCCAGCGAGCCCGGCACCTCGTGCAGCAACAGCGCCGCGATCAGCGCCGCGCCCACCGGCTCGCCGAGGATCGCCACCGCGACCACCGCCGCGGAGAGCGAGCCGAGCGCCCAGTTCATCGCATTATGTCCGATGAGCTGCGGAACCAGCGCCAGCAGCACGATGAACGCGTACGCGGACGGCGGCTGTCCGCCCAGCGGCGTCCCCGTCGCGAGCGCGAGCCCGACGAGAAGCACGGCCGTGAGGCTGTAGACCACCGCACCGTACGAGGCGGTGGAGAGCCGCCGCCGCGCCCCCCGCCCGATGACCAGGTACACGCTGGACATCACACCGCCCACCAGCGCGAACACGTTGCCGGACAGCGTCCCGGCGTCCCCCGCGCCCTGGGCCACCAGCAGCGTGGCACCCACAATGCCGAGGGCGATGCCCGCGTTCACCTCGCGCCTCGGGCGCTCGCCGAGGAAGAGCCGCGCCCCGATCGCGACGAACAGCGGCTGCATGGTGACCAGCACGACGCTCGCGAGGATCGAGGTGCGTTGCACCGAGACGACCCAGAACGCGAAGTGCGCGGCCAGCGCGACGGCGGACAGCCCGAGCAGTGCGAGATCAGGCGGGCGCAGGCTCCCCAGGTCGTGCTCCCGCCTCGCCGCGGCGATGGCGATCATCGGCGGCGCGGCGACCACCAGTCGCAGCGCTGCGATCGTCAACGCCGGTGCGGGGGCGGCCAGGCGGATCAGCGGCGCCGCCCACGAGATCGCGATCACGCCGGCGGCGAGCACCACGAACTCCAGCACCATAACCCGACGCACGATCACCAGCTCGCCTCCCGTGCGCGTCGCGGCGCACCCGCGGGCGCCCTCGCGTTTGACAGGCCATCGATCTCCCACAAAGATGCGGCCAGAAGGCCCCGGGTGCACGCCACCCCGCCCGGCCGGCCAGCCAGGGGCGACCCGCTCGATGCGATACACAGGAAGCGCCATGGCCGAGCCGAAGATCGACTGGGATGCGTGGACGGAACAGGCCACCGAGTGGCTCTCCGAGTTCATCCGCGTGGACACGGTCAATCCGCCGGGCAACGAGTTCCTCGCCTGCGAGTGGCTGGGCCGCATCCTGGACGCCGAGGGCATCCCGTACCAGACGTACGACCCGGGCAACCGGCGCACCTCGCTGGTCGCACGGCTCGTCGGCGACGGCTCGCGCGGCAAGGCGGTGGTCCTGCTCAACCACACGGACGTGGTCCCCTTCGAGCGCGACGAGTGGACCGTGGAGCCGCTGGGCGGCGAGATCCGCGAGGGCTACGTGTGGGGCCGCGGAGCGCTGGACATGAAGAGCCAGGCGATCATGGAGCTGATCACCTTCCTTATCCACCACCGCCACCGCCTCCCGCTGACGCGCGACCTCGTCTTCATGGCCGTCGCGGACGAGGAGGCGGGCTCCACGCACGGCATCGAGTTCCTGGACCGCGAGCACCCCGAGCTCCTGGACTGCGACTACGTGATCAACGAGGGTGGCGGCGCCTCCACGGAGGCGCTGGGCGTGGAGCGCACGACGATCAACATCGGCGTGTCGGAGAAAGGGCCGCTGTGGCTCACGCTCCGGGCGCACGGCCGCCCCGGGCACGGCTCCGTGCCGCACGACGACAACGCGGCGGATCACCTGGTGCGCGCGCTCAACCGCGTGCTCTCCTGGAAACGCCCGTACGTGGTCACCCCTGAGGTCCAGGACTACTTCGGCCAGCTGTACGCCGCCGGGATCCTCGAACACCCGCCCACGGCGCAGGTGCTCGCCGAGATCGCCGAGGACAACCCGCGCCTGAAGTCGATCCAGATGAACTCGATCTCGCTCACCACGCTCACCGCGGGCGTGAAGCACAACGTCATCCCCGCCACCGCCGAGGCGACCCTCGATTGCCGCCTGGTGCCCGGCTACGACGCCGAGCGCTTCATCGCGGACCTCGAGCGCGTCATCGACGACCCGCGGATCGAGCTCGAGCGCGTCTTCGTGGCATCCACGCCGACCACCTCGTCCGACAGCGAGCTGTACCGCATCATGGCGCGCGAGACGAAGCGGGTGCTGGAGGATGCGCTGGTGCTGCCGAGCGTGTCCTCCGGCTTCACGGACTCGCGCGTCTTCCGGCGCCGGGGGGCCGCGGCGTACGGCTTCGTCCCGGTGATCACCGGGCCCTCCGAGCAGGGCCGCGTCCACGGCAACGACGAGCGCATCTCGATCGAGAACCTGCGCATCGGGACGCAGATCATGCACCAGGTGGTGCGCGGGATCTGCGGGTAGGTCGCGCCAACGAGGGCGCGAGACGGGAACGGACCGTGCGCTTCCAGGATGTGCATACCATCGGCATCGCCGGGGGCGGGGTGATGGGCGGCGGCATCGCGCAGGTGCTCGCCCTCGCGGGCTACGAGGTCATCGTGCGCGACCTGAACGAGCGCATCATCGGCGAGACGCGCGACGCCATCTTCGAGGGCCGGTGGGGCCTGAAGCGCGCCGTGGAGGTCGGCAAGCTGCACTTCGATCGCGCGGTGGACGCCATGGCGCGCGTCACGTTCACCACGGACCTGGACGCCATCCGCGACGTGCAATTCCTGGTGGAGGCGATCCCCGAGCTGCTGAGCATGAAGCAGGCGCTGTTCGCGGAGCTCGACGGCCTCGTGAACCCGGAGGCGATCTTCGTCTCCAACACCTCGGGCTTCCCGATCGCCGATGTCTCGCGGGACGTGTCGCCGGCGCGGCTGCCGCTCTTCGCCGGCATGCACTTCGCGAGCCCTGCGCCGGCGATGAAGATGTGCGAGGTCATCACCACACCACACAACTCGCCGGACACGACCGAGACGATCCGCGAGATCGCCGAAAAGGCCGGCAAGACCGTGTGCATGGTGAAGGACGCGCCCGGCTCGTACGGCTTCGTCCTCAACCGCGTCTTCGCCGCCGCGCGGCGCGAGGCCGAGGAGATCGTGGAGGCGGGCATCGCGACGCCCGAGGATGTGGACCGCGCGATGATGACCGGCCGCAACTGGCCCGCCGGCTTCTTCGGCGACCGTGGCGGCATCGGGCAGCAGTGGTAGCCGCAGCGTCGAGGTAACCGCGCGGGGTGGCCCACCCCCTCGCGCCCCCTCGCGCTCCGACCTGAGATCCGGATCCGGGATGCTGGAACGGGCGCAGCCCCTTCCAGTCTCACCCCCCGCCGGAAGGGGAAGGGGTGGGCCGCCCTCCGCCGCGATGCTGGCGCTCCTCGGCCCGAGGCGCGCCGCGCGCTGGGCCCCGGGCGCCCTCGCGCTACCGCCCGCTCGCGCGCGCCGCTCCACCAGGAAGCGTGCCAGCTCGGCGCCGCCGACGTGCGCCCGGTGCAACACGCGGGATCAGCGGGGCGGGCCTCTCAATCGCAAGGTGCGCTGATGCGGAGCCGGGATGCTGGAAGGGGCGCAGCCCCTTCCAGGCTCAACCCCTCCCGCGCCGAGAGGGGAAGGGGTGGGCCGCCCTCGTCGCGATGCTGGTGCTCCTCGGCCCGAGGCGCGCCGTGCGCTGGGCCGCTCGCGCCCTCGGCTACCCGCTCGCGCGCTCGCGCTCCACCAGGAAGCGTGCCAGCTCGGCGCCGCCGGGCGCGTCCGCGTCGTCCTTGAACGGGGCCAGCGCGCGGTAGATCTCCTCGGCGGCCGCCGGGACGCCCGAGGGCAGGCCTGCGGCCTCGAAGGTTGCGGCGATCTCCCGCATCTCGCCGATCCACCGCCAGGCCTTCGCCGCCGCACTGCCGAGGCCGGCCGAACGGTCGAGGAGCGCGGGCTGCGACTTCGCCCACTCCTGCAGCAGCGCGCCGTGCACGCCCTCAGTGAGGGCGAGCGCCTCGATGCTGGCGAGGAGGGCGCTGGTGCCCTTCGTCCAGGCCGCGTACGCCATCTTCAGCGCGGAGGCGGCACCCACCGGACCGTCCAGCACCACCACCTCCAGCGGACCGCCCGCCACCATCCGCGCGGCGCGCTGCGCCTCCGGGCCGGAGAGGTAGAGCCGCGCCAGGCCGGGCCGCACGGGCGGCGCGCCGATGATGCCGCCGTCCACGAAGTCCGCGCCCGTCTGCTCCACGCGCTCGGCGATGCGGCGCGCGGTCGCCGGGGCGATGGCGTTCGCGTCCACGTACAGGCGATTGAAGCCAAGGTCCGCCACCTCCCCGGCCACCGCCTCGGCGGCGTCGGGGGGACACACGGAGAGCACCATCTGCGACTGGTTCACCAGCCCGTTCAGCCAGCCCACGTCGCGCAGCCCGGCCTGGTCGGCTCGCAACGCCGTGGCCGCGCTCCGCCCGTCGGAGGCCCACAGCACCTCGGCCCCGGCGGCGATGCAGGCCGCCCCCACGGCGGCCCCCATCTCCCCCGGGTGCAGGAGCCCGATCACGGCGCGCACGGCGGCCCCCGGCGTCGGCGACCCGTACCACCGCAGCTCCGAGTCCGGCGGGAAGTTCAGCGGATCAGCCATCGGTCCCTCGCCTCGACGTGACCAGTCGCGTCCAGTATCGGACACAGGGCGCGCGGGGCGCGACTCGGGAGTAGTAACACCGCCTTGGCCGTGACCCGTGCGCTAACATGCGGCTCGAACGGCAACGTGGAGGTGAGATGACTCTTGACGACGAGATCACGGCGAGCCGGTCGACCATCCATTCGGATGGGTATCAAATGTCAATCGGTGAGTTACTCAACGTCTACCGGGATCGAGAACTGGACATCCACCCCGAGTTTCAGCGGTTCTTCCGGTGGACTCAGACGCAGAAATCGCGACTCATCGAATCCGTGCTCCTCGGAATCCCGCTCCCCTCAATATTCGTCTCACAAAGAGCCGATGGCGTCTGGGACGTCATCGACGGAGTTCAACGTCTGTCGACCCTGTTTCAATTCGCCGGAGTCCTCAGAGACGAGAACGAGCAGCTCCTCCCTCCGCTGACGCTCAGTGCGACCCGCTATCTCCCATCCCTCGAAAGCACTGTTTGGGACGAGGAGGCGGCGAACTCCATAGGCCCGACGAATCAACTGCTGATCAAGCGCGGCAAGATCGACGTGAAGATCATCCTAAAGGAGAGCGACGAGCAGAGTAAGTACGAGCTGTTCCAGCGGCTGAATACCGGTGGCTCACCGTTGACCGACCAGGAACTCCGGAACTGCCTCGTGATTACTGTCAGCCCCGACTTCTATCACTGGATTGACGATCTCGCGGACTACGCGCCTTTCCAGCGAACCATCTCACTCTCCGAGCGGCTGTCGGAAGAGCAATACGATATGGAACTCGCCGTGCGCTTCCTCGTCTTCCGCAACCTTCCGGAGGAGGACCTGCAGCGCGTCGGTGATATTGGCGAGTTCCTGACGGAGAAGATCGTGGAACTCGCGACCAGCGACTCGTTCGACCGGCAGCGGGAAGAAGAAGCCTTCAAGCGCACGTTCGACTATCTCGACACCGCAATCGGCTCTGACGCCTTCCGCCGCTTCGCTCCTGCCCGAGACCGTTTCCTCGGCTCGTTCTTACTGTCGGCCTTCGAATTCGTGGCGCTCGGAATCGGGCACAATTCGGATTCCTACTCAGCAACAACGAATCCGGAGAGGGTAGTGGCGGAGGCGCAGCGGGCATGGCAGGACGAGGCTTTCCTGAGCCACGTTGGATCAGGAGTGCGCGCGTCCTCGCGGATCCCGGTAATCATCCCCCTCGGACGCGCACGGTTCCATTGATGAGGCTCCGGACACTTAACCACCTGCAAGATTTCATCGACGGTGACCTTACTTGGCGTCGACGGGAAATGAGCACGGCCCGATTCGCCTGGCAGAACTCGAAGGGGGAGAAGAAGGCGTACGCGTGTCGAGTTGGTGTTTGTCTCGCGTACGCCCACTGGGAAGGGTTCGTAAAGACCGCGGCGATGGCGTATCTCAACTTTGTCGCACACCAAGGGCTGAAGTTCCGCGACCTCACTGCGGCGCTAATCGCGCTGTGCCTGCGCGGACGATTCACTCAACTCGAGGCCGCCCAACGGATCACCCTGCACGCGGAGGTTGCCGGCTTCTTCCTTTCTGGCCTGGACACCGATGCCAGCGTGCCGTGGGAGCAGGCGGTGAGTCAGCTCTCGAATCTCGATTTCGCCACCTTCACGGACGTGACAACCATGATCGGCGTCGACCCCACTCCATACTCGTCGCGGGGTCTTCAGATCGATGGGGTCTTGGTCAAGAACCGCCATCTGATCGCGCATGGGAGCCGGGTCGATGTCGATGAGTTGACCTGCGAAGAACTCCACGAGCTTGTTATCGAACTGCTGGATCGATTCAGAACCGATGTCGAGAATGCGGCCTCGACCGGCGCTCACCTCCGCCTCACGCCGCAGGGGCAACGGAACTAGTGGACCGTTGCGGGCGCGGGCCGACCTCCTCGTACCACAAACCCGTGCCCTCACCACCCGCGCCTGATCGCCAGCACCTGCTGCTGGTGATCGGCGTCGTGGGGGGCGCTGCGGGCGAACCAGTCGAGGTAGTTGAGCGCGCCGTAGACCTCGTGGGGGACGGTGGGGGACGGGTCGGCGTGTGCCGGGAGACGCGCGGGGAGCGCGAGGAAGCGCGCGGAGGCATGCACCAGTGCGCTCCGGACCTCCGCCAGGGTCGCGGGCGGGTCCGACGGCAGGTAGCCGCGCGGATGCTTCGCGGCCGCCCGGCCCTCGGCGAGGGCGCAGATGACGTCATCGACGTTCTCGGTCCAGCCCAGCAGGTGCTGGGCGACCTGCAGCACGCACCACTCGGCGGGCTCGCCGCCGGGATGGAGGAGCGCCTGCTCCTCCGTGACATCCTCGATCGCCTGCAGGAACGCGGCGCGCGCGGCGGCCACCGCGGGCCACAGGTCGATGAGCGTGGCGCTCATGCTGCCGCCACCCGCCCGACCTCGATGGGCAGCGTGGCGATGGGGGTGCCGGTGCTGGACACCTGCACCTCGTGCGGCCCGGTGGTCGTCAGCTGGAGGTTCAGCAGATCCACCAGCAGGGTCGCCGCCTCGTGCTGACGGCCGGGCGCGGCCCGCACATCGAAGCGCGCCTCCACCGGCGTCACCACGTCGCGCCCGTCGGCGTCCACCATGCGCACGACGAGGGGAAGCGACGCGCCGCCTGCGCCCTCGAACACCAGGCGCACGACCAGCGTGAGGCGGGGATGGAGCGCGGGCAGCGCCGACACGCCGATGTGGTCGATGCCGATGCCGAGGGCGTTGACCTTCCCGGCGTGCTGCGTCGCTGCGTCGCAGAGGAAGGCGTAGTCCAGGCGCATGCGAGGAGCCTCGGTCGCGGCGTCGCCGGGGTAGCCGGTGGGGGGATCGCCGGTCATCTGGCTAGCGCGATCCCTGGTCGGCGGCGCGCAGCCCGTCCGGCAGCAACTGCCCCACGACGGGGCCGAGGTTCTGCGCCCGCAGGATGCCGTCGC
This sequence comes from Dehalococcoidia bacterium, assembly GCA_041674525.1. Lineage (GTDB taxonomy): Bacteria > Chloroflexota > Dehalococcoidia > UBA2979 > UBA2979 > SHYQ01. The sequence goes on along the minus strand of JBAYVN010000013.1, from coordinate 31,642 downwards.
GGTCGATGAAGAACGTGGCGGGGAGCCCCTGCGCGCCGTACTGCTCGCGCACCGTGCCCTGCCGGTCCATCAGCAGCGGGAAGGTGAGGCCGAAGTCCTGCCGAAAGGCGCTGACCAGCTCATCCGACTCCCGGTAGTCGACTGCGAGGATCACCACGTCGCCGTCCCGCGCCGCGTAGGTCTTCTGGAACTCGGGCATCTCGGAGCGGCACGGGCCGCACCACGTGGCCCAGAAGTTCAGCACGACCGACTTGCCTCGATAGTCCGACAGGCGCACCACGCGCCCGCTGCCCGCCTCCTGCAGGACGAAGTCCGGGGCCGGCTGCCCCATCGCCGGATGCGCCGAGGAACTGACGGGCCCGTACTGCGCTCCCGTCATGGCCGGCAGGACGTCGCGGTACACGAAGATCCCGCCGACGACGAGCACGATCGCGGCGACGGTGGCGTACCGGGCGAGTCTGCGCGTGGGCACGGTTCCTCCGAGTGGTGTGCACGAGGGGCCATCCCGACTCCGGCGCGGCCGCAGGTGCGTGATCCGAGTATGACGCGCTCGCGGGCTAGCCGGCGAGTTCGCCCGCCGCCACCGGGCGGCCGGTGGCCGCGTCGCGCAGCGTCGCGCCCAGGCCGTCCGGCATGGGGGCAGCCAGCTTCGCGAAGAAGTCCGGGAACGTCTTGGAGACGCAGGCCGGATTAAGGATCACCATTCCCGGCACGAACAGCCCGAGCATCGCGAAGCACATCGCGACGCGGTGATCCTCGTACGTCTCGATCCGCGCGCCGTGCAGGGACGGGGCGGGGTGCACCAGCAGGTCGTCGCCGATCATGTCGACACGCGCGCCGCAGCGCGTCAGGCCCTCGTGCAGCGCGGCCACGCGATCGCACTCCTGCACGCGCAGCCGCTCGAGGCCGACGAAGCGGACGCGGCGCGACAGCAGCGGCGCGACCGTGATCGCCGTCATGATGCTGTCGCCGAGGTCCGTCAGGCGTGACACGCGCTCCGGGATGCGGTCTCCGAGGACATCCAGGCAGAACGCGCGGAAGCGCTCATCGAACTGCCACCCGGACTGCGGCCAGTTCGCCACCTCGACGGGGTTCTCCGCTCCCCCGCGCAGCTCCTCCAGCAGGCTCGCCCCGACGAAGTAGCTCGCGCTGGAGGTGTCGCCCTCCACCTGGTAGTCACCGGACTGCGGGAACGCGCGCATCATCTGCTCCGTCATCGCCACGTAGGGCGACTCATCGGCGTTGGCGTCCGTGACGGTCACGTCCCAGCCGCCGAGCCCCGCGCACAGCAGCAGCGCCGAGGCGAACTGCGAGCTCTCGGCGATGCTCACCGTGCACCGCCCGGGCCGCGGACCACCGCCGAAGACCACCGCGGGGAGCCGTCCCCCCGCCGCCTCCACGCGGTAGCCGAGCTGGCGCAGCGCATCGAACAGGGCGGCCTGCGGGCGCTCGTGCATCCTCGGCGTCCCGCCCAGGCGGTAGGCCCCCTGCCCCAGCGAAACCAGGGCTGTCAGGAAGCGCGCGGCCGTGCCCGCGTTGCCGACGTACAGCTCGAGCGGCGCGGCCTCGGTCCCGCCCGGCGCGAGCCGCCCCGCGACGCCGTCGACGGCGATCGTGCGGTTCGAGGGCTCGCGGTCGTCCGGGCCGATCTCGATCGTGACGCCGAGGCGGCGCAGGGCATCCACCATGACCTCGGTGTCGTCGGACCAGAGGGCGCCGTGCAGCGTGACGCGCCCTTCCCCCAGCGCGGCGAGGATCAGCGCGCGGTTGGTCTCGCTCTTGGAGCCGGGCACGGTGACGCGCGCCCGGAGGGGCTCGGCGGCAGGCACGATCTCGACGGCGTCCGGGAGTGTCATGCCTCGATTCTAGCGTCCGCGAGGACACTCCCGCGGCAACGCCGCCGCGCGAGCCACGGCGGACCCCGCACGCGCTACCCGGCACGCGATACCATGCGCGGCGTGATGAACGACCCCCGCGAACCGCACGAGCCGACGAGCGACGAGGCCTTCGAGGAGGCCATCGAGGAGGCTGGCGCGCTGCTGGCGGTGTCCCGCCACGTGGTCGCGCTCTCGGGCGCCGGCATCTCGAAGGAGTCGGGCATCCCCACGTATCGCGGCGAGGGCGGCCTGTGGACGCTCAACGGCGAGCCGCCGATGAACCAGTTCCAGACCTTCGCCGACGACCCGGCCCGCTGGTGGCAGCGCCGCCTGGAGGACGCGCCCGGGGACTTCGCCCGGGCCATCGACGCCGCCGAGCCCAACCCCGGGCACCACGCCCTCGCCGAGCTCGAGTCGCTGGGCATCCTGGCGCACCTGATCACCCAGAACGTGGACGACCTGCACCGGCGCGCCGGGCAGCGCTCCCTGACCGAGATCCACGGCAACCGGCACTGGATGCGCTGCTTGATGTGCGGCATGCGATGGCCGCGCGCCGAGTACCCCGTCTACGCGCACGAGCTCCCGCCGCGCTGCGACGTGGAGGGCTGCCACGGGGTCGTGAAGAGCGACACGGTGATGTTCGGCGAGCCGATCCCCCCGGCCGCGCTGCAGCGCTGCGCCGAGGAGACGTGGCAGGCCGATGTGTTCATGGTCGTCGGCACGACGGGCGTGGTTTATCCCGCAGCGGGCTACCCCATCGACGCCGCCCGCCGCGGCGTCCCGCTGATCGAGGTGAACCCGGAGCAGACCGGGCTCACGGATCTCGCGAGCATCGTCGTGCGCGCTCCCGCCGGCGAGGCCCTTCCCGCGATCGTGGAGGCCGTGAAGCGGCACCGGGCGGCGCCACGCGAGCATGCGTGACAGCGCGCGTCTGACCCGGCCCGGCATGCGCCGCCCGACCCCGCTCGGCATCCTGCTGGGCGTCGATGACGGCCTGCTGCAGTGCATCCCCGGCAGCCCGCCCGAGCGGGGCATCGACGGCCCGCAGATCACCTCGGTGGACGCCCGCGGCGGGCTGGCGATCGCGGGCGCGCCGGGCGACGGGGGAGCGTGGGTGCACGCCGGGGTCGCGTGGCGCCGCGCGTGGAGCGGCGCCGTGCGCACGGTGCAGATCGGGGTGCACGCGCTCTACCTCGGCACGGGCGACGGCCGCCTCCTGCATTCCATCGACGAGGGAGAAGCGTGGACCGAGCTCGAGGGCACCCGCAGCCTCCGGCATGACGGCGACGCGCTGCCGCCCCGCCCGGCGCCCCCCGCGGTGACCGGCGTGGTCGAGGTGCGCAGCGGCCTCGTGGTCGCGTTCGAGGGCGGCGGCACGTGGTTCACCGGGGACCAGGGCGCCTCGTGGTTCCGCCGCGACGAGGGCATCGACCGTCACGTGCTCCACCTCTACCGGCACCCGGACGTGGAGCGCCGCCTCTACGTCACCACCCGTTCCGGCCTCTACCGCAGCGGCGACGAGGGGTACACGTGGATCCAGTCCCTGACCGACCTCGACCGTGCGTGGGGCGGCAGCCTCGCCGTGCTCCCGGGCCCCACGGACGCCCTCGTGCTCTCGCTGGCGCGCTCCGCGTCGGGTGTCGGGGCGCTCTTCCGCTCCACGAACGGCGGCGGGACGTGGTCGCGCGTGCTCCTGGAGGGGGAGGACGAATGGGCGCGCGTGCCGGCCGTCGTCCGCCCGCACGAGCTGGAGGATGTCGCGTTCGTGGCGGCCGGATCGCGGCTGTACGCCTCGCACGACCGCGGACACGGGTGGACGTGCCTTGCGGACGGCCTGCCGCTGGTGAACGCCGTGGAGGCGTCCGTCTAGCGCGGAGGGTTCCGAACGGTTCGCGGCAACAGGGCCTATGGTTGATCGGTTGTCGGGGGCCGGGGGTCTTCTAGGACTCTTTGCAAACGGCCCCCGCCGACACCCCTCGCGACCGGCGCGCCGGGCGCGCCTCGACATCTCGCGGTCTCATTCAGCGCATCTTCATCACGTTCGCGTATGAAATGAAGCCGCCGGCCGGAGCGGCTGATATGATCGCTCCACTTCGCACACATTCGTGCCACCGACCGCGCCACCACTCCGCCGAGCCCCGGGCATCCGCCGGGCTCTCACTCCGAGGGACACCGCCGCATGAGCACTTCCACCCGACCGCGCGACGAGTTCGTCGAGGCTAACGGCCTCCGCTTCCACTACCGCGAGTGGGGCGACACCCGGACCCGTCACGCCGTGGTGCTGCTCCATGGCTACGCCGAGACCTCGGAGGTCTGGAACGAGACGGCGCAGGACCTCGCTCGCGAATTCCGGGTGATCGCCATCGACCAGCGCGGGCACGGGCTGAGCGACCGCGCCAGCGACCGCGACTACACTCGCGCCACGCAGATGGAGGACCTCGAGGCGATCATCGAGAGCCTCGGCCTGCGCTCCGTGACGCTCATCGGCCACTCCATGGGCGGGGCGAACGCGATCTGCTACGCGGCCGAGCACCCGGAGATGGTCACCGCCCTCGTCGTCATCGAGACGGCGCCCGAGGTGCTGCGGTCGGGTATCGAGACGATCCGCCGCCTGCTGGCGACCGCCCCGTCCTTCGCCTCCCTGGACGATGCCGTGGAGGCGTTCCGCGACTTCTTCCCCTACGCCACCACGGAGCAGATCGAGCGCCGCGTCCGCGCCTCGCTGACCGTCAACGATGACGGCGCGTACGTGTGGGACTTCGACCCGGTCTTCCGCGACCCCACCTCGCGCCCGCCGGACCCCGATCCCGGCCAGCGGCGGCTGTCCGACCTCTGGGACTGCGCCGACCGCGTGCAGTGCCCCACGATGATCGTGCGCGGCTCCGAGACCGACATGCTCACGCCCGAGGCGATCCAGCGCCTCCACCGCCGCGTCAGCGGATCGCGCGTCTCGCTGATCGAGGACGCGGGGCACTCGGTGCCCACCGACCAGCCGTCCGCCCTGAGCCTCAACATCCGGGAGTTCCTGCAGAGCATCGCCAGCCTCTAGTCCAGCCGCCAGTTGCGCAGTCACCAGTTACGTAGACACAGGGCCACGACCGGGCCGCGCGGCCGGTCGGAGCGGAGCCGGGCATGAATCGAGAGATCCATCGCGTCGTCGTGACCGGCCTGGGTGCGGTCACCCCCATCGGCAACACCGTCGCCGAGTACTGGGAGGGGCTGCGCACCGGGCGCAGCGGCGTCGGCCGCGTGACCCAGTTCGATCCGGCCGAGCTCATCGTCCAGATCGCCGGCGAGGTCAAGGACTGGGACCCCGAGCTCTACCTGGAGCGCAAGGTGGCGCGGCGCACCGGCCGCTTCGCGCAGTTCGCCCACGCCGCCGGCGTGCAGGCGCTCACCGACTCCGGCCTCGAGGTCAACGATCAGACGCGCGACGACATCGGCGTCGTGATGGCGACCTCCGGTGACTGCTTCAACATGGGCCCGGAGTGGGTCACGTACGTGGAGCGCGGGTCGCGCAACGTGGATCCGTTCATCATCACGCGCATGGGCCAGCACATGGGCTCCGCCCGGCTGGCGCGGCAGCTCGGCGTGCGCGGGCCCAACTCGACGATCAACACCGCGTGCGCCTCCGGCACGGACGCGCTGGGCCACGCGATGAACCTGATCCGCCTCGGCCACGTGCGCGCGCTCCTCGCCGGCGGCGCGGAGGCCATGGTCACCCCGCTCGCGCTCTCCTCCATGGGGCGCATGGGCGCGCTGTCGAAGAACAACGGCGACCCCGAGCACGCCTCGCGCCCGTTCGACGCCAAGCGCGACGGCTTCATCCTGGGCGAGGGCGCGGGCGTGCTGATGCTGGAGTCCGAGGAGTCCGCCCTGGCCCGCGGCGCGCGCATCTACTGCGAGCTGGCCGGCGTCGGCTGGTCGTTCGACGCCACGGATGACACCGCCCCTGACCCCCTGGGGCAGGCGATGGCGATGCAGCGGGCGATGAAGGACGCCAGCCTCGATGCCTCAGACGTGGACTACATCAACGCTCACGGCACCAGCACCCCGTACAACGACCGCACGGAGACGCAGGCGATCAAGATCGCCTTCGGCGAGGCGGCGAAGCGCGTGCACCTCTCCTCCACGAAGTCGATGACGGGCCACCTCGCTGCGGGGGCCGGGGGGATCGAGGCGGTGGCGTCCGTGCTGGCCCTGCACCACGGCGTCGTCCCGCCCACGATCAACTTCGAGGTGCCGGACCCGGACTGCGACCTGGACGTCACGCCCAACACGGCCGTCGCGGCGGACATCAACGTCGTGCTCTCGAACTCCTTCGGCCTGGGCGGACAGAACGCCGCGGCGATCTTCCGGCGCTACCGCGCGTAACGCCCAACGGTCAGGCGACCCAGGCGCTGCGTTGCCGCTCCGCTAGCCGGCGCAGCAGGCGCCGCCGCGGCGCGTCCTCCCGGACCACCGGGCGCGGCCGCTCCACGACGACCTCGTGGAGGGATCGCGTCGAGGCTCCCGGGTGGTACTCCACGAAGCCGCATTGCACACACGAGTGGTACGAGTCGCCGACATCGCGGACGTGCGCGAGGTCGCCGCGGCACCGGGGGCAGGCCTTGGTCATGACCATCGTGTCTTCCTCCTTGACCGTGTGTCTCATCCGACAGGGATGATCTTCGCGACCATCCGTTGAGGCGTCATTGCAGAACTGTTGCGAGTGTGTGAAGCCTCGCATGGCTCCGGGCGGGCAAGCACGCGCCTTGCGGATCCCCGGCGGTCGCTATAGTTGGTACAGCACCGTTGGAGCAGCATGAACCCACAGCCGACCCGGCCCCGCCTGGCCATCGAATGCCACTGGCTCAAGCGCAGCCTCGACCCCTCGCGCCGGGACCCGTATGCGATGTGCTGCACTCACATCGTCCGCGAGGGCGAGGAGTGCGTGGGGCCCTTCCTGGAGGAGCTGGAGACGTCCTGCGGGCTGTGGGCCCCCGGCGCCATCCCGGTCAGCCATGGGCGGCCGAGGACGGGCCGCCGCTAGCCCCCCGGTGCGGCGGTCGCGCACGTGCTCCCATCCGGGTACGCTGAGGCCCCCCAGCCAAGCGATCTGTCGAGCAACCTCGTCCCCCGGACGCGCGATCCCGGGACGCGGTGGGAGCACGCCCGATGTCCCAGACACCCCGCCCCGGATCGAACGAGCCGGATCCCCTGACCGCGGACCAGCAGGCCGAGGTCGCGGCGCTTCGCGACCAGACCTACACCACGCGCCGCGCGACGGTGCCAGCGATGGAGGAGATCCTGTACGAAGCGCTCCCCGTGCTCGGTGACGCGAAGGGCTTCGTCCGCGTCATCGACTACATGGGCGACGACGACGCGATCGTGCAGGCCGCCCGCGTGTCGTACGGGAGCGGCACCCGGCGATCGCGCGACGACCAGGGGCTGATCAACTACCTCATGCGCAACTGGCACACCTCGCCGTTCGAGATGTGCGAGATCAAGCTGCACGTGAAGCTGCCGATCTTCGTGGCGCGCCAGTGGATCCGCCACCGCACCGCGAACGTGAACGAGTACTCCGCCCGCTACTCCATCCTCGACCGGGAGTTCTACATCCCGGCGGCGGAGCACATCGGCGTGCAGTCGTCCTCGAACCGCCAGGGCCGCGGCGACGCGCTGGACGCCGAGGAGGCCCGGCGCGTGCAGGAGCTGCTGCGCGACGACGCGGATCGGGCCTACGCGCACTACGAGGAGCTGCTCAACGAGGGGACCGGAGGCGCGCCCTCGGATCCGGAGCGCCCGGGGATCGCGCGTGAGCTGGCGCGCATGAACCTCTCGTTGAACTTCTACACGCAGTGGTACTGGAAGACCGACCTGCACAACCTGATGCACTTCCTGCGCCTGCGCATCGACCCGCACGCGCAGTGGGAGATCCGCGCCTACGCGGAGCGCATCAACGAAGTGCTGGAGCGGTGGGTGCCCATGACACACTCGGCGTTCCTGAACTACCGTCTCGGCGGCGCGCAGCTCTCCGAGCAGGCGCTGGCGGCGGTGCGCCGGATGCTGGCGGGCGAGGCTGTAGACGCCTCGAGCGCGGGTATGTCCGCGGGCGAGTGGCGCGAGCTACAGGCGTTGCTCCGCCGCCCCTCCTAGTCGCCTCGCCTCGCCTCGCTTCGCCTCGCCGCGCCGCCGGCCCGGGCCCCCAGTGCCGCAGACAGCACAGGGCCCGCCGTGTGGCGGGCCCCGGTGGTGGCGAGCTGGAGGGGTGTGCTCGCCGCCGGCTGACTGGCCGAGCGGCCTAGCGGTCGTGGCCGTTCCCGTGGCCGCCCTTGCCGACCGCGTGAAGCGCCTGCTGGATGCGCGCGCCGAGGCCGTGGCTCCAGCCCCCGTCACTATCGTCATCGTCGTCATCGTCGTCATCGAGGTTGGCCGATGCGGCGTGGGCGTCATGGTTGGACGCGGCGACGCAGAGCCCTTGGTTGCGGAAGCCCTTGTCCTCCCAGCCGCCCTTCTTGCAGTCGTCCTTGTCGCTCTGGCCGCTGAGGCCGCCCACCGGCGCCGCCTGCACGGTGATGGTCACGGTCGCGGTGGCCGTACCGCCGCCGGTCTCCGTCAGGGTGTACACGAAGGCGTCGCCGCCGGTGTATCCGCTGGCCGGGGTGTACGTGATCGTGCCGTTGCCGTTGATGGTCGCGGTGCCGTGTGCCGGGGTCGTGACCGAGGCGACGGCCAGCGTGTTCGAGGCGTTGGACGCCACGTCGTTGGCGAGCACCGAGACCGTCTTCGCGGTGTCGACCTGGGTTGTCGCGCTGTCGTTGTTGGCGAAGAGCGTGCCCTGCGCGACCACGACGATCGTGACCGTCGCGGTTGCCGTGTGCCCGTGCCCGTCGCTGATGGTGTAGCCGAACGAGTCGCCGCCCACGTACGCCGCCGTCGGCGTGTAGGTCACCGTGTGCGCGCCGCCGGAGATCGTCGCCGTGCCGTGCGCGGGCGTGGTGACCGCGGTGACGGTCAATGCGTCGCCGTCAGCGTCCGTGTCGTTGCCGAGCACCGCGATGATCACGGGTGTGTTCACGAGCACGTTGATCGAGTCGTTCTGCGCCACCGGAGCCACGCCGGTGGAGGTGACCGTCACGGTGACCGTCGCCGTCGCGCTGGAGCCGAACCCGTCGCTCACGGTGTAGGTGAACGTGTCGCCGCCCGAGTACGCCGCCGCCGGCGTGTAGGTGATCGAGGTCCCACCCACGATGACCGCCGTGCCGTGCGCCGGCGCCGTCACCGCGGTGATGGTCAGGGTCTGGCCGTCCGGGTCGGTGTCGTTGGACAGCACATCGATTGAGGTGCCGACGTTCATCGGCACCGTCGCCGAGTCGTTGACAGCGACCGGGACGCCGATGGTGGCGGCGATGACCAGGTTCACCGTCGCGCTGTCGGTGTTCCCGTGGCCGTCGTTGATGGTGTACGTGAACGAGTCGGTCCCCAGGTACCCGCTGACCGGGGTGTAGGTCAGCGTCCCCGACGACAGCACGAGGCCGCCGTGCGCGGGGCTCGACATCGACGCGATCGACAGCGTGTCGCCGTCGGGGTCGGTGTCGTTGCCGAGGACGGCGAGCACCGTCGCGGTGTTCTGGATGATGGCGTACGAATCGTCTGCGGCGACCGGAGCCTGGTTGCCCACCTGCGCCAGGGCCGGAATGCTGAACAGCGCCGGTCCGATGATCCCTGCGGCGGCCACCGCCGCGATCATGCGGGAATGGCTGTGTTTGATCATGCTCGCTACTCCATGCGGAATGTTCGCGCTCACCCTGGCCCCTTCGATTCGCCCCCCGGTGGACGCCCTGCACCTGCCTGAACGTGCGCCGCGGGCGCGGCGTTCGGTCAGCCCTCGCGAGCCGCCCCCGCAGTTCGTCGCACGATGGTGCGACGATTGCTGATCCGCGGCTGGAACTTCCGGCCCTGCCCGCAGCGCACTACATTCGACGCGGCGCGCTCCACGCGCCCGGGCAGGACGTGCGCGGCAGCCGAGGGGAGCGGGACGGTGGTGGACGAGGACCTGGAGCAGCAGGGGGCGGACTGGGTCGCGAACATGGTCAGCGAGGAGTTCGAGACCTTCATCCCCTCGGTCTTCTGCGACCTGGTGTTCGCCACCGAGCGCCGGGTGCGCGAGGAGTCCGGCGACCCGGCGATGGACCACGACACCATGGCCGCCCGGCTGATGGAGATCTTCGACGCCGACCCGGAGGTCCCCACCGACACCGGCGCCGTGCACGCGCACCTGGTCTACGAGGTGCTCCACTGGGAGGACCAGTTCCGCGCCATGGCCGGCCTGCCGCGCGAGGTGCGCCCGTCCCCCGGACGGCGCCTGGGGCTCTAGGGGGAACGCCCCGCCTGGGGGGCTACCTCGTCGCGGATCGCCTTGAGGCGCGCCACGTTCTCGGCGTCGGGGCCATCGCCCTTCGGGTGAGCGGCAGTCGGCAGCCCCGGGACCTCCAGCAGGAACGCCCGCCCGGCGAATGCCGGGTGCGCGCAGATCGCGCGGAACCCGTCCGCACCGATGTGGCCGTCGCCGATGTTCTCGTGGCGGTCGCGCAGGCCGCCCAGGGGCGTCTTCGAGTCGTTCGCGTGCACGACAGCGAGGTGCTCGATGCCGATCGCGTCGTCGAACGCGCGCATCGTCTCCTCCACGCCCGCGGGGGTGCGCAGCTCGTAGCCGGCGGCGAACGTGTGGCAGGTGTCCAGGCAGACCCGCAGCCGCGGCGAGTCCACGGCGCGCAGTAAGGTCCCCAGGTCCTCGAAGTCCTTGCCGATCGCCCCGCCCTGCCCCGCCATCGTCTCGAGAGCCAGCGTCGTCTCGCCCGGCGTGGTGTCCAGGATCGCGAGGAGCGCGTCGCGCACCTGCGCGATGAACGGCTCGAGGCCGGCGCCGTGATGTGATCCCGTGTGCAGCACCACGCCGCGCGCGCCGATCCCGGCGCCCACGGTCAGCGCGTTGACCACCGAGCCGATCGACCGCTCCAGCTGCTCCGGCGTCTCCGTGGCGAGGTTCGCGAGGTAGATGTTATGTATCCACACCTCGCCCAGCCCGGCGGCGGCGTGCATCTCGCGGAACTTCGTCATCGCCTCGGGGGTGTGATTGGTGGCACGCCACATCTGGGGCGAGGAGACGAAGATCTGCAGCGCCTCGGCGCCAATCTGCTGTGCGCGCGTGACGGCATTGAAGATCCCGCCGGACGAGGAGACGTGAGCGCCGACCTGTGTCCGCGCCGTCTGGACCGCCGCCGCCTGGGCCGTGGCCGTCTCGCCGTGTGCCGCCCTGCTCCGTGCCCGCGTGGTCAACTCGACCGCCCTTCCCTCGTCCGCGCTCGCGCACGCCGCAGCGCTGCGGCTGCTCGTTCGATGGCCCGGCGCGCCGCCATGCCGACGACCACGCGCTGGAGCGAGGACTGCAGCCCCGCGACATCCAGCGCTGCGCCCGACGCCAGCCGGAGCGTCGCCGTCCCGGCGTCGAGGTCGACGCGCGCTGCGCGCACGCCGGGCGCCGCCAGCATCGCCGCCTGCGACCGCGCCGCGCACGCGCCGCACACCATGCCCGCGATCGCCACCTCCGCCGTCGTGTCCGCCCCGGGCGCCTCGAGGGGGGTGACCCGAGTGACCCGGGGCGCGACGAGGATACGCCGCGGGTGCACGCGGAGCCGGAGACTGCCAGGCGCTGCCATCATCTCCATCCTGTCATTTCCACTTTGTGATCCTACCAGTGCGCAATTCCTCCACTGTGCCCGGTTCCGCGCTGCGCAGTGGCGATCCGGTGCCGATAACTAACAGGAGGAGCTCGCCGTGGAACGACCCGACGCCGCGCACGACGCCCCTCGATCCCGCAGGGGGATGTCCGCACAGGGCTCCGCGCTGGTCTGCCTCTCGGACACGCGTGCGGAACTCGCCACGGTGCTCATCCTGCAGGAGCTCGGGATGAGCGTGGACCTGGCCTCGGACGTGGAATCCGCGATCAACTGGGTGACGCGGGCGCGCTATCACCTGCTCGTCCTCGGCGGCACAGGGATCCCGGCGGCCCAGGCCGCGCTGCGCCTACGCCGCGCCGCGCCGGCCGCACGCATCGTCGTGCTCACCGACGACTGGGAACCGCCCGAGGGTCTCACCCCCGCCGACGTCGAGGTGCTGCGCCCGCCCGTGGACGTGAACGCGATGATGCGCAGCCTCTGGCCCGACCCGTAGCGCGCACCGGCGCCCGCCTTGCGCGGATTGTGGACGCCTGCGTGGATTGAGGCGGCAGCCGTGCCCCCGGCGGCCTTAGGCTGAATGCGCTCCTCCCCGGGGATACGCCCTGTGACCACCCGCATCGACGCTACCGCGCCCGCTAGTCGCGACGCTCCGCTCGTCCTCGACTTCGTGCGCCTGCGTCCCGGGGCCCGCGTGCCGGCCCGGCAGACCCCGGCGGCGACGGGGTATGACCTGCACGCGTGCATCGACGCACCCGTCGAGGTCGGCGAGCTCCCCGTGCGCATCCCCTGCGGCATTGCCGTCGCCGCGCCGGAGGGCGCCGACGTGCAGGTGCGGCCACGCTCCGGGCTCTCGGCGCGCGGGGTGCTGGCCGTCTTCGGGACGATCGACGCGGACTACCGCGGGGAGCTGATGGTGACGCTGTACCGCCTGCCGGGCGCCGAGCCGCTCACCGTGCGCGACGGTGACCGCATCGCGCAGCTCGTGGTGTCCAGGACGGCTGCGGTCGCCTGGCGCGAGGTCGCGGCGCTGGAGGACACCGCGCGCGGCGCGGGCGGGCACGGCTCGACCGGTCTCGGCTGACGCGGTCCACGCGGCGCCGGGGCTCGATGCTCCGTCTCCGGAGGGTGCGGTCCGGACAAGGCGAGAGCGGACCTTGCGGTCCGCTCTCTCACCAACATCTGCCGTGCGGCGGGGGTATTAAGTTCGACAGATGCAGGTGTCTGAAACGCTGCGCGGTGTCACCGCGCCGGAACGAGGGGCGGCTCGGCCTCCTCGATGAACAGGTAGTGGTACAGCAGGGACGCGGCAACCGCCCCGACGATCGGGCCGATCCAGTAGACCAGGTGGTCCGTCCAGTGGCCGGTCAGGAGCGCGGGACCGAAGGCGCGCGCCGGGTTCATGGCGGCGCCGGTCAGCGGGCCGCCGATGAGGATGTCCATGGTGATCGTGAGGCCGATGGCGAGGCCCCCGAGCTTCGGCGCGCGTGCGTCCACCGCCGTGCCGAAGATTACCGTCACGAGGAAGAACGTGAGGATCGCCTCGAGGCCCACGCCACGCGCGAAGTCCATCCCCGCGCCGAGCGTCGGCGTGCCGAGGGTGGCGGCGGAACGCAGGCCCTCCGGGAAGAGCGTGGCGAGCGCGGCCGCTGCGAGCCCGGCCCCGATGAGCTGGGCGGCGATGTAGCCCGCCCCGGCGAGCGTCTCGATGCGGCGCGTCACCCACATGCCGATCGTGACGGCGGGATTGAAATGCGCGCCGGAGACGGCGCCTAGCGCGGAGGCCATGAGGCCGATCGCCAGGCCATGCGCCAGCGCGACGCCCACCAGCGTGACGCGATCATTGGCGGTGAAGAGCATGACCGATCCGCACCCGGCGAAGATGAGCGTGAAGGTGCCGACCGCTTCCGCGATCAACTTCTTCAGGTCGAACATCCCGGCCATGACGCCCCCGGTCGTGGATGCGCCGGAATCGGCGGCGCAGTGCGAGGATTAGAGCATGGAATGTGCGCACTAGTCAACGCCGGTGATCAGTTACTTTTGTCCACAATTCCCGTATGATCCGCGCACGATCGTGCGCAGCAGCCCGCGGGTAGAATCGCGCCTGGAGTGACGCTGTCGACCGGCGCGATCGCGGGGGCATCGAGGTTTGACCGGCCGCGGCGGCGCGCCCTAACGTCGGAGGGTCGCGACATTCGCTCCGGAGGACCGCCATGATGAGACGCATCCGCTTCCTGCTCGTCATCGCCCTCGCCGCGATCGCCGGCGCAATCGTCGGGCGCGTCGCTGCCGAGGTCCGCCGGAAGCAGGAGGCGGGCGAGCCGATCGAACTCTCGATCAGCGACGTGAAGATCCGCGTGCAGGATGTCGTCCCGGGTCTGGTGGCGGCTGCTCGCGTGCGCGACACCCCGTGGTCGTGGCTCCACATCCCCTCGTGGCTGGCGGCGTTCGGCGTGAACCTCGGCGTCGGTGCGGTCGGTGGCGACCTGTCGCGCATCAGGGAGATGGCGGAGCGCGCCGCGTTCGGGATCGCCGGCTTCGAGATCCCGCGCGACGAGGACGACTTCGCCGACGCGTACGAGGTGGTCGCGGAGGAAGCGGACCCTGCGCCCCAGCCGCCCACCACCTCATCATCGAGCACCCCGTCACCGAGCAGCCCGCCATTCGCCGCCGCCTCCGAAGGTGGCTCGGTGACGTGGACGGCGCCCGGCCCGGCCGAGCGTCGCGCGGACGCCCCCACCGGGTTCACCGCGTTCGGCGAGTAGCCTTCCTGTCGGTTCGGGGAGCGCCTCTCCGGGGGCAGCCCCTGCTCCGACCGGACTGCAACTCGCCGGCAATCGCCGGTCAGACCCGGCGGCACGATGATTGTGTGTCACGCGCCGCGAGGCCCGCATGCGCGGCATGTGCAGCCCGCGCCAACATGCCGCATGACAGTGCCGCCTGACAGTGCCGCGCGGCACGGCCCCATGCGCAAGGCGGATGTATGATCCAGGAGTGACCAGGGGAGGTCTGACGTGACGGTCGCGATGACGTTCGCGATTGCCTACCTGCTCGGCTCTGTGCCCACCTCGTACATCGTGGTCTACCTCCTCACCGGCCGCGACGTGCGCACGATCGGCAACGGCAACCCGGGGACGATGAACGTCTGGGATAACGTTGGCCTGACGCCGGCGCTCATCGTCGCCATCGGCGACATCGGCAAGGGGATGGCTGCCGTCTCGGTGGCGTACCTCCTGGGCCTGGGCGACACGCAGGCTGTGCTCGCCGCGCTGCTCGCTGTGGCGGGGCACGACTACTCCGTCTTCCTGCGATTCCACGGCGGCAACGGCACGGCGGCGGCCATCGGCGGCCTGTTCGCGCTGGTGCCCTCCGCGACGCTCCCGGCCGCCGGGATCGCCGTCGCGCTGTACACCGTCACCCACTCGAAGCGATTCAGCGGCGCCGTGGCGCTCCTCTGCGTCCCCGTCTTCGCGTACTTCGTCGCCTACTCGGACATCCGGATCGTGGGCGTGCTGCTGCTGCTGACTGTCACCGCCCTGAAGATCATCCGCTTCGAGGGCTTCACCCCGGAGCGCACGCGGCCCCCGCGGTGACACCCCTGGAGGCCACCCTCGAACGCTTCCGCGAGACCGTCGCCGGGCCGCCCGACGAGGTCCCCCTGGCGCGCGCGGCGCTCCTCATCGCGCAGGGCGAGTACCCGCACATCGACATCGACGCGTACGAGCGGCGCCTCCAGGACATGGCGGAGACGCTGGTCCAGCAGATCGCGCGCCAGCCTGCCCGCCCGCGCGCGCGCGCGATGATGCAGACCGTCAACCAGCTCCTGTTCCGCGAGCTCGGCTTCCGCGGCAACGCCGATCACTACGAGGATCGGCGCAACCTCTACATGAGCGACGTGCTGTCCGAGCGAACCGGCGTGCCCGTCACCCTCGCCATCGTCTACGCGGAGGTGTGCCAGCGTGCCGGGCTGGACGTGCAGCCGGTCGGCCTCCCGGGCCACGTGATCTGCCGCTACACCCCGGCCGAGCCCGACGATGAGACCGATGAGCTGCTCCTGGATGTCTTCAACGGGGGTCGTATCCTGACCCGCCAGAACTGCCAGGAACTCGTGCGCGGCGCCTTCGGCGCCCGGGTGCCGTTCAAAGAGCATTACCTCGCCAGTCTCCTCCCACGGCAGGTCCTGCAGCGGCTGCTCCACAACCTGAAGGCGGGAGCGCTCCAGCACGGCGACGAGGAGCGGGCGGCACGTGCGATCGACTTCCTGCTGGCCCTGTACCCGTGGGACCTGGACGAGATCCGCGACCGGGGCATGCTCCGGGAACGGCTGGGGGAGGTGCGATCGGCGCTCTCGGACCTGGAGCAGTACGTCCGCTACCGCGCCGGCGCGCGCGACATCCAGACCGTGTCGGAGACGGTGCGCTCGCTCCGGCGGCACGCCGTGGATGACGGCGGCGACGGGGACGGCGACGAGCCTCGCGACCGGCCTGCGCTGGGCCGGGCGTAGCGCCCGCCCTCATTCGTTGATACGCTCCGGGGTGCCGCAACGCCGCCGGGCGCCTACCGTCGAGGACAGGGCAAGGGCATGGTCGAGAGCGCATCACGGTCGCTGATCCAGACGGTCCACGCCGCGGCCGTCCCCGCCACGCAGTTCATCGCCTACGCCGAAACCCTGAACTACGAAACCTCGCACGCGCTCGAGTTCATCGACATCACGGCGGACATTCAGAACGTCGTCGCGCGCTCCGGGGTGCAGTACGGCCAGCTGATGATCATGTCGAACCACACGACCGCCGCGATCGTGCTGAACGAGCACGAGCCGCTGCTGCTCAACGACATGGCGCGCGTGCTCTCCCGCATCGCGCCCGCGGGCGACTACTACGAGCACAACGACTTCTCCATCCGCACGGTGAACATGACCGACCGCGAATGTGCGAACGGCCACGCGCACTGCCAGCACCTCTTCCTGGGGTCCAGCGAATGCGTCCCGATCCACGAGGGCGCCGCCCGCATCGGGCAGTGGCAGAGCCTCTTCCTCGTCGAGCTCGATCACGCGCGCCCGCGCAGCGTGTTCGTGCAGGCCATGGGGACCAGCGCCGGGCACTAGCCGCCGCGCGCTGATCGCATGCCAGTCACCCGCATCCTGCACGGCGCCGGGAACATCCGCGACGCCGACCTCGGCTCCCTCGCCCGCCATCCCGCGGTCGACGCGATCGAGGCGGACGTGTGGGTCCACGGCGATCGCCTGATCGCGCACCACGAGCGCCCGATCGGCGTGCTCGGGCTGCTCGCCGGGCGCGGCGGCTTTCGCCGCCGGAGCGGCGCCGTCTCGCTTCGCCAGATCCTCGATGCGACCGCGGGCGGCCCCGACGTCGTGATCGACCTGCGATCGTGGTTCGGCGACCCCGCGCCCGACCTCGCCCGCGCGGTCGACGGCGAGGCGGATCGCGCGCGCATCCGCGTGACGTGCGAGGACTGGGCGCTGGCGGATCGCGTGCGCGCGTGGCTCCCGGGGGTGCGCGTCGGCTACTCCGTGCGCTCGGAGCGGCAGTTGCGCGCGTACCTCGCCGCGCGCGATGCCGGGCGCCTTCCGGAGACGGCGGTGGCCATCCGGCACACGCTCCTCCACACGCCCGACGAGGTGGCGCTGGTGCGCGAGCGCGCCGGACGTGTCGGCGCATGGACCGTGGACGACGTCGACCGCGCGATGGAGCTCGCCGCCTGGGGCGTCGACGAGATCACCAGCAACCACGTGACGGTGCTGAACGCCCTGTAACTCGCTGCGCGTGGGCTGCCCGACCGCGGCGCGTTCCGACCGCGCTCGGTACGATGACGGCATGCCTGACGAACCACCATCGCTGGACGGATCACCCACGCTCGACGATTTCGCGCTGGCCGCGCGCAGCACGCCGCTCGCGCGCTTCATCGAGGATGACCTCGACGCCGCGGCGGACGGGCGGATCACGTTCGCCCGGTTCATGGCGCTCGCGCTGGGGCACCCGGAGCACGGCTACTACAGCCGCGGCGACCTCGCGTGGGGCGCGCGCGGCGACTACGAGACGAGCCCGGAGGTGCACGCCATCTTCGGGTATCTCTGGGCCCGCCAGGTCGAGGAGTGCTGGCAGCGCCTCGGCGCTCCCGCACGCTTCGACCTCGTCGAGATCGGCGCGGGGTCGGGCGCGTTTTCGGTCGCGGTGCTCACGTGGCTCCGCGCCCGCGCCCCCGCCTGTTTCGCGGCCGCGTGCCCCCTGCTCCTGGATGGCCACCCTAACCGCATCGCGGCGCAGCGCGCGGCGATCGCCGCGGTGGGCTTGAGCGCCCGCCATGCGCTCCTCGACGAGTGGCTCACGGACCCCGCGCGCATGAGCGGCGTCGTCATCAGCAACGAGTTCTTCGATGCGCTCCCCGTGCACCTGGTTACGCGCCTGGGCGAGTCCGACAGCGTCGAGTGGCGCGAGTGGTACGTCGCGCGGAGCCCGGACGAGCCCGGGGCGCTGACGCTGGTAGAGGGGCCGCCGAGCACGCCGGAGATCGCCGCGTACTTCGCGCGCCTCGGCATGCTGCCCGGCGACGGGGCGCGCGCCGAGGTGGGCCTGGCCGCGATCGAGGCGATGCGCCGCATCAAGGCGAAGGTGGAGCGCGGGTACGTGCTCACGATCGACTACGGCTACGAGGCGCGCGACCTGTACGCCTCGTGGCGCCGCGAGGGGACGCTGATGGCGTTCCGGGCGCACTCCCCGGTGCCGGATCCGCTCTCCGAACCCGGCCGGACGGACATCACCTGCCACGTCGATCTCACCTCCCTCGCCGCCGCCGCGCTGGTGCAGGACGGGTGGGAGGCCGCACCCCCGGCGTCGCAGGCGGAGGCGCTCACCGTCCTCGGCCTGCCGGAGGCGCTCCGCGCCGCGGAGTCCCGCGCCCACGAGGACGCGCTGCGCTTCCTCGCCGACCGCCGCGCGGCGGAGGTGCTGACGGACCCCGCGGGCCTCGGCCGCATCCGCGTGCTCGCCCTGGCGAAGGACGCGCCCCTGGCCGGGCTGCGCTGCCTGCGCACGGTGCAGGCCACGTACGGCGAGGCGCGCCCCCGCTAGCGCGCAGCGCAGCCGGAGCCGCCCGCCTCGTGCGGCGCGCGTGCGGCAGGCGTGCGGCGCGCGTGCGAGAATAGACGCATGCCCGAGTCACTCTCCGCGGAGCACTACAGCGCCACGCTCATCGACCACTTCACGAACCCGCGCAATGCGGGGGCGATGCCCGACGCGGACGTCGAGGCGTTCGTGACGAACCCGGTGTGCGGCGACTCCATGCGGCTCTTTCTGCGCTTCGATGGCCCGGCCGGGCAGGAGCGCATCGCCGCGGCCTCGTTCCTGTCGTCGGGGTGCCCCGCCTCGATCGCCACCTCCTCCGTCGCGACGGAGATGGTGACGGGACGCACCGCCGAGGAGGCCGAGGCGCTGACGCGCGACGATTTCGCGGAGGCCGTCGGCGGGCTCCCGAAGTCCAAGGTGCACTGCTCCGTGCTCGCGGCGGCGGCCGTGCGCAACGCCGTGACGGCGTGGCGCGCGAAGCACGCGAGCGACTAAGGACGCGCGCATGACGATCGCCGCGATCCTGCTCGCCGCCGGCGCTTCGCGCCGGATGGGATCGCCGAAGCCGCTCCTGCCCTGGGGATCGTGCACGCTCATCGAGTGGGAGTACGCACAGCTCATGGCCTCCTGCGTCGACGACATCGTGATCGTCTGCGGGGCGAGGATGGAGGAGGTCCGCCGGGTGCTGGGCGCGGCGGAGCAGCACATCGTCTTCAACGCGCGCTGGCCGCAGGGCCGCGCCACCTCGCTGGCGGAGGGCGCGCGCGCGCTCATGCGCCCGGGCGGCATCCCCCCCGAGGCGGTGGTCATCCAGAACGTCGACCAGCCCACGCGCCCCTCGATCATCGACCGCCTTGTCGAGGCCCGCCGCGAGGGCGACTGCGACGCCGTGCAGCCCCGGTACGAGGACGGGGGCGGCGGCGAGCACGGCGGCCACCCGGTGGTCGTCGCCGGGCGGCTGATCGCGGAGCTGGCTGCCGTCACGGACGCCACCTTCGGGCTGCGCGCGGTGCTCCAGCGCCACCCGCCCGTGCGCGTGCCGTTCGAGCGTGACCCCGCCGTATGGATCGACCTCGACACGCCGGACCTGCTGCCGGACGCACGCCGCCTCTTCGGCATCCACGACTAGGCGGGCGGCGCCAGGGAGTCCAGCGCGCACGGCCGGACCGCCGTTTCGCGGGATGCCTGTGCTAGCATTCGGGAAGCCCGAGGCCACCGTGGGGCGACCGGTATCCCGTGGGGCCAGCCTCGGATATTCTCCCTCCCGGGCGGCTCGCCCATCGCAAGCGGAATCGAGGCGTCGTGGCCTACGGAATGGGCATCGCACGGGGCATGGTGACCACGCTGCGCCATGTGTTCCGCCCGGCGATCACCGTGAACTACCCGGAGCAGCAGCGCGAGGTTCCGGTGCGCGCCCGCACCAACCTCCTCTGGTTCGAGGAGCGCTGCACCGGCTGCTCCACCTGCGCCCAGGCCTGCCCCGACGGCTGCATCCTGGTCCAGACCTCCCCCCGCGAGGATGGCACGCTCGCCATCGACCGCTACGAGATCGACTTCCGCATCTGCATGTACTGCGGCCTGTGCACGGAGGCGTGCCCGTACCAGGCGATCCAGTCCGGCGGCCGCTATGACGACGCCGTCTACGTCTTCGAGTCGATGTACCGCGACCGCCAGACGCTGACAGCGGAGGCCCGCCGGTACCTCGCCGGGACCGGCGGGCGGTACCCCAACGGGCAGGTGCAGGAAGCGAACCCGCTGGCGACCACGGTGCCCACGGCGCGCTCGCGTGTGCCGATTGCCGGTGTGGGCAAGCCGTTCGGGCCGCAGCGGCTGCCCGGCAAGCTCGATCGCGGCGAGGGATAGCCCGCAGACAAGATCATCGGCCAGCCGGCCCATCGCGCGGCGGCAGTGCAAACGAGGGGTGGGGTCAACGTGGTCGAGATCACGCTGAACGGCCAGCAGATCGACGCCGCTCCCGGCCGTCGCCTGGTCGAGGTGATCAAGGAGCAGGGCGTCTCCATCACCAACCTCTGCTACATCGACGGGCTGGAGCCGTACGCCGGATGCCGCACGTGCCTCGTGGAGATCGAGGGCGCACGGCCGACGCCGATCCAGCTCGCGTGCGTGGCGCAGGTAGCCGCGGGGATGAAGGTCACCACGGACACCCCGGCCGTGAAGAGCACGCGCAACTCCGTGCTCTCGATCATCCTCGCCAACCACCCCGACCGCTGCCTCACCTGCCACCGCCGGGTGCACTGCATGCCGGGCGACATCTGCCTGCGCGATGACGTGGTCACGCACCGCTGCCTGACATGCTCCAAGAACTACCGCTGCGAGCTGCAATCCTCGTGCGAGATGATGGACCAGGGCGACTTCGAGGAGCCGTGGGTCGGCGAGACGCGCTCGTACTACGAAGTTCCGCCCCCGCAGCCGGACCGCGGCAACCCCTACCTCGAGTTCGACCCGCAGATGTGCATCATCTGCACCCGCTGCGTGCGCGCCTGCGACGACCTGCGCCACACCGGCGCGCTGTCGCTCTCCGGCAAGGGCCACACAACGATGATCGCGTTCGGCACCGGCGGCCAGATCCACGAGTCCACGTGCGACTTCTGCGGCGCCTGCATCGATGTCTGCCCCACGGCGACGCTGATGGAGAAGCCCAACAAGTGGGTCGGCCTCGCCACGGACTGGACGAACTCCGTCTGCAACGAGTGCTCCGTGGGCTGCACCATCTCGTACGGCACCACCGACGACCGCCCGGTGATCGTCCGGCCGGATCGCGTGAACCCCATCTCGCGCGACCAGATCTGCGTCCGTGGCCGCTTCGGCTACGTCGCCGTCTCCGATCGCGAGCGCCTCACGCGATCGCTGGTCCGCGCCGGGGAACGCCTGCTGCCCGCATCCTTCGACGAGGCGCTGAAGCGCGCGGTGGAGGCGATCGAGGGCGTGAAGCGCACCCACGGCGCGGGCGCCGTCGCCGTGCTCGGGTCCCCCCGCGCCCTGAACGAGGAGGCGCACCTGCTCGTCGAGGTCGCGAAGGCGATCGGCACGCCGCACCTCGACTTCTCGCACGGCCCCGTGCACCGCGCGGTCACGAGCGCGCTGACTGCCGCCTTCGGCACGCACCGCCTGCCCGCGAGCCTCACCGCGATCGAGCAGTCGGACGCGATCATCGCGATCGCTGGCGACCTCGAGGAATCGCACCAGGTGGCGTCGCTGCGCATCAAGGACGCCGTGCTGAAGCGCAAGGCAGCGCTGCTTCTGATCTCCGCGCACTGGGGCGAGCTCGATGCCTTCGCCGACGCCGCCCTGCGCGTGACGCCGGGCCACGAGGCCGCCGTTGCGCACGCGCTGGCGCAGGGCGAGACCGCACCGTCGGGCATCGACGGCGCTGCCTGGACGAGGGCCCTCGCAGTGGTCGAGCGGGCGAGGACATCACCCGCCACCGCCACCGTGATCTTCGCTCCGAACGCCGTGGACGCCTCGCTCCAGGGCGAGACCGCGAAGGCCGCCGCGAACCTGGCGATCGCGATCCGTGGCGAGGATGCCGCGAACGGCCTGCTGCTGCTCCCGACCGACGCCAACGTCAACGGCATCGCGGACATGGGCGTGGCGCCGGGCGCCAACGGCAAGTCCTTCCCGGAGATCATCGCGGCGGTCCGGACTGGCGAGATCCGCGCCATGGTCATCCACGGCGACAACCCGCTGCTGAACGCGCCGGGCACGGACGCGATCCTCGCCGCGCTGAAGGCGCTCGACGCCCTCGTGGTGATCGACGACGTGCGCTCGACCACGGCGGAGCACGCCACGGTGGTGCTCGCCGAGACGCCGTTCCACGCCGAGGAAGGGACGATCACCAACGCCGACCGGCGCGTCCTGCGCCAGCGCCCCGGCGCGCTCTCGCGCGGCCAGGAGCAGCAGGGGATCGCGATCCTGTCCGCGCTCGCCCACGCGCTGGGCGGCACGCGCCACCTCGGCACGCTCGCCGAGGTGGCGCGCGACATGGCCGACCACGTCGCCGCGTTCCCGGCATACAGCACGATCGACGCCGCCCCCGGCCAGGTCCGCGCGTTGCCCTCGAACGCCACGTACCGCGCGCAGGTGCAGCCCGTGGCGGCCCCGGCCGCGGCACCGGAGGGCATGGCGCTCACGACGAACCGCTCGCTGTTCACCTCCTGGGCCGGGGCCTCGATCCGCTCCGAGGAGGCCGACCAGCTCCACCGCGAGGAGACCGCGTGGGTGAACCCGCGCGACGCCGAGGCGCTCGGAGCACGCAACGGCGAGACGGTGGTGCTGACGGACGGCACGCACGAGGTGCGCATCGCGCTGCGCCTGGAGGACGGCGTGCCGCCCGGCACTGTATACGTCCCCCACTACTACGATGGCGGCGCGATCATGTCGCTGCTGCCGCTGGAGGGCACGGGCGCGGGTCTGCCGGTGCGCCTTCACGCGCTGCAACCGGCGTAACATCCCTCCCCACGCGGGAGCCGCCTCCCGCAGGGCGAGGGAATGCGGGTGACGCGCGCATGACGTTCCTTCGGCTGTTCCCGCTGCGCTTCGTGCTGTTCCCCGGCATGCCCTTCGCGCTGCAGGCCTTCGAGCAGCGCTACCTGACGTTGATCGGGGAATGCCTGGACACCGCCGAGCCGTTCGGCATCGCGCTCATCCAGCAGGGCGAGGAGGTCGGCGGCCGGGCGACGCCGCACCTCGTGGGCACCACCGCGCACATCGAGGCCGTGACGCCGCTGGGCGACGGCCGGCTGGCGGTGACCGGGCACGGCGGGCGCCGCTTCCGCGTCTCCAGCCTGATCCATGACCGTCCGTACCTCGCCGCGGACGTCGAGTACCCCGTGGACGAGGTGGGCGACCCGCCGGCAGCGTTCATGGACCGGATCGCCCGCGATTACGAGCAGTTGATCCGCCTCCGCCACACGATCCAGGGCGCCTGGGCGCGGGACGTGACCGTGCCGCCCACCGCCAGCGCACTCGCGGACGCCATCGGCGCGGCCGGGCTGGAGATGGTCGAGCCCGCCTCGCTGCAGCGCCTGCTGGAGACGCTGAACATGCGCCGCCGCCTGGAACGCGCCGGGGACCTGCTGACGGTGCTCCTGGAGGTGACCCACCGCCAGGCCGCCCGCACGGTCGCCGAGCGCTGGGGAACGCTGGAACAGCAGAACTGACCGGGCCCCGCCCTTCTACGGGCCGATCCCGGCCGACACGGGAGGTCCCTGACAGGCGAGTAGGGAGAACTCCCCACGCCCGAAGTCGTGCCCACTGACACGCTGGTCAGGAGCAGGTGGGCGGATTCTTTACCGCGGGCCGCATGAAGACAGTCACAAGGACCGTCGAGAATCCATACGACATGTGAGTTACGTCTGGTAACGGCCGCCGAGGCGGCTGCCCGGACAGGATGAACCCCGTCGTGCACGCACGTACCGGCAACACCGGCGGACGGCGATAGAATGCGCGACGGGGCCCGGGGTGGCACACCATGTTCTTGACCGGGTCCGGGCAACCGGTCCACGGCTGGCTAGTGGTCGGCGCTGACACCACCATCGTGGCGGCGGACGCCGCCGCGTGCATCCTGCTGGGCGTCCAGGGACCGGCGGAACTGCGCGGATACGCGTGGACCTCGCTGGCGGCGCCCTCCGAGGCCGCCACGGTGGCGGAGGCCACCGCTGCGGTGCGTTCCGGGCGCTCGTGGCGAGGCGTTGTGCGCTTCCTCGGCCCATCGCTGCGGCCGGTGGACGTGGAGATCGTGCCCACCGAGGCCGGCGGCGGCGTCGCCCTCGTCCACCTCCACACCAGCGCCCCGCTGACCACGGTGGAACCCGCGCTGCCGCGCGTCGATGACCGCGTGGTGCTGCGGGCGCAGGTCGCCGCGATGGAGGCGATCGCGGATCTCCCCGAGCCTACCGCAGCGGCGCGGGGCGTCCTGCACGCGCTGCGCGAGGCGATCGACTTCGACTGGGGAGCGGTGATTCGGTTCGTCCGGGACCCGCGGGCCCCGGGCCCGGCCGCTGAGGTGGTCGCGGTGTACCCGGCGCCCATGGCCGGCATCGGCCGTGGCGCCTCGTGGGCTCCGCTGGATGCCGCCCAGGCCGGCGTCTTCGTCAGCGGCGAACCGGAGATGTCCACGCGGCTCGGCAACGAGGTGGCTGCGGGGTCCCCGCTGCGGCGCATGCCGGCGTTCGGCATGACCTCTCGCATCCAGACGCCCCTGTACCGCGGCTCGGACGTGTCCGGGTTCCTGGTCGTGTACGCCTCCGGCGCGCCCCTCGGTCCGCGCGATGGTATGGCGATCGAGCGCATCGCGAGGCCGCTGGGCCCGCGCCTCGAGGCTGCGGAGCCAGGAACTCCCCAGCGCGACGCGGCTCGCGCCGGCGAGGCAGCCTCGGCCGCCCCGACACCCGCCCCGCCTCCCATCCCGCCGCCACCCGCGCCACCTCCACCGCCCACGGCCGCGCAGGTGGCCGCGGCCAATGCCGCCGCCGCATCCGCCTCGGCCGGACGCCTGAGCGCGCTCAGCGAGGTGGTGTCCGGCGTGGCGCATGAGCTGAACAACCCGCTCACCGCGATCCTGGGATACGCGCAGATCTTCCACGCCCTGGACGGCGCGGAGCGCGACCACGCGGTGCAGACGATCGAGCGCGAGGCTCAGCGAGCGGCACGCATCGTCCGCAACCTGCTCTCGTTCGCCCGGCAGGAGCCGCCGCGCATCTCCCGGGTGGACATCGAGGAGATCCTGCGCCGCGTGATCGACGTGATGCGCTACAGCCTGGAGGTGGACAACGTCCGCACGGAGCTCCGCTTTGCGGGCGTGCCCGAGGTGGAGGCCGACCGCAGCCAGCTGGAGCAGGTGTTCCTCAACCTGGTGAACAACGCGCAGCAGGCCTTGCAGCCGAACGGCGGCGAGATCGTGATCACCACCGCCGTCGAGGATGGCCAGGTGCACGTCTCCGTCGCCGACAACGGACCGGGCGTCCCGGAAGAGGTGCGCAGCCGCATCTTCGAGCCCTTCTTCACCACGCATCCGGATGGTGACGGGCAGGGCATGGGGCTGTCGACGGTGTACGGCCTCGTGACGCAGCACGGGGGGCGCGTGTGGGTAGAGCAGTCACCCCTCGGCGGAGCGAACTTCGTCGTCACCCTGCCGATCCAGCGCCCCGGACAGACCGTTCCGCCCGCCGTGCTCCCCACGCTGCCGCCGCGCGCAGCCTCGGAGCGCGTGCTGGTGGTCGACGACGAGCTCCCGATCCGCGCCCTGACGAGCGAGATCCTGAGCCACGCCGGGTACATGGTGACCACCGCCACCGGGGGTGACGAGGCCCTCCGCCGCCTGGAGGCGGTGACGTACGACCTCGTCGTCGCGGACATGCGGATGCCCGGCATGGACGGCGCGACGCTCTACGAGCACATCTGCGACCGCTGGCCGGAGATGCAGAACCGCGTGCTCTTCATGACCGGCGACATCGAGGGCGAGCGCACGAGCCGCCGCCTGGCGCGCGGCGACGTGCGCTTTCTGGAGAAGCCGTTCGATACCAACGCGCTGCTGGTCGCGATCCGCGCGGCGCTCGACGCACAGCCGCGCACGTAGCGCCCAGGGTGCCACTAGCCGCCGGTGTGCAGCAGCACCGCCCGCGCCCGATCGAGGTCGGAGAGGTCGTCCAGCGTCGCGTGCGCGCCCGCCGCGGAGAGCGTCGCTGCCACGCGGTTGCCGGTGCAGACGCCCACGGCGATCGCGCCCACGCCCAGCGCCGCGATGATGTCGTGCTCGGTGTCGCCGACCACCACCACGCGGTCGCCCGCGGTCCAGCCGGTATCGCGCAGGGCGGCGCGCAGCATCTCCTCGCGCGATTCGTGCTCGTCCCCGAAGCCGCCGCCCTCGAAGTAACGATCGAGGTCGACGGACCGGAGCTTCATGAACGCGGCCTCGCGGATGTTCCCGGTGGCGAGCGCCAGCACCACGCCGTGCTCCTGCTGCAGCGCATCGAGCAGCGCGGCGACGCCCGGGCACGCCCGCGGGCGGCGCTCGTGGAGCGTCTGCGTGAGCAGCCGCGGATACACGGTGGCGTAGGCCTCGAAGAAGGCCGTCTCGGACAGCCCGGCCCGGCGGCCGGCCTCCCGCAGGATCCAGCGGTCCGTGCGTCCGTTGAACTCGAACGAGGCGAACGCCTCGGCGGCGCCGGGGATCGACGCGATGGCGCGGCGCAGGGCGAGCCCGCCCGCGCCGTCGGCGTCCATCAGCGTGCCATCGAGGTCGAAGAGCAGGTGTGTGCGCCGCATGGGCTGCCGGTGCGCTCCGGCCTCGGCGTGCGTGATCGCCGATCGTGCCTAGTCGCCGGTGTCCATGGGAAAGCCCGCGGCCGCCCACGCCTGGTGGCCGCCCTCCACGTTGTACAGGTCGTCGAGGCCCAGCGACGCCGCGAACTCCGCGGCCACGGCCGAGCGCTGGCCGCTCTTGCAGATGAACAGGATCGGGCGGTCCGTGGCCAGCTTGTCCGCCTGCAGCAGGATGGCCATGTGCTGGATGCGCAGCGAACCCGGGACGTGGCCCTCGGCGTGCTCGTGCGGCTCACGGGTGTCGATGACCTGCACGCCACCGGCGTCGATCATCTGCTTCGCTTCCTGGACGTCGATCCGGTAGAACGGCTCGCCCTCGCGCTTTTCGGCCATGCATTCCCCCGTATTTTCGCGGTGTCCGGTCACGCCCGCGCTCGGGGTGGTTCCCCGTCGCCGCCGGCAGCTCGAGCTGGGTGTACCTCCAGTGTATCGCGGCACGGCCCCCGGGCTACAATCGTGCGATGATGCGCGCGCACTCCCCGCACCCCCGTGGCTGAACGGCCCCGCGTCTTCGTGACGCGCACCCTCCCCGGCGGCGACGCCCCCGGGAGCCCCATGGGCAGGCTGCGCGCAGCGACGGACCTCGATGTGTGGGAGGGAGCCGACCCCCCTTCAGCGGCGGCCTTCCGGGAGCGCGTCGCCGCCTGCGTGGGCACGATCGTCACGATCACCGAGCGCATCGACGACGAGGCGCTCGACGCCGCGCCCGGGCTGCGCGTGGTCGCGAACCTCGCGGTGGGCTACGACAACATCGACGTCCCGGCGTGCTCCGCGCGCGGTGTGCTGGTCACCAACGCCCCAGGCGCCAACGACGAGGCCACGGCCGATCTCGCCTTCGCGCTCCTGCTCGCCTCGGCGCGGCGGGTGGTCGAGGGCGAGCGCGCGGTGCGCGAGGGCACCTGGGGACCGTGGCAGCCGCTGTGGATGGTGGGGCAGCGCGTCGGTGGCGCCACGCTGGGCATCGTCGGGCCGGGGAAGGTCGCCGCCGCCGTCGCGCGACGCGCGCAGGGGTTCGGCATGCACGTCCTGTACCACGGCCGCCGCGAGGTTCCCGGCTTCCCGGGTCAGCGCGCGCCCCTTCACGAGCTGCTGGCCGGTGCCGACTTCGTCTCCGTGCACGTCCCCCTCACGACGGACACCGCGGGCCTCTGCGACGCGGCGTTCTTCCGCACGATGAAGCGGACCGCCACCTTCGTGAACACCTCGCGGGGGCCGGTGGTGGACCAGGACGCGCTGATCGAGGCGCTCCGCTCCGGGACCATTGCCGCGGCGGCGCTGGATGTCACGACCCCGGAACCCCTGCCGCGTGACCACCCCCTGCTGCGCGCACCGAACCTGACGATCACGCCGCACGTCGGCGGCGCCACCCTGGAGGCACGAACGCGGCTCGCCGAGTTGGCGGTCGACGGTCTCCTCGGCGTGCTGCGCGGGGAGCATCCGCACCACGTCTTGAACCCCGAAGCCATGAGCGCCGACAGGAGTGCACGATGACTGAACCCGTCTCGGACGAGGCGCATGGCCGCCTCTGGCTCGCCGAGACCCTGTGGCGGCTGGGAGGTCTGCAGTTCGGCGACTTCAGCGTGGGGCGCACGGTGCGCAACTCCCCCGTGTACATCAACGCGAAGCTGCTGATCTCGCGTCCGGATGCACTGAAGCGCACGATCGCGCTCATGTCCGAGGAGGTCGAGCTCGGCATGGCCCGGCGCAATCGCACCGTGGAGCCGTTCGACGGCATCGCGGGGGTGCCCATCGGCGGACTCTACCTCGCGACCGCCCTCGCGCTGCGCATGGACCGCCCCCTGCTCTACGTGCGTCCCCCGCGCGAGGCCGACGCGGGGGCCGCGCCGCACATCGAGGGCATCTACCGCCCGGGCGAGCGTGTGCTCGTGGTCGACGACCTGGCGACCGGCGGCGGATCGCTGGTCGAGACGATCGTGGTGCTCCGCGAGGCGGGGCTCATGGTGTCCGACGCCGTGGTGCTGATGGACCGCGAGCAGGGCGCAGCGCAGCGCCTGGAAGCCCTGGGCGTGCGCCTGCACGCGATCCTCTCGCTGGAGGTCACGCTGCGTTACCTCGAGTCGGCGGAACTCATCGGCGGCGAGGACTTCGAGCGCGCGATGGCGTACATCCGCCGCGAGGGCGAGCCGCGCTCGGAGTTCGACTAGCGTCGCTTCCGTAGGGCGCCAGCTGATGGCGCAGCGCCCTGAGGCCGGGCCGCCCTAGAGCAGGCGACGGATGGGCTTGCGGCCTGGACGCGGGTCGTAGCTCGACTTGAAGATGTCGAGCTTGTCGCGCTCGATCAGGTACTTCCCGGCGAACAACGTGGCAGGCACCCGCCCCTGCTTGATCAGGCGGCGGAGGCTCTGCGGGTGGATGCCCAGCTCGCGCGCGGCTTCCACAAGGTCGAGGTACTCATCGAACGGCGAATCGGGCACGTCCACTTCCATCCATTCGGGGAACAATGGATCAAGGGTATATGCAAGGTACACACGACGAGGCGCTCTGTAAAGCGATCTGTATCCGCGCTTAGGCAATTGTCCGCGCGCACCGTCGAACGGGGGGAACCAGGCGCCCGCACCGCCCGCTACGGGATCGCGGGGGCCGCCGCGCGAGCGCGTGCGACCGCCAGCGGGATCTGCTGCGCCACGTAGTCGATCTGCGGCACGCTGAGGCTCGGCCAGGCCGTGAGCCGCAGCGACCCGATGGCGAGGTCCAGAGGCACGCCCATCGCCAGCAGGACGTGCGATGGCTCCCACGTGGCCGACGTGCACGCCGCCCCCGCCGAGCACTCGATGCCCACCGCGTCCAGCGCCGCCACCAGCGACTCGCCCTCGGTGCCCGGGAAGCAGATGTGCAGATTGTGCGGCAGACGCTCCGTGGGGTGTCCGTTCAGACGCGCGTCCGGACTGGCCGTCATGATCCCGTGCAGCAGGCGATCGCGCAGCGCGCTCGTGCGCGTCACGAACGCCTCACGCTCCGCCTGGGCGAGGTGCAGCGCACGCGCGATGCCGACGATGCCGGGGACGTTCTCGGTGCCCGATCGCCGCTGCCGCTCCTGGCCGCCGCCGGACACCTGCTCCAGGAACGGCACATCGCGGCGCAGGTAGAGCAGCCCGGCGCCCTTCGGCCCGCCGAACTTGTGCCCGGAGAGTGAGAGCAGGTCGACGCCCAGCGCATCGACGTTCAACCCGTGTGAATTCGCCGTCTGGACGGCATCCGTGTGCATCGGGATGCGGCGGCCGAGCGCCTCCGCGCGCGCGAGCACCGCGGCGCTGATCGCCGCCAGCGGTTGGACCGTCCCCACCTCGTTGTTGGCGTACCCCACCGAGACGAGCACGGTGTCGGAGCGGACCGCCGCCGCCACCTGCTCCGGCGTCACGCGCCCGTACTCATCGACGGCAAGCAGCTCGACCTCGAACCCGAAGCGCTCGAGGTATTGCGCGGAGTGCAGCACCGCGTGGTGCTCGATCTCGGTCGTGATTACGTGACGCCCGACACCGGCGTCCGCCTGCGCGAAGGCGACGCCCTTGATCGCGGCGTTGATGCTCTCCGTGCCGCCGGAGGTGAAGATGATCTCCTCGGCCAGGGCGCCGAAGACCTCCGCAACGTCCGAGCGCGCGTCGTCCAGCGCGTCGTGCGCGGCGCGCCCGTGGGCGTGGTGCGCGGAGGGGTTCGCGAAGTCGCCGGCGAAGAACGGCAGCATCGCCTCGAGCACCTCGGGGCGCACGGCCGTGGAGGCGGCGTTGTCGAGGTAGATGGCCGGCGGGGTGTCCTGCGGATCGGGCATACCGAAAAGGGTATCGCCGCGGCGAAGCGCAGTAAACGCTACAGCGCCTCCCGCTCCTCGCCCGGCTGTGCGAGAACGATGCGCGCGTCCACGGCGACCGCCCCCTTCGGGTAGACGAACACCGGGTTGAGATCGAGCTCGGCCACCTCGGGATGGTCCGCCACGAAGCTCGACACCCGGACGATCAGCTGCTCGAGGGCAGCCAGGTCCGCGGGGGGCGCGCCGCGGGCGCCCTGCAGGATCGGCAGTCCCCGGATCTGGCGCACCAACTGCGCAGCGTCGCGCGGCTCCACCGGGACCAGGCGGAACGCGACGTCCTTCAGCACTTCGACGAAGACGCCGCCGAGGCCGAACATCATCACCGGGCCGAAGAGCTCGTCCGTGGTCGCGCCGACGATCACCTCGATGCCCGGCGCCGCCATCCGCTGCACGGACACGCCATCGATGCGCGCCGCGGGCGCCACCTGGCGGACGTGCGCCAGCATCTCCCGGTGCGCGCGTCGCACGGCGGTGGCGTTCTTCAGTCCGAGCACCACGCCGCCGACATCCGACTTGTGGGCGATGTCCGGCGACACGATCTTCAGCGCGGCGGGGAACCCGAGCTCCTCTGCGAGCGCCACCGCCTCGGTCGCGGTGCGGGCGAGGCGCGTCGGGGTGACGGGGACGCCGGCGGCTGCGAGCATCGCCTTCGCCTCGACCTCGTTCAGCAGCACGCGTCCCTCGGCACGGGCGTCCGCGATCGCGGTGGTCATGCGGGTGCTCCTCCCTGCGGAACCCGGCACCCCTCTCCGGGCCCGGCGCATGGTAGGCGCGGCGTCCACGGGAGGGCAAGGC
>JBAYVN010000012.1:0-48260 GCA_041674525.1 Dehalococcoidia bacterium | reverse complement strand
CCCCACCACGGCATCGGGAACGCTCGCCGGATGCAGGTGCGGACGCCCCACCTGCAGCACGAGGTGATGATCGAGGCGGTGGAGAACCACACGCCCGAGGTCATCGTGATCGACGAGATCGGCACCGCGCTGGAGGCGGACGCGGCGCGCACCATCGCAGAGCGCGGCGT
The DNA here is from genome assembly GCA_041674525.1 of Dehalococcoidia bacterium. Taxonomy (GTDB): domain Bacteria; phylum Chloroflexota; class Dehalococcoidia; order UBA2979; family UBA2979; genus SHYQ01. Next base: position 48,090 of record JBAYVN010000012.1, on the reverse strand, counting down.
GCAATTGGTGGGCACGGCGCACGGCACCACGCTGTCCAACTTGATGCAGAACCCCACCCTGTCCGACCTGATCGGCGGCATCGAGTCGGTCACGCTGGGCGACGAGGAGGCGCGCCGGCGCGGCACCCAGAAGACGATCCTGGAGCGCCGCGCCCCACCGACGTTCGACGTGCTGATCGAGATCCAGTCCTTCCAGCGGCTCGCCGTGCACGAGGACGTGGCGACCACCGTGGACGCGCTCCTGCGCGGCTTTGAGGCGGAGGCGGAGATCCGCGTCATCGGCGACGGCGGCGGCATCGAGACGGTGGAGCGGATGCCGCTCCGCACGTCGCCCCGTGAGCCCCTGGAGGCCCGGGAGGAGCCGGAACGCCGGCAGACGCTGGCGGCTGCGCCCGGCGGCCCGCAACGGCGGCTCCTGCCCTTCGGCATCTCGCGTGCACGGCTGGAGGCCGCGATCGAGCAGACGCGCTCGGGCGCCAGCATCGTGGACAGCGTGCGCGAGGCGGACGCGGTGTTCACGCTGCGCCCGTACTACCGCCGCCGCAGTGGCCCGCTGAAGCAGGCCGAGGAGCGCGGCATCCCGATCTACGTGCTCCGCAACAACACCACGCAGCAGATGGAGCGCCAGCTCCTCGCGCTGCGTGGCGAGGGCGAGGCCAGCGACCCCACCACCGCCGCGCTCCGCGAGACCGAGGAAGCGATCGCCGATGTCTCGACGCGTGGAGCGCCAAGCGTGGAGCTCGCGCCGCAGAACGCGTACATCCGCCGCCTGCAGCACGAGTTGGCGACGCGCCACGGGCTGCGCACCGTCTCGAAGGGCAACGAGCCCTTTCGACGTGTGACCGTGATCGGCGAGGCCTCCCGGCCCGGCCGCGACCTACCGTGGGGCGAGACGCGATCCCGATGAGCCCGCGGGCGGGCTGGTTCGTCACGCTGGAGGGCGGCGAAGGGGCCGGCAAGTCCACGCAGATCGCCGCACTGGCGCGGCTCGCCACGGTCGCAGGCCTCGAGGTGGTCACCTGCCGCGAGCCGGGCGGCACCCCCCTGGGCGAGCGGCTCCGGAGCGCTCTGCTCTCCACGGAGGCGGGGGAGACGACGCCTGCACCCGCTGCGGAGCTGCTGGTCTTCACGGCCGCGCGGGCACAGCTGGTGGCGGAGGTCATCCGGCCGGCGCTGGAGCGCGGCGCCCTGGTCATCTGCGACCGCTTCTCGGACTCCACGATGGCCTACCAGCACTACGGGCGCGGCCTGGACCGCGCGATGGTGGAGGCGGCCAACCACGCGGCCACGCAGGGCCTCGTCCCCGACCTCACCGTGCTCCTGGACCTGCCCCCGGAGCAGGCGTTCCAGCGCGGCGACCGGGGCGGGGACTACCTGGAGCGGGAGGACATGGCCTTCCACCGGCGGGTGCGGCGGGGGTTCCTGGAGCTCGCCGCCGCGGAGCCGGAGCGCTGGCTGGTGCTGGACGCCACCCACCCGGAGATGCAGATCACGCACGCGGCGTGGGAACGCGTCCGCGTGCTCCTCGACCGGTGAGGCGCCCCCGCCCCGTCAGGAAAACGACAGACGCACGAGGGGTGGGAACACTCCACGACCTGCCGATAATCCCTGTGCGAGCAGACCGCCATTGGCGGCGCCGCATGAGGGAGCGTTCGATGCAGGTCGTGCTCTGCGACATCTGCGATCTGCCGATTCGCGGCAAGGCCTTCGAACTCCACTTCATCCACGGTGAAGCGGTGCACTCGGAGAGCGGAGGGTCGCGCATCGTCTCGCGCGACGGCACGACGATGACCTTCCTCTGTGACTCCTGCGGGCAGTGGGTGCGCGAGGCGATGGAGTACCTGCGGCAGGGCCACACGGAGGCGCGCCGTATGGGCCAGACCGTCCGCCAGGTGGGGGCGGCCTAGCCTCGACCCGTCCGATCTTCCTGCGAGGCCCGCCACCCGGCGGGCTTCGTCGTGTGCGAGGAGGCCGGCTCCCGGGGTGCGCTGAGCGCTAGGAGACGCGCTCGAACACGGCGGCGATGCCCTGTCCGCCACCGATGCAGAGCGAGGCCAGGCCGTACCGGCCGCCGGTGCGCTCCAGCTCGTTCATGATCTTCACCGTGAGGATGGCGCCGGTCGCACCGACCGGATGTCCGAGGGCGATCGCCCCGCCGTTCGGGTTCGTCCGGTCCAGCGGCAGGTCGAGCGCAACCGAGCAGGCCGCGGCGACCGCGGCGAACGCCTCGTTCAGCTCGATGACGTCCATGTCCTCCACGGTCAGGTTGGCGCGCTTCAGCGCCTGCTGGATCGCGGGAATCGGACCGGAGCCCATGATCGCGGGGTCCACGCCGGAGTTCGCGCGGGAGACCAGGCGCATGCGCGGCCGCAGCCCGAGCTCCCGCGCCTTCGCCGCGGAGGTCACCACGACCGCCGCCGCGCCGTCGTTGATGCCCGAGGAGTTGCCCGCGGTGACGTTGCCGTCCGCCGTGAACACGGGACGCAGCTTCGCCAGCGCCTCCAGGCTGGTGGCGCGAGGATGCTCGTCGCGCGTGAAGGGGACCGTCTCGCGACCTCGCTTCACGTCGACGGGGACGATCTGCGCATCGAAGTAGCCCGCATCGATGGCGTGCCGGGCGCGCTCCTGCGACCGCAGGGCGTACTCGTCCTGCACCTGGCGCGAGAGCTCGAACTTCGCGGCGAGATTCTCCGCGGTGACGCCCATGATCATGCCGGTGTTGGGATCCGTGAGCAGCGCCTGCACGCCGTCCTCCAGCACGCCGTGGCCGTAGCGGTAGCCGCCGCGGGCGCTGTGCAGGTAGTACGGGATCCGCGTCATGTTCTCGGTGCCGCCCGCGACGATGACGTCGGCGTCCCCGGTCTGGATCCAGCGCGCTGCGGTGGTGATCGCCTCCAGCCCGGAGCCGCAGGCGCGGCTCACGGCGAGCGCCGGTGTCTCCACCGGCATGCCGGCCCGCAGCGAGGCGTTCCGGATCAGGTACGCGTCCTCCGAGGCGCCGCCCACGTTGCCCATGATCACGTGGTCGACCTGCCCTGGGGCCAGCCCGGCGCGGCGCACGGCCTCGCGGATCACGATCGCGCCCAGCTCGGTGGCGGACGTCTCCGTGAACGCCCCGCTGAAGGTGCCGATCGCCGTCCGGCAGCCATCCACGATCACGATGTCGTCTGCGCGGTCGTCCACGCGAGTCCCCTTCCGCACGGCGGCCGCGGCGGACCGCCTCCCGGAAGTGTAGCCCCGGGGCGGGCATGGTTCACCGCGGAGTCGCGCGGCGGTGTCCCTATCCGCCGCCGCATGTAGACTGCGCCCATGGCCGAACGAACGATCTCGGTGCGTGTTCCCACCACCTCCGCGAACCTGGGGCCGGGCTTCGACAGCCTCGGCGTGGCGCTGGACTGGACCGCGCTCTTCACCATCCAAATGCAGGATCACCCCGCGCCCGAGCCGGCCGATCCGGTGGAGCGCATGGCCGCCCACGCCGTCGCCGCGCTCTTCGAGGCGGCCGGCGAGACGCACACCGGCGTCCGCGTCTCCTGCGTCGGCGATATGCCGGTGGGACGGGGCCTGGGCATGTCCGCGTCCGCCCGTGCGGCCGGGCTGGTCGCCGCGAATGCGCTGCTGGGCAACCGCCTGACGATCGAGGAACTGCTCCCCCTCGCGGTGCGCCTGGAGGGGCACGGCGACAACATCATCCCCGCGCTCCTGGGCGGCATGCAGGTGGTCGTGGACGACGATGGCGTGCCCCTCCACGCGCCCGTCGCCGTGCCGGACGATCTGCGCCTGGCGCTGCTCATCCCCGACTTCGACATGCCGACGAACGAGTCACGCAAGCGCCTCCCGGAGTCGCTGACGCGCAATCAGTCCGTGCACAACATCGGCCGCGCAGCGCTCCTCGTCGCCGCGATCACCGGGCACCGGTACGACCTGCTGCACGCCGCGACAAAAGACATCCTGCACCAGCCGGCGCGCAGCACCCTGTTCCCAGCGATGTACCCGATCTTCGCGGCCGCCCGGGCCGCGGGTGCGCACGGGGCGTACCTCTCCGGCGGCGGCTCCACGATCGCCGCGTTCGTGAGCGATCGCGAAGACGCCGTCACCGGCGCAATGCGCGAGGCGGCAGCGGCGCACGGATTGCACGCCCAGACGCGCGTCGTCGGGCTGAGCGATCGGGGCACGGAGGTCGTGGAGGGATGAGCCGGATCGTCCAGAAGTACGGCGGCTCCTCCGTCGCCACCGCGCAGCACATCCAGCGCGTCGCGCGCCGCATCGCCGACCGCCGGCGCGCCGGCGACGACGTCGTCGCGGTCGTCTCGGCGATGGGCGACACGACCGACGACCTGATCGAGCTGGCGCGCCAGATCAACCCGAAGCCCAACCCGCGCGAGATGGACGTCCTGCTGTCCACCGGCGAGATCGTGTCCAGCACGCTGCTGTCGATGGCGCTGGAGGCGGAGGGGCTGTCCGCGATCAGCCTCACCGGCGCGCAGGCGGGCATCCGCACCGACCAGGTCTACGGCCGCGCCCGCATCGCGGAGATCGATACAGCCCGCCTCGAGCGCGAGCTCACCGCCGGGCGGGTCGTGATCGTCGCGGGCTTCCAGGGCATCTCCGAGAACTTCGACGTCACCACCCTCGGGCGCGGCGGGAGCGACACCACGGCCGTGGCGCTGGCGGCGGCGCTTCACGCGGACGCCTGCGAGATCTACACGGACGTCGCCGGCATCTACACCGCCGATCCCCGTGTCTGCCCACAGGCCCGCCCGCTGCGCGACATCGGCTACGAGGAGATGCTGGAGCTCGCCACCACGGGCGCGCGCGTCATGCACGCCCGCGCCGTGGAGGTGGGGGCGCTCTACGACGTCGACATCCTCGTCGCCAGCACCTTCGACCCGGCGGCGCCGGGGACGCTCATCCACAGGGAGACGACCATGGAGCAGGGGAACAAGGTCCGGGGCATCGCCCACCAGGACCACATCGCGAAGGTGACCGTGCGAGGCGTCCCGGATCAGCCCGGCATCGCCGCGCGCATTTTCGAACCGCTCGCCGCCGGCGGCGTCTCCGTGGACACGATCGTCCAGAACGCAAGCGTCGAGAACCTCACCGACCTGACGTTCACGGTCTCGCCGGGGGACCTGGACCGCGCGCTGGAGGTCATCAACGCGCTACTCCCCTCGATCGGCGGGAGCGGGGTGGTGTCCGCGCCGGACCTCGGCACCGTGTCGGTGGTGGGCACCGGCATGGCGAGCGCGCCGGGGTACGCGGCGCGCATGTTCAAGACGCTCTTCGACAACCAGATCAACATCGAGATGATCAGCACCAGCGACATCCGCATCACCTGCGTGGTGGACGCCCACCGTGTCGGCGACGCGGTGCGCGCGCTGCACGCGGCGTTCGAGCTCGACCGCGGCTAACTCGAAGCCCGCAGGTCCGGAACGGGGCGAGCCGGGTATTCCCGGCATGAGCCCCGAAGGAGGTAGGCCGTGGCGAACGAGTCCTTTGACATCACCACCGGCTGCGATTTGCAGGAGGTGGACAACGCCGTGAACCAGGCGCTCCGGGAGATCACCGGCCGCTTCGACTTCAAGAACGTCCTCGTCGAGGTCGAGTTCAACCGCGCGGAGAACAAGATCAACGTGCACACCACGGACGAGTACAAGCTCGACGCGATCTGGGACGTGCTCCTCGGCCGGCTGATCGCGCGCAAGGTGCCGACGAAGAACCTCAAGCGCGCCGAGTTGCAGCAGGCGGGCGGCAACACCGTGCGGCAGGAGATCACGCTCGTCCAGGCCATCGACGGAGACACTGCGCGGTCGATCTCGAAGTTCATCCGCGACCAGAAGCTCAAGAAGGTCACCGCCCAGATCCAGGGCGACGCCGTCCGCGTCTCCGGCCCCAGCCGCGACGACCTCCAGTCCGCGATGACCGCTCTCCGCAAGGAGGACTGGGGCATCGAGCTGGAGTTCGGGAACTACCGCTAGGCCGCCGGCCGAGGCGACCGGGCACCCACATGGACCGACCGTGGATAGCCGCCAACCAGCGCGAGCGTGAGCGCCTCCACGCGCTCCTCGGCCGGCTCTCGGTGTCGGATCTTCAGCAGCCACTGAACGAGACGTGGCGCGTCGCGACGACGTTCGCCCACCTCGCGTTCTGGGACCGCCGCGCGGCGCTGCTCATCCAGCGCTGGCAGCAAGGCCAGACCCCGCCCGCGGACGAGTCCGACTGGTACGGCGCTGAGGTCCTGAACGACGGCCTGCTCGACGAGTGGAACGCATTGCCGGTCTCGGAAGCCGTTCGGCTCGTGGTGGACGCCGCCGCGCTGGTGGATCTGGTCGCCCGCGACGTGGACGATGCAACCGCCGAGGCGATCGTTGCACGGCAGGAGGACTGGCTGCTGCACCGCTGGCGGCACCGCGCGGAGCACATCGACGCTGTCGCAGGGGCGACCGACTGACCTTCGGGAACTACCGCTAGGCAAGCGCTGCGGCGAGACATCCAGGGCGGCGCGTGGCCTCGAGCTGGCAAGCAGGGCGGCCCATCCCCCTACCCCCTTCCCGGCGCGGGAAAGGGGGATTGTTAGCTGAGGGGCCACGGCCCTTCCGACTCCCCGGCAGCCAGCACGCGCTCCGCGGCCGGCGGAACGTCGTGAACGCCGATCCGAAGACCGATCGCTGCGGCTAGCCGGTCGGCTTCCCGGATGCCCGAAGGGGCGAAGCCCCTTCGGACTCAACCCCCCCCCCGCGCTGGGAGGGGAAGGGGTGGGCCGCCCAACACAGCCTTGACGGCCCGCTCGGCTACCGCGCCGACCGAGGCTGGATGGCCCGATCCGGTGGTGGTAGTATCCGAGTACACGTACGCCTGTTCGCGTAGGTGCATCCGCAGATACTCTGAATTGCCAGCGCACCGCCGCCCACCTCGGTCGAAGTATGTTCACCCACCTCCACACGCACACCGAGTACTCACTCCTCGACGGGCTCTCGAAGATCGACCCGCTGATGCAGCGCGCCCACGAGATGGGGCAGCGTGCGCTCGCCATCACCGATCACGGCGCGCTGTACGGGGCGATCGAGTTCTACCAGGCCGCGAAGCGGCACGACATCAAGCCGATCATCGGCATCGAGGCATACGTCGCGCCGAGCTCGCGGTTCGAGAAGGACCCGAAGCAGCGCTGGCCGTACCACCTCACGCTCCTCGCCCAGAACGAGACCGGCTACCGCAACCTGCTGAAGCTCTCCTCCGCGTCGCACCTCGAGGGCTTCTACTACCGGCCGCGCATGGACCGCGAACTGCTCGAAGCGCACAGCGAGGGCCTCATCGCGCTGTCCGGCTGCCCGTCGGGCGAGTTCATGACGGCCCTGCGCAACGATGACGAGAAGAAGGCCGTCGAGGTGGCCGGGTACTTCAGCGACCTGTTCAAGGGGCGCTACTACTTGGAGGTGATGGACCACGGCATCGATCAGTTCACCCGGCTGATGCCGGAGGTCTTCCGCCTCGCGCAGGCCCTCGACCTGCCGACGGTGCTGACCAACGACTCGCACTACACCACGCCGGACCAGCACCGCGCGCACGACGTTCTGCTGTGCATCGGCTCCAACAGCACGATGCAGGACCCGAACCGCTTCAAGCTCGACAGCGACCGTTTCTACCTGCGCTCCGAAGCGGAGATGCGGGCGCTCTTCCCGGACCACCCGGAGGCCGCCGACCACACGCAGACGATCGCGGAGCAGGTGGACATCCAGCTGCACTTCGGGCGCACACAGCTCCCGGACCCGGGCGTGCCCGAGGGCATGACCGCCCGCGAGTACCTGCGCCGCCTGACCGAGGAAGGCCTGCGCCGCCGCTATCCGCACCACACGGACGTGCACCTCGAGCGCCTGCGCTACGAACTCGATGTCGTCGCGCAGACGGGGTTTGACGAGTACATGCTGATCGTGCGGGATATCGCGCAGTTCGCGAAGAGCCACGGGATCCGCATGGGCGTCCGCGGATCGGCCGCGGCCTCGATCATCCTGTACACGCTCGACGTCACCGACATCGATCCGCTCGAGTACGACCTTGTGTTCGAGCGCTTCCTGAACCCCGAGCGCATCGGCATGCCGGATGTGGACTTCGACTTCGCGGACGACCGCCGCGAGGAGGTGATCCGCTACACCGCCGAGAAGTACGGGCGGGATCGCGTCGCGCAGATTGGGACGTTCGGCACGCTGGGCGCGAAGGCTGCGATCCGGGACACGGGCCGCGCCCTGGGCCTGGAGTTCGCCACCGCCGATCGCATCGCGCGTATGATTCCGGACCAGCTGAACATCAGCATCGACGAGTCGCTCCGGCAGTCGGTCGAGCTGAAGCAGGCGTACGAGGCCGAGCCGCCGGTACGCGACCTGGTGGACACCGCGCGCAGCCTGGAGGGCGTGTCCCGGCACGCCAGCACGCACGCCGCCGGCGTCGTCGTCTCGCGCGAGCCGCTGGTGGAGGTCGTGCCGCTGCAGCGCGCGACGAAGAAGGACGCGGACGAGGATCTCGCGCTCCCCACCACGCAGTACGCGATGGCGGATATCGACAAGATCGGTCTCCTCAAGATCGACTACCTCGGCCTGACCAACCTCACGATCCTCGGGCGCGCCATCGAGTTGATCGAGCGGCAGCGCGGCGAGCGCATCGATCTCCTGCGCATCCCGGACGCGGACCCCGCGACCGCGCAGCTGCTGGGCGAGGGCGAGACGTTCGGCGTGTTCCAGATGGAGTCCGCCGGAATGCGGCGCTACGTGGTGGAGCTGAAGCCGCAGAACATCCGCGAGCTCTCCGCCATGGTCGCGCTCTTCCGCCCCGGCCCGCTGGAGCACATCCCGACGTACATCGACGTCAAGCACGGCCGCGCCGAGTTGCACTACCTGCACCCGGACCTCGAGGGGATCCTCGCGGAGACATACGGCGTGATCACGTACCAGGAGCAGGTGCTGCAGATCGCGCGCCGCTTCGCCGGCTACTCCCTCGGCCAGGCGGACGTCATGCGCAAGGCGATGGGCAAGAAGATCGCCTCTGTCATGCTGGAGGAGCGGGAGCGCTTCCTGGCGGGCGTGCAGGCCTCCGGCTACGACACGCGCCTGGGCGAGCAGCTGTTCGACCTCATCGAGCCGTTCGCGGGGTACGCGTTCAACAAGGCGCACGCCGTCTGCTACGGAACGATCGCCTACCACACCGCGTACCTGAAGGCCCACTACCCGGTGGAGTACATGGCCGCCGTCCTGCAGGCGGCGAACGGCAACTCCGACCGCATCGCGCAGGGGATCGCGGAGTGCACGCGCCTGGGCCTCCACGTGCTGCAGCCGGACGTGAACCGCAGCGAGGCGAACTTCTCGATCGAGCGGATCGATGACGCCGGCGGCACATCCCGGGACGCGATCCGCTTCGGCCTGGCGCAGGTGAAGAACGTCGGCCTCGGCGGCGTGGAGGCGCTGATCGCCGAGCGCGACACGCGCGGCTCGTTCCTCGGCGTGGAGGACTTCGCCCGCCGCCTGCCCGCCCGCGAGGTGAACAAGCGCGTGCTGGAATCGCTGGCGAAGGCCGGCGCACTGGACTCGCTCGCCTCGCGCGCGGCGGTGATCACCAGCGTGGACCGCGTGCTCTCGCTGGCGCAGCAGGAGCAGCGGCTCCGTGACACCGGCCAAACCTCCATGTTCGACCTGTTCGGCGACGAGGTGAACACGCCCCTCCCGGGCCTGGAGCTGACCGAGGAGATGATCCCGCAGCCGCAGCTGCTGGCGTGGGAGAAGGAGCTGCTGGGCACATACGTCTCCGAGCACCCGTTCCGCTCCGCATCGCAGCGCCTCGCGCGGTACGTCACGCACCAGTCGACGGAGCTGACCGAGGAGCTCGGCGGGCAGGACGCCGTGATCGCCGGCACCGTGGTCAACGTGCGCTCCCTGAGCACGAAGCAGGGCAAGGCGTTCGCCGCCGTCACCATCGAGGACCTCAGCGGCCAGGCCGAGATGACCTTCTGGTCCACGGAATACGAGGCGGCGAAGGCGCGCGGCCTGCTGTTCGAGGGCAACGTCCTGCTGGCGAAGGTCGCCGTACGACCGCGCGGCGGGCGCGTGAACATCGCCGCCCTCGAGGTGTGCGCATACGACTATGACGCCGGGCGCCTGGCCGCGGACTTCCAGTCCGCGAAGTTCACGGTTCGCTCCGGCTTCTCCACCGCGCGCTTCGGCGCGGCACCAGCGTTCCCCAACCCGCCCGGGGGGCCGCCTGCTGGCCCCGGAGGTCCCCCGGGCGGGCCAAGGGAACGACGCCCCGACCTGCGCATCGTCCCCGCCTCCGATCCCGGCGAGGCGTTCGAAGACGCGCCAGCCCCGGAGTCGGCTGTGCTCCGGTCCGCCGGACCGCACCGGCTGCTGGTGACGATGGATGAGACCACCGACGATGCGGCGGACCGCCGACGCATCGGACGCATCTGCGGGGCGCTGGACGAGTATCCCGGCGACCTCCCGGTGGAGCTCTGCTTCCGCATCCACGGCGCGGAGACGCGCTTCTCCCGCGGCGGCGTGGACCCGGGCCGCCTGGAGCTTCTCGTCCCGCGGCTGCGGGCGCTCCTCGGCGTCCTCGGCAGCGCCGAGGAGGTGGGCGCCGCTCCCGCGGCCGTGCCCGCGCGCGAGGCGGGCTTCGTCGCGGTCGGCGGGGCGTAGTTCCCGCCCTCCTACCGGACGGCGCACCACAACGCCCGCCAGGGTCAGGTAGACTGGGATCCCGCACCGCACGCACCCCTGCGAGGTCCCGATGGCCCAGGCACCGGAACCGGTCCGAGTTCCCGACTCGACGCTCCCCGTCCAGCAGCGATCGATCGAGGCGATCCGCGCCGAGATCGCGCGGGTGATCGTCGGCCAGACGGATCTCGTGGACCGGCTGCTCGTCGCGCTGCTCACCAACAACCACGCGCTGATCGAGGGCGTCCCGGGCCTCGCGAAGACGCTGACCGTCTCCACGCTGGCGCGCAGCATCGAATGCTCGTTTGCGCGCATCCAGTTCACACCCGATCTGCTGCCGGCGGACATCACGGGCACACTGGTGTTCAGCCCGCAGGACGGTGACTTCCACACCCGCCGCGGCCCGATCTTCGCGAACGTCATCCTCGCCGACGAGATCAACCGCGCGCCCGCGAAGGTGCAGTCCGCGCTGCTGGAGGCGATGCAGGAGCGGACGGTGTCCATCGGCGGCGAGTCGATCCCGCTGCCCGACCCGTTCCTGGTGCTGGCCACGCAGAACCCGATCGAGCAGGAGGGGACCTACCCGCTGCCTGAGGCGCAGCTGGACCGCTTCATGCTGAAGATCGTCGTGGACTACCCGAAGCGCGACGAGGAGCGATCGATCCTGCAGCGCGCGCTGGACGAAGAGGCCGTCACCTCGCGCGCGGTCGTCGACGTCGCGGAGGTGGCCCGGCTGCGCGCGGCGGTGCGCGCCGTCGAGGTGAACGACCGCCTTCGCGAGTACATCGTGCGCATCGTGGAGTCCACGCGCGACCCCGCGCGGTTCGGGATGACCGACATCGCGTCGCTGATCGAGTACGGCGTCTCGCCGCGGGCGGCGGTCTTCCTGGCGCGCGGGGCGCAAGCCTACGCCTTCATCCACGGCCGCACGTACACGACGCCGGACGACGTGAAGGCGCTGGCGCCGGACGTGCTGCGCCACCGCCTGGTGCTCACGTACGAGGCCGAGGCGCGCGCGATCACTGCCGACCAGGTGGTGAGGCGCGTCCTTGAGGGCGTTGGGCTCCCGTAAGGCGACGGCGGTGCCCTCCATCGCATCCACGCCCGATCCCGCGCTCGCGCTGAGCGCCGATCTGCTGGCGCGCATCCGGACGATCGAGATCCGCACGCGCCGCCTCACCGCCTCGCTCCTCGGCGGGGAGTATCGATCGATCTTCCGCGGCGCGGGCATCGAGTTCGCCGAGGCGCGCGAGTACGTGGACGGCGACGACGTGCGCCTGATCGACTGGAACGTGACGGCGCGCATGGGAACGCCGTGGGTCAAGCAGTTCGTCGAAGAGCGCGATCTGAGCGTGATGTGCATGGTGGACCGCTCGGCGTCTGCGCGCGTCGGCACCCCGGAGCGCGGGCGCTTCGGCGCCGCCGCCGAGCTGGTCGCGCTGCTCGGCTTCGCCGCGACGCAGAGCAACGATCGCGTCGGCCTGCTGACGTTCAGCGCCGCGCCTGATGTCTTCGTCCGCCCCGGACGAGGCACCCGGCACGCGCTCCGCATCGTGCGCGACGTGATCTCCGCGGAGCCGGCGTTTGGCCGCCGCACGAACATCGCCGACGCTGCGGACTACCTCGGCCGCGTGCTGCGGCGGCGCTCGGTGATCTTCCTGATCTCCGATTTCCTGGATGCGGGCTACGAGGAGTCCCTGCGCGGCCTGGCGCGCCGCCACGAGGTGGTCGCGCTGTCGCTGGTGGATCCGATCGACACCGCGCTCCCGGACATGGGCGTGATCGCCGTCGCCGACGCGGAGACGGGCGAGCGCATGTGGATCGACACCGGGAGCGAGCGCGTGCGCGCGGACTACGCCGCCGCCGCGCAGGCCCGCGCCGATCAGCGGCGCCGCGCCATGGCGTCTGCCGGCGTCGAGGAGATCGCGATCCCGATCACCGGCGACGTGATTGCACCCCTCGCCGCATACTTTCATCGACGGGCCCAGACGCGATGACGAGACGCGCGCTGCGGGCGATCGTCTGCGCTTCGATCGCGGCCGCCACGGTCGCCCTCGTCGTGGTCGCCCTGCCGTTCGAGGCGCTCGCGCAGCGGGCCGCCCCCACCATCCAGGCGACCACGATCTTCGACCCCCCGTCCGCCGCGATCGGGGACCGCGTCACGCTCCTCGTGCGCGCCACGCACCCCGATGACGTGGTGGTCAAGGCGGCAGCGCCGAGGATCGAGCATGTCGATGTGGTGACCACGATCCCGCCGGTGCCCGCCCCGGCCGGGCCGGGCACGCAGATGACCACGTTCGCGTTCACCATGCAGGCGTTCGTGCTGGGGACCGTGGACACCGGCACCGTGCGGATCTCGTGGCTGCGCGCCGATGGCGGCGGCGGGAACGTGGACGTCACCGGGGCGAAGCTCGCGATCGTCCCCGTGCGCGCCGCGAATGACCAGGCGCTCCGCCCGCTCAAGCCGCAGGAGAGCATCGCCGGCGGGCCGGCGGGCTGGGTGCGCCCGGCGATCGCTGCGGTCATCGTGGTGATGCTTGCGCTCCTCGCGCTCGCCGCCGCCGCGTTCGTGAGTCGCCGTCGCGCGCCCGCCCCCGCCGAGGTCGCGCCGGAGGACACCTCGCCGGAGGGCGTCGCGCGCCGGGCGCTGGACGGGCTGGGCGTGCACGCGCAGCCGGCGCACCTGGACTACCAGTCCTACTACGGCGGGCTCGCCGTGACGGTGCGCACCTATCTCGCGGCGCGGTTCGGATTCAACGCACACGCGCTCACTACCACGGAGCTGGAGCGGCGCATGATCTCGCACGGCGTCGACCGCTGGCAGGCGCGCCTCGTCGGCGGCCTCCTCGAGCGCTGCGACGATGCCGTGTACGCGCGCCGCTACCCGGATCCCGCCTCCGCGGATCACGATCTGACGGTCGCCTACGAGATCGTCGAGCTTTCCCGCCCGCGCCCCGCCCTCGAGGGACAGGCGGCGCTGGCATGACGCTGGGCATCCCCTGGGCGCTGCTGCTGCTCATGCCGCTGGCGTTCCTCGCCGCGCGGGAGCTGCGGGTGCGGCGCGCCTCGCCCGCGCTCGTGGTCGCGGACCTCGGTCCGTGGCGGATGGCGGGGAAGCGCCCGGGGTGGCGCATCCGACTGCGCGCGCTGCCGCTGATCCTGCGCACGCTGGGCATCGCCCTCGTGATCGTCGCCTTCGCGCGGCCTCGACAGGGCCTCACGATCACGACCATCCCCGAGGAGGGCATCGATGTCGTGCTCACGATGGACATCTCCTCGTCCATGACGTCCCCGCTCGCGGGATCGCGCACCACGCGGCTGAGCGCGGCGAAGTCGGTGGTCGGAGACTTCGTCGGATCGCTGGTGGGCGACCGCGTCGGGCTGGTCGCCTTCCAGGCCCGCGCGCTCACGCTGTCGCCGCTCACCGCCGACCTCGAAGCGATCCGCACGCGCATCAGCGCGCTCGACCCCGGCCTGCTCAACGATGGCACGGCGATCGGCCTCGGCCTCTCGGAGGCCGTTGCGCTAGTGAAGGACTCGCCCGCAAAGAGCCGCGTCATCGTGCTGCTCACGGATGGCGAGAACAACACGGGATCAATCACCCCGGTGCAGGCCGCGCGCGTTGCGCAGGCACTGGACATCCGCCTCTACACCATCGGCTTCCTCGGCCCCGGCGGTGAGGGCGTCGACCGCCAGATGCTGACTGCGATCGCCGACGCGACCGGCGGACGGTACTACGACGCGCAGACGCAGTCCGAGCTTGCGGCCGCGTACAGGGAGATCTCCAGCCTCGAACGCTCCCGGCTCGGCGAGCGACGCTTCACGCGCTTCCGCGAATTCGCGCCATGGCTCGCAGCGACGGCCGTCGGCCTGCTCGCGATGGACGGCATGCTGCGCACGACATGGTTGAGGACGCAGCCATGATCGGCGCACTCCAGTTCGGCACGCCCGTCGCGCTCACCGCCCTGCTGGTCGTGCCGGTGCTCCTCGGCGCGATGTGGATCGAGGCGCGACGCCGATCCGCGGCGCTACGGCGCTACGGCGGGGCGCCGGCCCTGCGCATCGGCGTGGCGCCGAGGCGCCGCGCGGCGCAGGGACTCATGCTCACCGCCGCGGTCGCATTGCTGATCGTCGCCGTCGCGCGGCCGCAGTGGGGTCACGAGCAGGTGCAGGCCGAGCAGCGCGGCATCGACGTGGCGATCGTGCTCGACGTGTCGCGTTCGATGTTCGCCACGGACGTCCAGCCCTCGCGAGCGCGCGCGGCGGCCAGCGGACTGCGCGGGATGCTCGATCACCTGGACGGGAACCGCGTTGGGCTGGTGACCTTCGCGGGATCCGCCTTCACGCGATCGCCGCTCACGGTGGACCTGCGCGCGCTGTCGAACCTCGTCGATCGCGCGCAGAGCGATGCGCCGCTGGTGCAGGCGGGCACCGACCTGCGCGTGGCCATCGAGTCCGCGCTGAAACTGCTGGCCGTGACGGACCGCGCCGGCGTGCAGGTGATCGTGCTGGTCTCGGACGGCGAGGACCTCGGCACCGACGTGCAGTCGGCGATCGACCAGGCGAACGCACAGCACGTCGCGATCTACACCGTCTTCTCGGGAACCGAGAACCCCACCGCGCTGCCCGTCTCCAGCGGTGGCACGGACATCACGAGGGGCGACCCGCGCACCCTCGCCGCGATCGCCCGCGGCACCGGTGGCTCGACGCGCGACGTCCAGGGCATGGCGGGCCTGGCCGTGGACTTCGCGCGGATGCGCCAGACGCAGTTCACGACCGCAGACAGCCGCGTGCCGCGCGAGCACTTCTCGTGGTTCGTCGGCGCAGCGCTGGCGCTTCTGCTGCTGCAGGCCGCGACCCCCGCCACCGCCGAGGCGCGCGTGTTCCCGCGCCCCCGCCGGGGAATCGCGGTGCTCGCCGCCTCGGCGTTGCTGCTGCTCACCTCCTGCGTGGGCGGGACCACTGCGTACCGGCACGTGGAGTCAGGGAACTCGCTGTACCGATCGGGCAAGTTCGACCGCGCGCTCCAGGAGTACCAGGCGGCCGCGCTGATCACGCCGGACGATCCCGCGATCCAGTACAACATGGCGAACGCGCTGTACCACCTCGGTCGCTACGACGAGGCGCAGGCGGCGGTGGACGCCGTGCTGCAGCGGAACCCGGGAGCGCTGCTCTCGAGCCGGCTGCTCTTCACCGGAGGCAACACGGCCTTCCAGCGCGACGACCTGGAGCGCGCGCGGACGGCATTCCAGCAGGTGCTCCGCCAGGACGAGGCGGACCGGGATGCGAAGGCGAACCTGGAGCTGGTCCTGCGCCGCCTCCCGCCCCCCGCACCGACTCCCACCCCCACCCCGGCGCCCGCTGATCAGCAGGGTCAGCAGGGCCAGCAGGGCCAGCAGGGCCAGCAGGGCCAGCAGGGTCAACAGGGCCAGCAGGCCGGCGCCGGGGATCCGGGCCAGAACGTCCCCGGCACCGGACAGCCGAATCCCAACGATCCCACCGGCGCACTCCGGGCGCTGGCCGCGGCCAACGCGGAGCTGGAGGCAGCCCTCGCGCAACTGGGCCCCGAGGTCTCACCCGAGGAGGCCGCACGCATCCTCGAGCTTGCGCAGCGTGCGAATGACCTCGCCGGGCTAGCGAACCGCGGCAACCCGCGCAGCGGCGTACCGGCCCGGTAACGGCGCGTCCGTGACCCGGCCCAGGTGCATCGCGCGTGCCACCACGCGCCGCCGCAGCTGGTCGCGCACGCGCCGGTAGTCGCGGTCGGCGATGCGTTGCGTCTGCTCGTCCTCTGCCGGCGCGTCCTCCACGGGGCGGCCGTAGCGATCACTCGCATACGCGCGCGCCAGCGATCGCATCGCGCTCGTCTCGCCCAGGATCGCGCCCAGCGTCTCTGCCACCTCCACCACCGTGAAGTGCGGGGCCGGTGCGATGCCCGCCCACGCGGCGAGCGTGTACAGCTTCGCCCAGCGCGCGGTCGCGGGTCGCAGCCCGTGGAAACGGCGGTCCCAGAGGATCCGGGCGATCACCGCGATCACCAGCAGGAACACGGACAGCACCAGCATCGTCGAGATTGCCTGCACCAGGATCTGCCCCGCCGGCGTCTCCAGGAACGGCACCGCGGTCGAGCCCTCGAAGTCGACGTCAGTCGCCGCGCCGAACTCGTCGAGGCCCGGATCGAGCGCCCCGAGGCCGTCGTCCGGAATGGCGCGCGCCGCCTCGGCGTCGGCGAGCGCGGCGGCGTCGTCGCCGGGGCGCACGATCGGCGGGCGGCTGGGCGTCGGGTTGAACTCCACCCACCCGAGGTTGGGGAAGTAGACCTCCGGCCAGGTCCACGCGCGCTGCTCCGTGACCGTGTATGCCTTCGTCGCGCTATCGACATCCGCCGGGTCGAGCACGAAGCCCGTTGCCACGCGCGCGGGGATGCCGAGTGTGCGCAGCATCACCGCCATCGCCGACGAGAACTGGTCGAAGTAGCCGACGCGCTGGTCGAACAGGAATGCCGCCACGGCATCGCGACGCGGGGGCGTGGGCGGCGGATCCAGCGTGTAGGTGTAGTTGCGACGCAGGTACGCCTCGATCCGCCGCGCGGCCTCGTACGGCGTGCGCGAGTTCCCCGCGACCTGCTTCGCCAGTTCGGCGACCTCGGGCGGCAACGTGGGCGGCAGCGTGGTGTACGTGTCCACGATCGCGGGCGGGTACGACGTGCCCGAGGCCAGCAGCGTCGGCACGGCCGCGGCGGATACGGTGCCCACCGTCGTGTACGACTTGCCGGGCGAGGCGGGATCGTTGGGGATGACGCCCAGCGGCTGCGCGGTGGGGTCGATCAGCTCGCGACCGGGGACGCTGGCGGTCACGGGGTCGCCCACGGACAGCAGCCGGCGATCCGGCGCACCCGCGGCGAGGACCTCGATCTGCGTCGTGACCGGGTGCCGGACCTCCGCCTTCGTGCGCTGCGTGCCCAGCTCGGCGGCCTGGACCGAGGTCCCGGACAGCGGCACCGCGGCGGCGTCCGTCAGCTTCCACCCGGCCCCGGTGTACTCGTCGTACACCGCGCCGCGCAGGTTGCCCGGCTCCGTGGAGGACACGCGGAGCAGGGGCGTGGTGCCGAGCGCGATCTTCCCCTGCAGCGGCAACGCCGGGCCGAAGGTGTGCACCGGCAGCTCGCGCTTGGAATTGATGCCGACAAAGAGCCGCCCGAACGCCTCGACGCGGGCGGACACCGGCTCCAGCGCGCGATCCCAAGCGCGCGCCACGGGGCCCCAGTGGTTCGCCGTCGGCACGATCCACGCCGCGCCGACCAGCAGGACGGCGATCAGCACCCCCGCGAACAGCACCTCGAGGGACATGAACGCGGGCAGCACCACGTGCTCGCGGTGCCATCTCGCGCCGGCGCGCAGGAACTCCATGCGCGTGACCAGGAGCACGGACGCGATCAGGAAGACGACGAACCCGAGCGAGGGCTGGCCGGGCAGGTAGGGGATGTTGGTAAGCAGGATGATCCCGCCCGGGATGAGCGCCGCCCACGCGTTCTGCCACCGGACCACGGCCCAGCACGAGAGGAAGACCACCAGGTACACCATCGCCACCAGCAGGACCACGAACGGCAGCGGGTCAGCGGAGATCGATTCGTTCCATAGCGCGCTGAACCACGCCGCCATGCGCAGTGAGAATTCGTGCCAGCGCCCCGCCCACCCGGAGCCCAGGGTGGGATCCACCAGCGGCACGCGCTGCAGCACCAGCAGCAGCACGGCCGCCGCACCCGCGCCGAGTCCGAGCGCGCCCGCCACGATCGAGTACAGGCGGGACTGCGCCAGCAGCCACCCCAGCACGAGCGCGATCAGCCCCGTGACCAGGAGCGACGGCATCTCCTCCACCCAGTCCGACGATTGCAGCGATCCGATCACCGGGAGCTGCGCGAGCATGATCAGCGCGAGCGTGGTCCACGCCTCCCACGAGCTCCACCAGCGCGAGACGCGCACGGGCTCGCCGGCGACGTGCCGCGAGGAATCGGCGTTGAAGACGTCATCGAAGGTGGCCGCGTGCGACATGGTGACCTACCGCTTCGCCGGTGCGATGCGCCCGAGCGACGGGTCGCTGCCCTCGGACAGCGCGCGGCTCAGGTCGTCGTGGTGTTTCACGGTGTAGGCGTATACGCCGCCCGCGGCCAGCGTGCCGTACACATCGAGGGGGCTCACCGTCCCGCCGAAGGTGTCCGCCTCCAGCAGCACGGCAGCCACCTTCACGCCGCGGCTCTGCAGTGACATCAGCGTGAGCGCCCAGTCCTGCGTCGCGGAGGGCGTGATCACCACCACCGTGGTGTGGCGTCCGAAGCGGCGCGACTCCTCGATCAGCAGGCTCGTCAGCGGTACGTCGCCGGTCGCGCGCGCCAGGGCGAGCGCCTCCAGCAGGCGCGTGTAGTGGTTCTGGCCGCGATCCGGCTCGTTCACGTGCAGGTCGTGGTCGAAGGAGATCAGCCCCACGGAGCGATGCGCGTTGAGGAAGAACCGCGCGACCGACGCCGCGACCGAGACGGCCATCTCCTCCGTGCCGTCCTCGCCCAGGCCGGCGTGCTGGCTGCGCTCCAGGTCCAGCACCAGCCAGATGTCCGAGGCCGGGTCGAGCTCGAAGATCTTCACCATCGGCTGCCCGCGGTGCGCCGTCGCCGGCCAGTGCACGCGGTTGAAGGAGTCACCCGGCTCGTACGGGCGCACGCCGGCCACGTTCGGCGTGACGTTGTGCGTACGCCGCCGGATACGCCCCTCGCCGGGGAGGTTCGCGGGAGGGACGTAGAAGTTCGGGAGGTCCGGCGCGTTCGGGTACACGAGGATCGTCGCCGGATCGCCGAACGTGCGCGTCATGTGGAAGAAGCCGAACGGGTCCGAGGCGGTGACGCGCACCGGGCCCAGCGTGTACAGCCCCCGTACCCGCGTCCGCGTGCGATAGTCCCACGACGCGACGCCGCGCGAGGAAAGCGTCAGCACGCGCTTGGCGTTGTGCCCGGGGACGGAGGACGGATCCTCCACCTCCAGCCAGACCTTCGGCAGGACGGAGCGCGATCGGATCGTGATGCGTCCCTCGATCGGCTGGCCCTGCGTGACGCGTTGCGTGGTGCGGTGCACCTCCACGTCGATGCTGTCGGCCATGCGCTTCGTCCAGAAGTAGAGCAACGGCAGCGCGAAGGCGGTGAGGTACGCCAGGCGGAAGAGCAGCCAGAAGCCCGTCGCGAAGGCGAGCACGAAGCACCCGACCGTGATCACCACGGCCAGCGTGACGTTGAAGTTCCGGCGGGCTCCCGCGCCGAGGGCGAGCAACTGCTGCACCTCGGCCCCCTCTCCCCGGTTCCCCCGCGGGGGAACGCTGGCGCTACAACCCGCCGCGGGCGCGGACGCCCGGGACGGGCACGCGCTCGACCGCCTCGCTGACGATCTGCGCGCTGTCGATGTCGCGGACGCGGGCGCTCGGGCTCACGATCACGCGGTGCCCGAGGGTGGGGTACGCCAGCAGCTTCACGTCGTCCGGCTGCACGAAGTCACGACCCTCCAGCAGCGCGTGCGCCTGCGTGGTCCGCATCAGCGCGAGCGATCCGCGGGGCGAGGCCCCGAGGTACACGGACTCATGCTCACGCGTCGCGTTCACCAGCGACACGATGTACTGCTTGATGAGCGGGTCGACGTAGATGCGGCCCACGGCCTCCTGCATCTCGATCACCTCGTCGGGCGTGATCACGGCCGGGAGCTCTTCGATCGGGTGGCGCTCCTGCTGAGCGTCCATGATCAGCACTTCGTCGGTCGGACTCGGGTAGCCGAGGTGGATGCGGAGCATGAAGCGGTCGAGTTGCGCCTCCGGCAGGGGGAACGTGCTCTCGTACTCGATCGGGTTCTGCGTCGCCATCACCATCGAGGGCCGGGGGAGCGGGTGGGTGATGCCGTCCACAGTGACCTGGTGCTCCTCCATCGCCTCCAGCAGCGCGGATTGCGTCTTCGGCGTGGCGCGGTTCACCTCATCGGCGAGCACGATCTGTGCCATGATCGGACCGGGGCGGAACTCGAAGCGCCCGGACCCCTGCTGGTAGATCGTGACGCCCGTCACATCCGTGGGCAGCAGGTCGGGGGTGAACTGGATGCGGGAGAAGTTGCACCCCGTGGACCGGGCCAGCGCGCGCGCCAGCATGGTCTTGCCCACGCCAGGCACGTCCTCGATCAGCAGGTGCCCCCGGCACAGCAGCGTGATGAGTGCGAGGCGGGCTTCGTGCGTCTTGCCGATGATCACGTGCTCGACGTTCTCGATCACGCGTTCCGCGATTAGCCTGGGATCCTCCATCACGCCCTCCGGCCGCAGGGGCCAACTATCGAAACGGACGCCCGGTCGAGAGCGTCCGTCGCCTGTGGGGTAGGACCTCGCTCTGGTGGAGACTCGGCTCCAGGCACCGCTCCCGGAACACGAATGAGTATAGCAATTCGCGCCCTCGGCGCTGCAACAACTGACGGTACGATCAAGCAGGCGTGCCGACCGCGCGCCCGCACCGCCCGAAGGAGCCCGCCCTGAGCGCATTCATCCCCGGGTTCCGACCGCCGCGCCCGCTCCTCCCGGGGCTGCTGCTGGCGCTCGCGCTGGCCGCGGGGGCGGCATGCTCCGGCCCGGCGGCAGCGCCGGCGGCCGTGATCAGCACGGCTGCTCCCTCGTCCCCACCGGCGGCCGCGGCGGCAGCGTCCCCCGCCAGCACGGCGACCGGACCAGCCGAGGTGGCGCCGAGCGGCACGCCCTCGGCCAGCCCGCCCGGCCCGAGCCCGACCGGAACTGCCAGCGCCACCCCCACGCCCACGCCCGCCACGCCCGCCACCCCCACGCCTCCCTCGTCCACGCCTCCCTCGTCCACGCCGGCCGCGCCCATGTCGGCGGTTACACCGGCCCCCACACCGCGCCCCGCATTCGAGGTGGACGTGGATCCTCCGGCTGTGGCGCGGGGGGAGACCATCCTCGTGCGCGTCACCGGCGCCTCCGCCGGGACCGTGCGCGCGGGCGGGCGGACGCTCCCGCTCTTCCCGGCGTCGAGCGGCGCATGGGCGGTGGTGGGCGTCGACCTGTACGCGCCCCTCGGGATGGCGGGACTGACGGTGACGGCGCACGACCCGCAGGGGAACATCACCGGGACTGTCACCGTGCCGTACACCGTCCTCGACCCGCAGCGCCCGGCCGACTACCTCGAGGTGACGGACGAGACCGCGGCGATCCTCACGCCGGAGGCCGCCGCGCAGGAGACCCGGCTGCGCGCGGTGCAGTTCGCGACGCCGGACCCGGCGCCCCGATGGCGCACGGCCTTTCGGTATCCGCTCCTGGCGTTCGAGGTGTCGACGCAGTTCGGATCAGGACGCTCGATCAACGGCGGCCCGGTCGGCGACTTTCACACCGGAGAGGATCTCGCCGCGGACGAGGGCACTCCGGTGACTGCCGCTGCCCCCGGCCGCGTAGCCTGGGCCGGGGCGATGCCGATCCGCGGGAACTCGGTAATCATCGATCATGGTGGCGGCGTGATGACCGGCTACCACCACCTGCACGACATTACCGTGGCCGCCGGCCAGGTGATCGAGGGGGGCGCGCTCGTCGGGCACGTGGGGACCACGGGCTTCTCCACGGGGCCTCACCTGCACTGGGAGCTGACGATCTACGGCGTGAACGTGGACCCGGAGACGTGGGTCACGCGCCCCTTCCCCCGGTGAGGCGCGCGGAACAGCACCGCTAGCGCGGCGCGCGGGCGACCAGGCAACGCCACTCCGCCTCGCCTTCGACGCGATCCGGGACGAGGCCCGCCGCGCGTGCCGCCACGCTCACCTCGTCCGCGTCGCGTGCGATGAAGCCGCTGAGGATCACGGTGCCGCCGGGACGGATCGCCGCAGCGAACGCGGGCAGCAGGGCGATGTTCACCGTGGAGGAGATGTTCGCGATCAGCAGATCGCAGCACGCGCGCGGCGGGCGGTCCGGCCACGGCCACCCGTACTCCACCGCGACGGGGAGCGGCATGCCGAGCACCGGCGCGCCCGGCAGCGACCCCGCCGCGAAGACGATGCGGTCCGCCACGCCGTTGAGCCGCGCGTTCTCCGCCGCGATCGCCACGGTGTCGGCATCGTTGTCGATCGCGCGCACTTCGCGCGCGCCGAGGAGCGCCGATGCGATCGCGAGGATCCCCGATCCCGCGCCGATATCCAGCACGTCCGGCGCGCCGCGCTGCTCCGCCTCGATCGCCTCCAGGCACAGGCGCGTCGTTTCGTGCTGGCCCGTGCCGAAGGCGGTGCCGGGATCAAGCTCCACCACGACCTCACCGGGCTGCGGGGTGTACGGCTCCCACGAGGGACGAACGACCAGCCGCGTCCCGATGTGCTGAACGTGGTAGAAGCGCTTCCACTCCTCCGACCAGAGGCGCGGCCCCACCTCGGCAAAGCGCAGCGGTGGGAGTGGGCCGGCGAGGTCGAGCGCGTTCAGGCGGCGGCGCAGCGTCCGGCGCGCCGCTCCCGGCGCCAGCGAAGGGAACGTGGCACTCACCAGCGATGGCGCGTCGAGCTCCTCGTACTGGAAGTCGGCGGCGTCCGAGACGAGGATCGCGGGCTCGATCGCGACGCCCTCGGCCCCCGCCTCGCGCAGCGCATCGGCGACGGCGTCCACGTCCGCGGGCGCGACGCGCACGGTGACCTCGATCCAGCGCTGATCGTCCGGCGACACGGGCGGCGGGCCGCTACGAGAAGACGTCGCGGATGCGACCGAAGAAGGAGGACTCCTCCTCGGGCACCTCGGGTGTGCCGAGCGACTCCGCCAGGCGGCGCATCAGTTCCTTCTGCTCCGCCGAGAGCCTGTCCGGGACGACCACGAAGGTGCGGACCAGCAGGTCGCCGCGCCCGCCGCCACGGAGGTAGGGAACGCCACGGCCCTTGATCACGTGCACCTCGCCGGGCTGCACGCCGCCCTTCAACTTCAGCTCTTCCGTGTCCCCCTCGAGCGTGGGGATGCTGACGTCGATGCCGAGCGCGGCCTGCGCGACGTTGAGCGGCAGGTCGTAGACCAGGTTCTGGTCCACGCGCTTGAAGACCTCGTGGTCGTGGACGGCGATCTCCACGTACAGGTTGCCCGCAGGCCCGCCGTGCGACCCGGCGTCGCCTTCGCCGACGATGCGGATCTGCGCGCCCTCGTCCACCCCGGCGGGGATGCGCACGGTGCGCTTCACGCGCGCGCGCTTCGCGCCCATACCCCGGCAGGCGGGGCATGGGTTGGTGACGATCTGCCCCTCGCCTCGACAGCGGTTGCACGCGGTGACGTTGACGAACTGCCCGAAGAGCGACTGCTGCACGCGCCGCAGCTCGCCCGCGCCGTTGCACTCCGGGCACGTGTCGCGAGGCGCGCCGTTCGCCTGGCCCGTCGCCTTGCAGTCGTTGCAGCGCTCGGTGCGCTGGTAGACGATCTCCTTCTCGACGCCGAAGACGGCCTCCTCCAGCGTCAGCTCCAGGGTGGCGCGCAGGTCGGAGCCCTGCTGCGGGCCCGCGCGCCGGGTAGCCGTCCCGCGGAAGAAGGCGTCGAAGATGTCGCCGAACCCACCGAAGCCCTCGTGGCCCTGGAAGCCCTGCGCGCCGCCGTTCACGCCGCTCATGCCGAAGCGATCGTACTTCGCACGCTTGTCCGGGTCGGACAGCACCTCGTACGCGGCGTTCACCTGCTTGAAGCGGGACTCCGCCTCGGGCGCCTTGTTCCGGTCGGGGTGGAACTCCATCGCGAGCTTCCGGAACGCACGCTTGATCTCATCCGCCGAGGCTTCGCGCCCGACGCCGAGTACGCCGTAGAGGTCGGTTTCCGTGGTCATAGGCATTCCATTGTACCGATCGCACCGCCGAAGGCACCCCGGGAACCCCGGGGGGCGTCGCGCTACCCCTCGACGCCCGCGATCGCCGGCTCGGGCGCGGCTGGCTCCGCCTCGATGATGCGCTTGAGGGCCAGGCCCACCACGAGTGCCCCGGTCATGCTCGCGAGGAGGCTCGGCAGGCGGTGAAGAGCGAAGTACGGAACCTCACCGGCGTTAGACGGCGGCAGGAGATAGACCTGGGGCCAGAGAAGACTCGACGACAGTGACGGAGCCGGCCAGGGCACCGAAGACCAGCTGCCCGATCGTGACCACCCGTCGCCAGGCGACCGCGAGCGCGCCCTGGCCAGCCGCTCCCAGAATTTGAGCCTGCGCCCCCCCCCCGATAACCCACGCAAAGAGCGTTGGCATCGACACAACCCCGGCCGTGCCGAGCCACGGGATTGCTGCTCGCATTTGTCTTACCGAGAGACTCACCGCCAGCACACCGATCAAGAGAACGACGGGCACCGCCGCCGCAAGGAGGAGGAGCATTGCTTTCGCCCCGGCGCGTAACGATGCGATGACCCAGGAGCGAATCGATAGCCGCATGCCGATCCATCGGAGCAAGCCCGCCTCGACGAACTGCTGGCCCTGACTGAGGATGTTCACGACGAGCCCGCCCAGCACCCACCACAGCACAAAGAAGCGCGGGAGGCGGCGTGCGTGCTGCATCGACCACCTCCCGCGCTGTGTGAGTGCCCTTCGAGGCCCCGACTACACCTCGCGGAACTCGCCCTCGATCGGCTCGCCTTCACCCGCGTTGGCGTCGCCGCCGACGGGCTGCGCACCGCCGCCGCCACCGGGGGCGTTCGCGGCCTGCTGCGCGCCGTACACGGCCGCGCCGACCTCCTGCATCGCCTTCGACAGGGCCTCGAGCTTCGCGGTGATCGCCGCGTTGTCGGTGCCCTTCAGCGCCTCGCGGACCTCGGCGACTGCTTCGTTCACGGTCTTCTTGTGGTCCTCCGAGATCACCTCGGCGTTGTCCGTGAGCATCTTCTCGGCGGAGTAGGCGAGGCTCTCCGCCTGGTTGCGCGTCTCCACCGCCGCACGCTTCTCGGCGTCCTCGGCGGCGTGGGCCTCGCCCTCCTTGCGGAGGCGCTCCACCTCGGCGTCCGTCAGGCCGCTCGCGGACTGGATCGTGACGTGCTGCTGCTTGCCCGTCGCCTTGTCGGACGCCGACACCTTCACGATGCCGTTGGCGTCGATATCGAACGACACCTCGACCTGCGGGATGCCGCGCGGCGCCGGGAGCAGGCCGTCCAGGATGAAGCGCGCCAGCGACTTGTTGTCGGCGGCCATCGACCGCTCGCCCTGCAGCACGTGGATCTCCACGGACGGCTGGTTGTCCGAGGCGGTGGAGAACGTCTGCGACGCGCTCGTCGGGATCGTCGTGTTGCGCTCGATCAGCGGCGTCATCACGCCGCCGAGCGTCTCGATGCCCAGCGTCAGCGGGGTGACGTCCAGCAGCAGGACGTCCTTCACCTCGCCCTTCAGCACGCCCGCCTGCACGGCGGCGCCGATGGCGACGACCTCGTCCGGGTTCACGCCGCGGTGCGGCTCCTTGCCGAAGAACTCCTGCACCTTCGCCTGCACCAGCGGCATGCGCGTCATGCCGCCCACGAGCACCACCTCGTCGATGTCGCTCGGGGAGACGTTCGCGTCCTTCAGCGCCTGGCGCACCGGCTCGATCGAGCGGTCCACGAGGTCGCCGACGAGCTGCTCGAACCTCGATCGCGTGAGGTTCAGCACCATGTGCTTCGGCCCGGAGGCGTCCGCGGTGATGAACGGCAGGTTGATCTCCGTCTGCTGGGCGGAGGAGAGCTCGATCTTCGCGCGCTCCGCGGCCTCCTTCAGGCGCTGCAGCGCGCTCCGATCCTGCGATAGGTCCACGCCCTGATCGCGCTTGAACTCCCCGACCAGGAAGTCGATCAGCACGTTGTCGAAGTCGTCGCCGCCGAGGAAGGTGTCGCCGTTGGTGGCCTTCACCTGGAACGTGCCGTCGCCGATCTCCAGCACGGAGATGTCGAACGTGCCGCCGCCCAGGTCGTAGACCGCGATCAGCTCCTCGGCCTTGGAGTCCAGGCCGTAGGCGAGCGACGCCGCCGTCGGCTCGTTGATGATGCGCAGCACCTCCAGCCCCGCGATGCGGCCCGCGTCACGCGTGGCCTGTCGCTGGGCGTCGTTGAAGTACGCCGGGACCGTGATCACGGCCTCGTTCACGGCCTCGCCCAGGTACGCCTCGGCATCAGCCTTCAGCTTCTGCAGCACCATGGCGCTGATCTCGGGGGCACTGTACGTGCGGTCCGCCATCTGGATGCCGGCGTCGCCGTTGTCGCGCTTCACGATCGAGAAGCCGGCGACGCGCTTCAGGCGCTGCACCTCTTCGTCCTCGAACTTGCGGCCCATGAGCCGCTTGGCCGAGTAGACGGTGTTCTGCGGGTTGGTCACCGCCTGCCGCTTCGCCACGGTGCCGACCAGGCGCTCGCCGTCCTTCGCGATCGCGACGACCGAGGGGGTGGTCCGGCCGCCCTCGGCGTTCGGGATCACGCGCGGCTCGCCGCCCTCCATGACCGCGACGCAGGAGTTCGTCGTTCCCAGGTCGATGCCGATTACCTTCGCCACTTGGCCCTCTTCTCCTGCCGCCCCGGTCGCACCGGGCGGCGCTGTGTCAGTTCATTCCCCCACCGTCGCCCCCGCAGCCCTCGAGCGCGGGAGGATCGAGCCGGCTACTCCGCCGGAGGCGACTCGGCGGCGGGGGCGGGCTCGCCGTCGCCCACCAGCACCATCGCCGCGCGCAACACCCGGTCGTTCAGCTGGTAGCCGCGTCGCAGCACCCGGACGACCATGCCGCTGGGGCCGGGCGCGCTGCCAACGGCCTCGTGCTTCGTCGGGTCGAAGGCCTGGTGGAGGGCGTGGATCTCCGTCACCCCGGCCGATTCCAGGACGCTGCGGAACTTCGACATCACCAGCTTCACGCCCTCCACCCAGGGGTGATCGCGGATGTCGTCGTGCGCGGACTCCACAGCCCGTTCCAGGTCATCCAGCACAGGCAGGAAGTTCAGCACGCTGGCGGTCAACTGGTACCGACCGAACTCGGCGCGCTCCTCCTGCGCCCGGCGCTGCAGGTTCTGGTAGTCCGCCACGGCACGCAGGTGCTGCGTGCGCGCCTGCTCCAGCTCGGCGCGCAGCGACTCCACGGTGTCCGCGGGGGGCGTCCCGTCCGCGGGCGACTCATCCTCCGGTGCGACGGAGTCGCTCCGTTCCTCGGTCATCGGGTCTCCTCAATCAGGACGCCCGGCTGCCCCTCGCCATGAGGTGGCCGGGTCCAGTGGCGTAGGTCGCCTACGCCTGTCGTACCTCGTGCAGGAGGTGGCTCATCAGCCGGGCGACGTAGCGCACTCGGGGGATCGTGCGGTGATACGGCATCCGCGTGGGGCCGATGACCGCGACCGTCCCGATAGTGTCCTGGTCGCCGTAGCGCGAGAGCACGACGCTCCATTCCAGCATCGAATCATCACCGTGCTCGTGGCCGATCACGACCTGCGTCGATCCGATCTGGCCGTCGATCGCGTGCTCCAGGACCCGGCGTACGCGGTAGGCCTCCAGGGTGGCCACGGCCTCCAGCATGCGATCCACGTCCAGGAACTCCGGCTGCCGCAGCACCGCGTTCAGCCCGTCCAGGAAAGTCTCCTCGGCGATCCGCTGCTCGTCGATCAGATCGGCGATCGCGCGCACCGTGGCCACCTCGTCCGGGTCCGCGAGCTCCGCGGCGACCGCACGCGCCCGTCGCGCGTCCGCACCCTCGATGCGCGCGTTCAGGCGCACCGCGCGCTCCGTAAGCTCGGCCTGCGGGGTGGACGACTGGAGCGGGAGCATCCGCTGCCGCACGCGCCCGTCGTCCATGACCGCCACCAGCAGCGCCGTGTCGTGGTTCAGCTCCACGAGCTGGGCGTGCCGCAGCCGGCTGGACGCCGCTCGCGGCCGGGTCACCACGGCTGCGTTCCCCACGGTCCGCGCGAGGATGGTGGCGGAGAGGCTGAGCCACTCGTCCAGCCCGCCCATGACCTGGTGGAGCTGGTGCTCGATCGTCCGCTGTTCCTGGGGCTGGACCGGCTCCTCGGACATCAGCACCTCGACGAAGGTGCGGTAGCCCAGGTCGGAGGGGACGCGCCCGGCCGAGGTGTACGGCTGCGTGATGTACCCGTCCTCCTCCAGCCGCGCGAGCTCGTTGCGGATCGTGGCCGTGGAGATGTCCAGGTGGTGGCGCGCGACGATGGCGCGCGAGCTTACGGGCTCCGCGGTGCTGATGTATTCGTTGACGACCATCCCCAGGATCGCGGCACGACGCTCGGTGAGCACCCCGCACCTCCACCTGTTAGCACTCTCGCGATGAGAGTGCTAATGCCCTCGAATTGTATTCAGAACCACCCCGGCGGGTCAATCCAGATTCGCCCCCGGCAGCGCGGAGGAGGCGGGCGGACGCGGGATGAGGGCCCCGGGTGCGCTGATGGGCCGCCGCCTATACTGCAGGGACCGCAGCAGACTGCGGTGGCAAACGGCAGCCCGCCCCCGGGGGCCGGAACGCTGTCCCCTGCCGCCACCCCGAGGAGACCCCGACTGACCGAGGCGCCCCGACCACCGGCCCGCCATGCGCTCCGCCGCGCGACCCCTTCGACCTCCTCCGAAACCCTCGCCGCCGGGAGCGCCCGGGAAGGCACGGACGGCGCGGACGGCGGGGCGCCGGATCGCAACGCCTTCTCCGACCTGTACGAGGCCCACGCGCCTCGCGTGTACCGTTACCTGCTCTCGCGGACATCCAACCCCAGCGACGCCGAGGAGCTGACCTCCCGGACTTTCCTGCGCGCCCTCGCCGGGCTGGACCAGTACCGCGGGCGCGGGGCGGGGTTCCCGGCGTGGCTGATGAGCATCGCCCACAACCTGCTGGTCAACTGGTACCGCGACCGTGGCCGGCGCCCACCCACGGAGGCGCTGGACGCCGCGCTGCAGATTCCCTCCGCCACGCCCGGCCCGGAATCCAGCCTGGAGCAGAACGAGCGCATCGCGAGGGTGCGTGCGGCGGTGAGCGCGCTGGCGCCCGACCGGCAGCAGCTGATCGCGCTGAAGTACGTGGACGGACGCTCGAACGCGGAGATTGGCCGTATCATGGCCCGAACCGAGGGTGCCGTGAAGGCACTCCACCACCGCACCCTGCGCGAGCTCCAGCGGCTGCTGGGAGACGAAGAGCGCGGCGCGGCGCCACGCGAAGGGAGTCGCCGATGACCCTCGGTGCCCGGATCACCGGGGTCGGCCTCTACGTCCCCGAGCGCGTCCTGACCAACGCGGACCTGGAGAAGATGGTCGACACGTCCGACGAGTGGATCGTGGGGCGCACCGGCATCCGCGAGCGCCGCATCGCCGCGCCGGACGAGACCTCCA
Organism: Dehalococcoidia bacterium; assembly: GCA_041674525.1. GTDB lineage: Bacteria > Chloroflexota > Dehalococcoidia > UBA2979 > UBA2979 > SHYQ01. The sequence continues at coordinate 18,072 of JBAYVN010000012.1, read as the reverse complement.
GCTCGCTGGGCGCCCGCGCCGGCCTCGCCGCGATCGAGTCGGCCCAGATCGACCCGGCCAGCATCGATCTGGTGATCGCGGGCACGTGCACCCCGGACGGCATGTTCCCCGCCGCCGCCACGCGCATCCAGCACGCCGTGGGCGCAGCGCACGCCGGGGCGTTCGATGTGAACGCGGCATGCAACGGCTTCATGTCCGCCCTCAGCACCGCCGCCCAGTTCATCGTCGCCGGCTCCGCGGAGCGGGCCCTCGTCGTGGGGACGGAGACGCTCTCCCGCATCGTCGACTGGAACGACCGCTCCACCTGCGTGCTCTTCGGCGACGGCGCCGGCGCCGTGGTGGTGGAGCGATCCGCCGAGGGCGAGCCGGGGCGCATCGAGGCGATGCTGCTGCGCTCGGACGGGTCGCAGGCGAGCCTGCTCTGGGCGAACGGCCCCTGCACCCCGCTCACGGACGGCCTCCGCCAGGAGGCGCACATCGTGATGGCCGGCAGCGCCGTGTTCCGCAGCGCGGTGAACGCGCTCGTGGAGACCTCCTGCGAGGCGCTGGCGCGGGCCGGGCTGACCGTGGACGACATCGCGCTCTGCATCCCCCACCAGGCGAACCGGCGGATCATCACGGCCATGGCCGAGCGCGTGGGCCTGCCCATGGAGCGCGTGTACGTGAACGTGGAGCGCTACGGCAACACCTCCAGCGCGACGATCCCGATCGCCCTCGCGGAGGCCGAGGCGGAGGGGCGCCTGCAGCCTGGCGACCGCGTCCTGCTCGCCGCCTTCGGCGGGGGGCTGTCGTGGAGCGCGATGGTGCTGGAGTGGGCCGGCGTGCGCGCCTCGCGTGCGGCGACCACCCTCGCGACGGCGGCGCGCGCCTGACGCCCCGCCGCCTGCTGGCCGCAGCCGCACGCCCTCGATAGGATCACTCGGTAGATCATCGGTACCGGCTCATTCCCACCGCCTCGGAGGTCGCATGGACATCACCTGGCTCGGCCATGCCGCGACGCGCATCCGGACGCGGGCGGCTGCCGTGGTCATGGATCCGTACGACCGGTCCGTGGGCGGCACGATGGGGCGCCCCGATGCCCACATCATCACCATCAGCCACCAGGACCCGATGCGGAACGGCGTCTCCGGCGTTGCCCCCTCTGACGGCCCGCCGATGGTGCTGGACGGGCCCGGCGAGTACGAGATCCGCAGCGTGCTGATCGAGTCCGTGCGCGCCAGCCTGCGCGGAGCGGAGGGCGTCCCCGCCGAGTCCCTGCGCAGCGTGCTCTGGCACTTCGAGGCGGAGGACCTGCGCGTGGCGCACCTCGGGGGGCTCGGGACGCAGCCAACGCCGGCGCAGATGGACCTGCTCTCGGACGTCGACATTGTGATCGTGCCGATCGGCCTCGCCGACACGCTGGCCCCGGTGGACGCCGCGAAGGCGATCCGCGCGCTGGAGCCGACGATCACGATCCCCGTGGGCTATGACCCCACCGGCGACGGCGCAGAGCTCAGGGCCTTCGCCGAGGCGCTCGCGCTCAAGCCCGAGGATCCCGTGTCGCGGTTCACCATCGCCCGGCGCAGCACCAGCGAGGAGCGCCGCCTCGTGATCCTCGAGGCACGCGCCTAGCCCCCGAACCGCACGCACGTCGCGCACGAAAGAGCCGCCCTCGGGCGGCTCTTCTGTGCTCGGCGGATGGCCAGAGGCGGAGGGGTTACGGGAGGTACTGCATCGGATCCTGCACCACGCCGTTGCGGTGCAGCTCGAAGTGCAGGTGCGGGCCGGTGGAGTTGCCGGTGGTGCCGCTGGAGCCGATGCGCTGTCCGGCGGCGACGCGATCACCCTTCTTCACGGTGAAGCCGGAGAGGTGCGCGTACATCGTCTCGTAGCCGGATCCGTTGTCGATGATGATGTGGTAGCCGTACGAGCAGCACGGGTTGCCGCCGACGAACGACACAGTCCCCGCGGAGGCGGCGACGATCGGGGTGCCCGTCGGGATCGCGACGTCGATGCCCAGGGGGTGCGCCGGGCCGAACGGCGAGGTCAGCAGGCCGCGCACCGGCCATGCCCAGCCCCCGCCCACGGTGGCGGCCGGCGCCGCGGGCACCGCCGCGACAACTGCCGCGGGCTGGCGGGGCGGCGCGATCGCGGGGGCGATGTCGACCTTGCGCCCGCCCGGCACGAGGATCTGCGATCCCTCGCGCAGCCGGTTCGGGTCGCCCTGCAGGCCATTGGCGGGGAACTCGATGATGTCCTGGGCGTTCGCATCGTAGCGGTCGGCGATCTCGGAGACGGTCTCGCCCAGGCGCACGGAGTGGATGATGCCCTCAACGCTCGGCACCTGCAGGGTCTGGCCCACGGTGAGGGAGTTGGCATTGGTCACGTCGGCGTTGTTCCACGTGACGTAGGTGGAGCGGATCCCGAAGCGGCTGGCGACCCCGGAGACCGTGTCGCCGCTCTGCACCTTGTATTCGAAGAACACCGGCACCTTGTCGGACTGCACGGCCGACGCCGCGCGGACCACCTCGTTGCCGTCGCCGGGCTGGCCCTCGCGCGTCACCGCCTGCGCGGAGGGCGCCGTGGTGTCGCCGCCAGCGGGCGGCGCCGCGATCAGCGTCAGCGGCACGGCGCGAGCGACGAGGGCATCGGAGGTGGCGGGGGCGGCGACGGCGGCGAGGCCGGGGAGCGAGAGGTGGCTTGCCTGCAGCGTGGGTGTGGCGGTGACCCCGGCGACCCGGACGGGGAAGAAGCCCAGTCCCAGCACGGTGAAAAGGATCGCGGATACGAAGCCAAACTGCGCCAGCGGTCGGCGCAGCGCTGTCCGATTGGAGGGGGCGGTGGGGTGGATCCTCGCGCGGAGCAGGCGCCGGCTACGGCGCGCCTTCGGCGCGGGGGCGATCGTTCCCTGGATGAGCGGCTCCACTACGACGCGCATTCCCACCGAGGTGGTCCTGCGCGCTCCTCCCTGCACACCCCGCGGCGCGCATGCTCCGTTTCCAGAGACGCGGCTGGCTGGGAACCGCCGCGTGCCCGGCCGATTGATCGGCCCCACCCGTGAGCTCGCGTTTGTGCGCGCTCTCACAACCAACCGGACCCGCGTAGGCTACCACCACCTATGCGGCACTTGGCAAGCCCCCCGTCGCACATCCGTGCGACCCTGTGGCCCTCATGTCCACCCGATTGCAACGAAGAGGGGGTGCCCTGCGGCACCCCCCTCTATGCGATCTCAATGTGATCTCGCCGGGTGTTTGCTCCCCGATCCGCTGCGTCGCGGGCACGCCTCGTGCCCACTTCCACGCAACGTCGGGCTAGATCACGTCCGTCTTCAGGGTCGCCAGGAACTCCGCGTTCGTGGGCGTCTTCGCCAGGCGGTCGATGATGCGCTCGGCGGCGTCGGAGGAATCCTCCTCCAGCATGGAGGCCATGCGGCGGAGCAGCCAGACCTGGCGCAGCTCGTCCGTGTCGAAGAGCAGGTCCTCGCGACGGGTCGACGATCCGAGGACGTCGATGGCGGGGAAGACGCGCTTCTCGGCCAGGCGGCGGGTGAGCCGGAGCTCCATGTTCCCGGTGCCTTTGAACTCCTCGAAGATCACGTCGTCCATGCGCGAGCCGGTCTCCACCAGGCAGGTCGCGATGATGGTCAGGCTCCCGCCCTCCTCGGTGTTCCGCGCGGCGCCGAAGAAGCGCTTGGGCGGGTACAGGGCGATCGGGTCCATGCCGCCGGAGAGCGTGCGACCGCTCGTCGGCATGGCTGTGTTGTATGCGCGAGCCAGCCGAGTGATCGAGTCCATCAGGATGACGACGTCCGTGCCGCCCTCCACCAGGCGCTTGGCGCGCTCCAGGGCCGCCTCTGCCACGCGGGTGTGGTCCTCCACCGGCTCGTCGAAGGTGCTGGCGATCACCTCGCCGCGCACGGACCGGCGCATGTCGGTGACTTCCTCGGGGCGCTCACCGATGAGGAGCACCATCAGGTGCGCCTCGGGGTGGTTCTGGACGATGCCGTGGGCGATGGACTTCAGCAGCATCGTCTTGCCGGCCTTCGGCGGGGAGACGATGAGGCCGCGCTGCCCGGCGCCGACCGGCGAGAAGAGGTCCACCATGCGCTGGCCCACCTCGTGCTGCGCCGTTTCCAGGCGGAGCATGCGGTTGGGGAAGATCGGCGTCAGGCTGTCGAAGTCCGGGCGGCGCTTGGCCTCTTCCGGGTCGATGCCGTTGACGGCGTCCACGCGGAGCAGGCCGTAGTACTTCTCGGAGGACTTGGGCTGGCGCACCTGCCCGGTGACGTAGTCGCCGGAGCGGAGGCCGAAGCGGCGGATCTGCGACTGGGAGACGTAGACGTCGTTCGGGCCGGGGAGCAGGCGCTCGCCGCGCATGAACCCGAACCCGTCGTCGACGATGTTGAGGATGCCGCCGGAGAAGATGGTGCCGTTGCGCTCGGCCTGGGCCTCGAGGATGCGGAAGATCAGCTCGTTCTTCGCATAGGAGGCCGCGTTCTCGATCTCGAACTCTTCCTCCGCCATGTCGATGAGGTCGTCACGCGAGCGCTCTTCGAGGTCGGAGATGTTAAGGACGGGAACGGTGGGGTCGATATCAGGCATCGCCTCAAGGGAGATGTCGGCCTGAGGCGCTCGACCCATGCCGCCGCCGCTGGAGCGGGGCCGCCCGCGGCCACCACCCGGGCGCCGACCTCGCGGTCGATTCGCGGCATCAGCGGACGCCAAGTCGCGTCCACGCGGAGAACTCGTCATATGTGTGCCTGGTCTTGAAATGCGACGCCCTGCGCGCTGAGGATTCGCGACGGACGATTGAGGAGCAGCCACGATCGTGGTGCTGACCTCCATGCTAACGAATCCCCCCACCTCCCGGCAAGTGGGACCTGTCAGGAGTTCCCCTGATCAGTGGGGGGCGGCCCCGGCGCTACACGGGTGAGTACTTCTGGGCGTCGCGCAGGAAGATCTCGATGCCTTTGTCCGTGAGCGGGTGCTGCATCATCTGAAACAGCACCGCGGAGGGGATGGTGGCCACGTGCGCCCCGGCCAGGGCGCACTCCGTAACGTCGCGGGCGCCTCGAATGCTGGCGGCCAGCACCTGCGTGGGGAGGTGGAAGGCGTCGAAGATGCGCACGGACTCGCGGATCACGGCCATGCCGTCCTGCCCGGCGTCGTTGATCCGCCCGACGAAGGGAGAGACGTAGGCGGCGCCGGCCTTCGCGGCGAGCAGGGCCTGGTTCGGCGAGAAGATCAGGGTGCAGTTCACCCGGATGCCCTCCTGCGCCAACTGGCGGATCGCCTGCAGCCCGACCTCGCCCATCGGGACCTTCACGACCACGTTCTCGTGCCAGGCCGCCACCCGGCGCGCCTCGGCCAGCAGCGGCTCGAGGTCGCTGGAGATGCACTCGGCGGAGATCGGGCCGTCCACCACGGAGGCGATCTCCAGCACGCGGTCGCGGTACTGGACTCCCTCCTTCGCCAGGAGCGAGGGGTTCGTGGTCACGCCATCCACCACGCCCAGCGCAGCCCCGCGCCGGATCTCGTCGATGTTGGCGGTGTCCATGAAGATGCGCATCGTGCTTCTCCGCTTCTCGCCCGGCGGGGCCGCTCCTCTAGAACGGCTTGAATACGGGCAGCCACACCATGAACGGGATGGTGAGGGCGATCATGGTACTGAAAACCAGGGGCACGTTGTCCGCCATGGCGTCCCGGAGCTCCTCCGTGACCTCGCCCTGCTTCTCCGCGGCCAGGGCGAGGTAGCGCACGCGGCGCAGACCCACGCCCATGAGCGGGATGAAGATGAAGAGGTCGACCATGGTCAGCACCTGGAGCGCCACCAGCCACCCCGTGAGGATCACGTTGACGCCGGTCGCCGTGGCCCACGCGTAGCCGGTGAAGAGCATGGCGATCGTCCCCGGCAGCAGGAGGAGCGTTTCGTTGCGGTGCGCCTCGTCCAGGAGCATCGCGCGGCGCTGGACCTGATCCGAGGCCCACGCCCGCCAGATGGGCACCAGCGTGCCGCCGACGCCGGCCATCATCAGGCACATCGCGAGCAGGTGGAGCAGCCGCCAGAACGTCATCGTTTGATGCGCGCGAAGGCGGGGATACCCCGCCCGCGCTCCGAGAGGTCGCGAGGCGCTTCGGCCACCAGGCGCTGGCGCACGTGCGCGACGTGCACTAGGACGCGCTCGTCGCGGCTGGCGCTCCGGCAGCCCCGGCCGCCAGGCGCTGCTCGGCGCGGGCGCATGCGGCGCCCACGAACGCCCGGAACAGCGGGTTCGGGCGGTTGGGCCGGCTGGTGAATTCCGGGTGGAACTGCGCGCCCACCATGAACGGGTGGTCCGGGAGCTCCACCACCTCCACCAGGCCGCTCTCCGCGTCGCGCCCGGCGACGATCAGGCCGGCCCGTTCCAGCTGTGGCAGCAGGGCGTTGTTCACCTCGTACCGGTGGCGGTGGCGCTCCCGCGCGACGGGGGTGCCGTAGGCGCTGGCCGCCCTCGTGCCCGGGACGAGCATGCAGTCGTAGCCGCCGAGGCGCATGGTGCCGCCCAGCTCGTGCACCTGCTGCTGCTCTGAGAGGAGCGAGATCACCGGGAACGGCGTCTTCGGGTCGGCCTCGGTGGTGTTCGCGCTCGGCAGCCCGGCGACGTTGCGCGCGAACTCCACGACGAGCATCTGCAGCCCCAGGCAGTCGCCGAGGTACGGGATGCCGCCCTCGCGGGCGTACCGCACGGCCTGGATCTTGCCCTCCAGGCCGCGGTCCCCGAAGCCCGGGCAGAGCATCACCCCGTCCACGTCGCCGATCACGTGCTCGGGGTCGTTGGTCTCCAGGTCCTCGGCGTGGATCCAGCGCAGGTCCAGCGCGGCATCGTGGTGGACGCCGGCGTGCACCAGCGCCTCCTTGATCGACAGGTAGGCGTCGTGGAGCTCGACGTACTTGCCCACGATGCCGATGCGTGCCGATCGCTTGGGCGCCTGCAGCCGCTCCACGAACCGCGTCCACTCGTCCAGATCCGGGCTGGCGTCGCCCAGCGAGAGCGCCTGCGTGACGATGGCGCCCAGCCCAGAGCGTTCGAGGATCAGCGGCACCTCGTAGATCGAGTCGGCGGTCTGCAGCGGGATCACGGCCTCACGCTGGACGTTGCAGAACAGCGCGATCTTCTCGCGCAGGGATTCCGGCACGGGGAAGTCGGATCGGGCGACGATCACGTCGGGCTGGATGCCGAAGGTGCGCAGCTCCCGGACGGAGTGCTGCGTTGGCTTGGTCTTGAGCTCGTGGGTCGCACCGATGTACGGGAGCAGCGTGACGTGGATGGAGAGCGTCTCGTCCCGCGGGGACGAGTAGCGCATCTGGCTGATGGCCTCCAGGAACGGCTGGCTCTCGATGTCGCCCACGGTGCCGCCGACCTCGACCACGACGACGTCGGCCTTCAGCGCCGTGCCGGCCATGCGGATGCGGCGCTTGATCTCGTTGGTGACGTGCGGGATCGCCTGGATCGTGCCGCCGAGGTAGTCGCCCCGGCGCTCCTTGCGGATCACTTCTTCGTAGATCTGCCCGGACGAAGAGGAGTTCCCGCTGGTCAGGTCGACATCGATGAAGCGCTCGTAGTGGCCCAGGTCGAGATCGGTCTCGGCGCCGTCGTCGGTGACGAAGACCTCGCCGTGCTGGTAGGGCGACATGGTCCCGGGGTCGACGTTGATGTAGGGGTCCAGCTTCAGGATGGACACCTGCAGTCCGCGGGCCTTCAGGATGCGGCCGAGGGACGCGGTGACGATGCCCTTCCCCACGGAAGAAACCACGCCGCCGGTCACGAATACGTAGCTGGTCATGGTGCTCGTCTTGGGGAGACGCCCGGTTTGTCTCATCTTACGGACGGGGTCGAGGCATGTCGAACGGGTCGCTCGCCCGGCCGGCCCGGGGCGCTGCGAGGGGCGGGGTCGCGTCTTCGACACGCCGCGCAATTGCCACCCCGGGCGGCGCGTGTAGTCTTGATCGCCACGCACGATCGAGATGGAAACGGTGCCGCCTTGCCCAACGAACCTGAGATCTGGACGCTCCCGAACGGGCTGCGACTGGTGACGACGGCGATCCCCAGCGCGCAGTCCGCCGCCGTCTCCTTCCTCGTGCGCGTCGGGTCGCGCGACGAGCTTCCGCGGACAAACGGCCTGTCGCACTACATCGAGCACATGCTGTTCAAGGGCACCGAGCGCCGCCCCACCGCCCCCGAGATCTCCGAGGCGATCGAGGGGGCCGGGGGCGCCCTCAACGCCTTCACCACCAAGGAGATGACCTGCTACTGGAACAACCTGCCCTACGAGCGGGTGGAGACGGGGATCGAGGTCCTGGCCGACATGCTCCAGCACTCGCTGCTGGCGCCCGAGGAGATCGAGCGCGAGCGGACGGTGGTGCAACAGGAGATCCGGCGGTCGCACGATTCGCCGGGATCGTACGTGGGCGAACTGCTCTCCACCGCGTCGTTCGGCGACCAGCCGGTGGGCTGGCCCATCGCGGGGTCGATCGAGACGGTGCAGGAGATGCGGCGCGCGGACTTCGTGGAGCACATCGCCGGGTTCTACGGCGCGGAGAACGCCGTGCTGTCGGTGGCCGGGAACATCGAGCCGGAGCGCGTGCACGCGCTCGTGGAGCGCGAGTTCGGGACGCTGATGACGGGCAGCGCCGTGGCCTTCGCGGCGGCGAGCGAGGCGCGCCCCCCCGAGTACGTGCTGATCGAGGCGCGCGAGATCGAGCAGACGAACCTGGCGCTGTCCGCGCCCGGTCTGGGCCGCCACGATCCGGATCGCTACGCGCTGGACATCATGAACACCGCGCTGGGCCGGGGCATGTCCTCACGCCTGTTCAAGGAGGTACGTGAGCGCCGGGGGCTGGCGTACTCCGTCTCCTCCGGCTCCTCGCGCTACCTGGACATCGGCAGCGTGTCGGTGAGCGCGGGGGTGACGCGCGAGCACCAGGAGGAGGCGCTGCAGGTGATCCTCGCCGAGCTCCAGCGCCTGGTCGACGAGCCGATGCCCGCCGAGGAGCTGCAGCGCACGCAGGACTACGCCGCCGGGTCGTTCCGGCTCTCGCTGGAGACGCCGATGTCGCTGGGGCAGCGGCGGGGGACGCAGCTGCTGATGGACGGGGCGATCGAGCCCCCGGACGTCACGGTGCAACGGCTGCGCGCCGTCACGGCGGCGGACGTCCAGCGCGTCGCCCGCCGAGTGTTCGGCGGGCGACGGTATTCGCTGGCGGTGGTCGGCCCCTCGGCGAACGCCGACCGGCTGGACGCGATCCTGGCGGGCTAGCCTGCCGGTTGCGCGCCCCGGCGCGCATCATCGCGCGCGTCCAGGATGTGCATCTCCCAAGGCGTGCCCAGCGCCGGCAGGAGCCAGCGGTCTACGCCGATGCGCCCCGCGACCTTCCAGCCGAGGAGCACCAGCACGGCGAGCAGGAACAGCATGGGGTTGGTGCTGGCGCTGCCGGCCAGCATGAAGTTGAAGTTCATGGTGGCCCCGGCGAGCGCCGCGAACCCCGTGAGCATCCCAACGATCAGCATGACCCCGATGACCACCTCGCCGACCGCGATCACCCAGGCGAACCACGAGTACCAGCGCTGGTCGAGCATGAACTGGATGAAGTCCCGGTACCAGTCGTAGACGATGGGCGGCGAGCCCTTCGCGGGGACCTGCACGATGCGGTCCCAGAAGGATTTGAGCGAAGCGCCGTCCTGGTTGATCCAGCCGTTCCCGGTCACCTTGTGCCACCCGGCCTCCAGCCACTGGAAGCCGAGGAACGCCCGGACGATCAACCAGAGGGGCGCCATCATGGTGTTGGCGAAGAGCATCCGAGCCCACGGCGGGTCCTTCAGCTCATAGTCCCGGCCAAGGTCGGTCAGGCGCATCAGCGCACCTCCTCCGGATGTACCACGCGTTCGCCGATCGCCCACGCCACCAGCACGGTGACGAGGACCGCGCCGAGACCCAGGATCTGGTTCTCGATGTTCGCGACGATCACCACGGAAAGCACGGCGACCGCGATCCAGACCGCAACCCCCAGAATGAACTTCCCAATGTCGACATCCGCCACGGGGAACCACCTTCCATTGCTCTGCCGCTCTGCTGCACCGCCGGACCACCGGACTGCACCGGTGGCCGCGCTGGCGGATTGTCCGTGCGTGCTAGGCTGCCGACGGACTGCTGCGCAACCTCACCTCCTCAATAGTAAGGTGGTCCAGGCCGGGTTACCCCCGCAATAGTCGCGATGCGGGCCCCTTCGAAGGGCGAGGTGCGATCGCACCAGATTGCTGTGCCCGGCGACTGTACCATACGCGTGCCGGCCCTCTTGAAGCCGCCCCAACCTGACATCTCGCTGTGAATGGCCGCGATGCCCTACCTCGATCTCCCCTCCGGGATCCGCATCCGCTACGTCGAGGGCGGCCCGCGCGACGGCCGCCCGCTGGTGCTCGCACACGGCTTCGGGGTGTCGCGGGGGATGTGGTTCCCGCAGGAGTGGGCGCTCTCGCAGGCGCATCGCCTGATCACCTGGGACGCCCGGGGGCACGGCGGTTCCTCCGCGCCGGAGGATCCGCTGACGTACACCATGCCGGCGCTGGCGGAGGACCTCCGCGGGCTCCTCGAGGGCCTCGACGCGGTGGACGGCGCGATCATCGGCGGGATGTCGTTCGGCGGGATGATCGCGCTCCAGTACGCGGTCGATCACGCGGGGGACATGCACGCCCTGATCCTCAGCGACACCTCCACCCGCGGCGACGCGCTCGAGTCCCCGGCGCGGGTCAGCCCGGCCGATTCCCCGGGCATGGCAGGGTGCCGCCACGCGATGCGCACCCGCGCCGATTTGACCCCCGCGCTCCCCGGCCTGGACATCCCGGTGCTGGTGATCGCCGGGGAGTGGGACGATGCCGTCCTGGCCGCCCTGCCTCGACTCGCCAACGGACTGCGGCGGCGGCGGGTCGAGACGCTCCGCGAGTGCACCCATGGCACGAGCGCCCAACGGCCCGACGAGTGGAGCGCGGAAGTGCTCCGCTTCCTGGCGGATGTCGAGGCGGGTCACCCCCTCGGCGAGGACGAGATGCGCTAGGCTGGCGGTCGCCCGACGATCGGATCGCTGTCACCTGATGGGAGCCTGAATGCTGGCGTTGCGCAGCACGCTCGTGATCGATGCCCTGGACGAGGCGGGGCTCGCCGCCGCCCCGCGGTCCGCCGCCGATGCCATCGCGATCGACCTCGCGTCTCCGGCGGTGCACGGCGCCCGCGAGCGAGCGCGCGCCCTGGCCGGGCGCCGGATGCGCGCCATCGCCGAGGCCGGCCGTCCCGTGCACGTCCGCGTGTCGGACACCCGCTCCGGGGAACTGGACGCCGACCTCGACGCGGTCGTGGGCGAGCACCTCGCGGTGATCGTGCTCTCCGGCGCCGAGGTGCCCCAGGACGTGCGCGACGCGGATGTGGCGATCCGAAAGCGCGAGATGCGCCTGTCCATGGAGCCGGGCGGCATTCGCCTGATCCCGGAGATCGACTCCGCGGAGGCCCTGACGCACCTGGCGCGCATCCTGAACGCCGTCGACCGGCACACCGCCGTCGCGCTCTCGGTGGACGGGCTGCGAGATGACATGCGGCTGGGCGACCGCGCCACAGCGCTGTACGACCACGCGATGGCGGACATCGCGGTGGCGGCGCACACCGCGCGCCTTCCCTGGGTGCTGGCGATGACGCACCATCGCCCGGAGACCGCGCCCCTCCCGACGCGGGCGCACGACTTCGGCGCCGCGGGCGTCACCGTCCACCAGGAGGCGGCCGCGCGGGGCATGAACGCGCTGTTCGCCCCGGACCCCACGGAAGTGCTGGTGGCGCGCGAGATGGTCGCCGAGTGGGATCGTCTGCGCGCGCGCGGTGCCTGGGTGGGGGTGGTCGCGGGCGAGATGCTGGAGACGCGCACCTACGACCGCCTCGTGGACCGTCGATCGGTCAGGCGGGCGCGGGCGCTGATCGCCCTGGCGGACGCGATCGCCACGCGCGAGGCGGCACGCTAGCCCTCGCGCGCGATCCACACGGCGCGCAGGGGGGACCCGTCCCGCACGTCGTCCACGCCCAGCACCACGCGATCGCCGGTCCGCAGGGACCCCACGGGGATGTCGAGGCGCTCCGTCCCCGGCGCGAGGAGCACCGAGCGCACCTGTCCCCCTGCGTCCATCACCCGGAGCGCGGCACCCACCAGCTCCGGCTGCTGCACGGTCGCATGCATCGTCGTCTGGGCGACCCACGCCAGCGCGCCGGCGCGCCCCGTGCGCATCTCGTGCGTCGAGCCGGTGTCGTAGCGCAGCAGGACGCGGAAACCGGGGGTGATCACCTGCGTGCAGGCGCGCCCGGGCAGCGCGACGCCGAGGCAGCCGTCCGGCCAGTCCACCGCGTCCACGCGCACGACCGTGAGCCGCGTCGCGCTGATCGCCATCCGCTCCGCCAGCGCCTCGATCGCCGCGCCGGTCGCCGCCTCGCGGTCGCCCGCGGCGGTGGAGGGGGTCACGGTGGCGCTCGCCGGCGGGGTCGGGGTCAGGGTGGGCGGAAGGAACGGCGGCGGGAACGAGGTGACCCCCGGCGGGGCGGTGGGCGCAGGCCCGCGATCATCGAGGGGACTGCGCGCCGGACCGGCGGGCGAGGTGCACGCGCCGGCCGCGAGCGCGATGCCGGCGAGCACGCCGCATGCGGCCGCGAAACCGATGCGAGGGTGCCGGGCGGACGGGTCAGCAGGCATCGCTCCCCCTCAGGTGGTACGCAGGGTATGATCCCGTAGGTCCGCGCCCTGCGCGACCCCCACCCACCCTGCCTCGTCGGCGCCCGCGCGCCTGCCGGAGTCCTTCATGCCCGCAGTAGTCGTCATCGGTGGCCAGTGGGGCGATGAGGGGAAAGGGCGCGTGGTCGACTTCCATTCGCGGTACTGCTCGGTGATCGCGCGCTACTCCGCCGGGAACAACGCGGGTCACACGATCATCAACGAGCAGGGGAAGTTCGCGTTGCACCTGGTGCCGGCCGGGATCTTCCGCGGCGACAAGACCTGCGTCATCGGCAACGGGGTGGTGATCGACCCGGAGAAGCTCCTGGCCGAGATCGCGATGCTGTCCGAGCGCGGAGTGAGCACCGCGAAGCTCCTGATCAGCGAGCACGCGCACGTGATCATGCCGTGGCACCGCATCATCGACCGCGCGGACGAGTCGCTGCGCGGCGACCTCGCCATCGGCACCACGGGGACCGGGACAGGCCCGGCATTCCACGACAAGGTCGGACGGCTGGGCATCCGCGTTGCGGATCTCATGGACCGCGAGTACTTCGCGTGGAAGCTGAAGCACACGCTGGAGTACAAGAACCGTCTGCTCACGGGCCTCTACGGACAGCCGGCGCTGGACTTCCAGGAAGTCCTGGACGAGTACCTGGGCCACGCCGAGCGCATGCGCCCCTACGTGGCCGACACGATCTCCTTCGTGCAGGACGCCGATGACCGCGGGGAGATGATCCTGCTGGAGGGCGCGCAGGGATCGCTCCTGGACCTGGACAGCGGCACCTACCCGTACGTGACCTCCTCCGTGCCGGCCTCCGTGGCGGCGGGCGGCGCGATTGGCATCGGCCTCGGACCCACGGCGATCGAGCGCGTGGTGGGCGTGTACAAGTCCTACCAGACGCGCGTCGGCAACGGCCCGATGCCGACGGAGATCGCATCGGGCCCCGCGATGGAGATGCTGCGCGAGGGCGTGGGGGGCGCGGCGGGGACCGCCGAGTACGGCACCACCACCGGGCGTGCGCGCCGCGTCGGGTGGTTCGATGGCGTCCTCGCGCGGTACACGGCGCGCCTCAACGGCGTCACCTCGGTGGCGCTGACGCGCCTCGATTCGCTCTCCGCATTCGATCGCATCAAGGTGTGCGTGGCGTACGAGGTGGACGATCGCCGCGTGACGACACTGCCGGCGACCCTGAACGAGGCGATGCGCGCGAAGCCGATCTATGAGGAACTCCCCGGCTGGAACCGCGACGTCACGGACGTGCGCACGCTGGGCGACCTGCCCACCGAGGCGCGCCAGTACGTGCGGCGCATCGAGCAGATCCTCGGCGCGCCGATCGACATGATCTCGGTCGGCCCGGAACGCGACCAGGCGATCGTGACGCGCGACATCTTCGGCGCCTCGATCTGAGCGAAGCCGCCGCGCTGACGGTGCGGGGCCACTTCAGAGCGACGAGAGGACTCCGGTGACCACGATCTCCCTCATCCTGCACGTCACCGCCGCGGTGATCCTCGTGGGTCCGCAGGTGCTGATGTTCCTCGCGGTGGTCCCCGCCTCCTGGCTGATCGAGGACGACGAGAAGCTGAAGCGCGCGCTGCTGCGCGTGGTGGCGGGACGCTTCGGCAGGCTCGCCGCGATCTCGCTCGCGCTGCTGGTGATCACCGGACTGTACCAGTACTTCGCGATCGTCCCGCCCAACGTCCGCGAGGCGCCGAACGATTACAACTTCGGGGTGATCTTCACGCTGAAGATGATGATGTTCGTGCTGCTGGTGATCCTGAGCGGGGTGCACACCTACCGCTTCTCGAAGCGCATCACCGACCTCTCCGATCGCGTGATCGCGCTCGAAGGCGACCCCTCCTCCGCGCGGCGCGAGGAGGGGCGCGTGCTCGCCGGGGAGCTGGAGCGCGCCCGGCTGCGGTCATTCGCGTTCTCGGCGGGGATCCTGGGCGTCTCGCTGATCACGCTCTGGCTCGGCGTCGCGCTCGGACACGAGTCGTTCGCGTGGGCGCAGCGCTAGCCCGATGATCCAGACGCTGCCGGATCTGCTCGCGCCGGGACTGGACCTGGTGTTCGCCGGGATCAACCCGGGGCAGCGGTCCGCCGAGCGCGGCCACTACTACGGCCACCCCGGGAACGCCTTCTGGCGCACGCTCTCCGCCTCGCCGCTGGTGCAGGGCCCCGTGACGCACGAGGACGACGCACGCCTCGCGGGGGCCTCGCTACTGCGCATCGGCTTCACCGACGTGGTGAAGCGCGTGCTCACGGACTCCACCGGCATCACGGACGCCGAGCTCGCGGCCGCCGCGCCAGCTTTCCGCGCACGCATCCGCGCGGCCCGGCCGCGCGCGGTGTGCTTCACCTCCACGCGCGGCTTCGCTGCGATCTACCCGCGGGCCTGGCGTCCGCGCGGCTGGGGGCGGCAGGTCGTGCCGCCGCTGGAGGGCGCCGAGGTGTGGGTGATGCCCTCGCCGTCCGGGCGCGCATCGGCGTACCACGGCGAGACCGCGCAGGTGCTGGCGCGTCTCGCGGATGCGCTGCGAGTGGAGGGCGCGGCATGAGCTTCGACGACCCCGGCGACGTGCGGTTCCGGCCTGACGACGGGTGCCCGCTCTTCAGCGAGTCCCTGGAGGACCACATCGTGGCCGTCGCGCGAGGCGGCGCACCGAACGCCGGGCGCTTCTGCGGCCGCTGCTACACGCCGATCTCGCGCGACACAGCGCGCTGCCCGCACTGCGCCGAGCCATGCACCGGGACGGGCTCCGCGACGGGCGACGACACCGGCCGCACGGGACGCGCGCCCGTGGAGGCGGTGCCGCAGGCGATCATCGATGCGCTCATGGTGCAGCGACGCGTCGAGGCGAACTGGGTGAACGGCTTCGCCTACCTCGGACTGCTGCTCGCGGTGATCAGCGGGCTGGCGATCGTCCTGGGCGTCCCGTTCTTCCGGAGCTCCCTGCTGTGGGCCACGCTGTTCTACGCGCCGTACCTGCTCATCGGCAGCCGCGTGTTCGCGGCGATCCTCGGCGGCTACTACGGCGACCGCATCGGCTACGAGAAGGCGCGTGCCCGCACTCGCGCGGCGTGGACCGAGTGGGAGCAGCAACGGGACGCGGATCAGGCCTCCACGTCGAAGGCCTCGCGGTCGTAGCCGTAGATCATCGCGTCCACGATCCGGCCGCGATGGCGGATGCCCTCGGGGACCTGCCCCAGCAGCGTGTACTCGCTCTTCTCCAGCACGCGCACGCCGGCGGGGTTCGGGGCGATCACCAGCGCGTACACGCGCACGGCATCGAAGCGCTCGAGGGCGTAGAACGTGGCCGCGCGCACCGCATCGGTGGCGATGCCACGCCTGCGGTACTTCGATCCGAGCCAGAAGGTGATCTCGCCGAGCCACGCTGACGTGCCTTCGTCGACGCCCAGGCGGAGACTGACGCCGCCCACCGCCTCGCCATCCACCTCGATCGCGAAGTCGAAGCACGGCGACTGGGGGATGCAGCGCTCCAGCCAGGCGTCCGCCTCCACGAACGTGAACGGCTCGGGGAAGTCGCGGATGTTCTCCGCGATGCGGAGGTCATCGGCGTGCCAGATCAGGGCCTCGCGGTCCTCGGCGCGCCACGGGCGGAGCGTGCAGGTGGCACAGGGGATGGTGGTCACGGTTGGCCTCGGTGAACCTTAGACCCCCACCGCCGCCTTGAGGTCGATGGCGTGGCGCGCGAGTTCGGCGCGGAGCAGCGTCTGTGCGGACTCGGAGGGCGGAACGAGCGGGAGGCGGCAGTCGCCGACGGCGATGCCGGCGAGGTTGACGGCGTACTTCACCGGGATCGGGTTGCTCTCGATGAAGAGCATGTCCACCAGCGGCATCAGGCGGTGGTGGATCGCGGCGGCCTCCGCGTTGCGCCCGGCGAGGCTCGCGTCGATCATCGCGCGGATCTGCCGGCCCACCAGGTGGCCCGCCACCGAGACGATGCCGTAGCCGCCGAGGGCGAGCACGGCCAGCGTGTCGCTGTCGTTCCCCGACCACACCCGGAAGCCCGCGGGCGCGGCGTCGATGATCGCGCCGATCTGGGTGAGGTCGCCGCTGGCCTCCTTGATGCCGACGATGTTCGGCACCTCGGCCAGGGCGAGCACGGTCTGCGGCGTCATGTTCAGGCTCGTGCGGCTCGGGACGTTGTACAGGATGCCGGGGAGCGAGGTCGCCTCTGCGATCGCGGTGAAGTGACGGATGAGCCCGGACTGCGGGGGCTTGCTGTAGGCGGGGACGGTGAGCAGCAGGCCGTCGAGGCCGGCGCGCTCCGCCTCGATCGCGAGGCGCACCGAGCGGCGCGTGTCGTTGTTCGTGGCCCCCGCGATCACGGCGACGTCCGAACCCACCGCCTCCTTCGTCGCGCGCCAGACCGCGATCGTCTCCTCCTCGGAGAGCGTCGGGGCCTCGCCGGTGCTGCCGGTGGCGACGATGCCCTCCGTGCCGGAGGCGATGAGCGCCTTCGCCAGCACGCGCGTGGCGGCGAGGTCCACGTCCCCCGCGGTCGTCATGGGCGTGACCATGGCGGTGAGCAGGCGTCCCAGTTCCGGGCGTGTGCGTTGAGCGGTCATGGAAGCATCCTCGAAGGGCTATCGGCAGGGGCACCAGTGTAGCGGGTGGGCGCACCAACGGCAGCGCGGGGGCGCCTCGGGCGATCGAGGTGCCGGCCGACTGTGCGCCGGCAGGCGGCCCTTCCCCCTGCCCCCTTCCCTGCGCGGGAAGGGGGATGAAACGCCCGGGGCTGCGCCCCCAACGGCCTCCGAGCGTGGAGGCATCCCGACTCGGGCCCCCTCGCCCACCCTGTGGGAGAGGGCGGGGGTGAGGGCGTCGGGCCGGCCCTCGATGGGCACGAGGCGCGCGGACTGGGTCTCGCGTGCATCTCGGGACCAGGTCTGCTGCTGCAGCAGGGGCCTCGTTGGGGGGGGGCAGCGCCCAACGTCTCGACCCCTCCCGCGCGCGGGGAGGGGCAGGGGTGGGCCGCCCAACGAAGTCCTCGATGGGCTCGAGACGCGCGCCGCCCCAGGCTACTTCGCGCCCGGGACCAGGCCGCGGCTGATCATCTCCTCGGCGATCTGGATCGCGTTCGTGGCGGCGCCCTTGCGCAGGTTGTCCGAGACGCACCAGAAGACGATGCCGTGCTCCACGGTGGGGTCCACGCGCACGCGCGAGACGTACACGAGATCGTTCCCCGCCGCCTGCAGCGGCGTGACGTACGTCTTCGGGTCCTCCGAGACGACCACGCCCGCCTGCGCACGCAGGGCGTCGATGATCCTCGGGATCGGCGCGGCGCTGG
>JBAYVN010000011.1:0-48780 GCA_041674525.1 Dehalococcoidia bacterium | reverse complement strand
TCAGGCGCACGGTGCGCGTCTTGAGATCGACGATGTAGTCCTGCGCCTCGCTGAGCCCCGGCACCAGGGCCGCGAAGCGCGGGTAGATGCTGGTGTCGTCCTGCGCCGTGCCGCTGATGATCAGCGGCGTGCGCGCCTCGTCGATGAGGACGCTGTCCGCCTCGTCGACGATCGCGTAGTGGCGGCTGCGCTGGACGCGCCCCTCGGTCATCGTCGCCATGTTGTCGCGCAGGTAGTCGAAGCCGAACTCGTTGTTCGTGCCGTACACCACGTCCGCGAGGTACGCCTCGGCCCGCGACACCTCCACCAGGTGCTCGAAGGTCGCCGTGTCCGAGACTACGTCCGAGGTGTAGCGGTAGGCGCTCTGGTTCTGGATCACGCCGATGGTGATACCCAGCGCGTCCAGCGCGCCCGCATACCATTGCGCGTCGCGGCGGGCCAGGTAGTCGTTGACGGTGATCGAGTGCACGCCCTGCTGGTCCAGCGCGTTCAGGTAGATCGCGATCGTCGCGACCAGCGTCTTGCCCTCGCCGGTGCGCATCTCCGCGATCTGGCCGCGGTGCAGCGAGATCGCGCCCATCAGCTGCACGTCGTACGCACGCTCCCCCGTCCGGCGCGCGATCGCCTCGCGTGCCACGGCGAACGCCTCCGGCAGCAGGTCGTCCATCGACTCGCCCTGCGCGAGGCGCGATCGGAACTCCACGGTCTTCGCGGCGAGATCCCCGTCGCTCATCGACAGGAGCCCCGGCGCGAGGTCGTTGATGCGGGCGATCAGCGGCTGCATGCGATCCAGCACGCGCTCGTTGGAGTCGCCGCCGCCGAGGATCTTGCGGAAGATGCCGACCATCCGGATGAGCCTTCCTGCGGCGCGGCGCGCCGGATGCGCCCCCGCTAGCGGAAGAGCGCCCCCACAGAGCCGCCCGTGTGGATGCGGTGCATCGCGTCGCCGATCAGGGGCGCCACGGAGAGCACGGACGCCGGCACTTTCTTGAACGAACCATGGACCAGCGGCAGCGTGTCCGTGTAGACGATCTCGTCCACCTCGGACGTGTCCAGCACCTCGAACGCCCGCCCGGCCATCACCGGGTGCACGCAGGCCACGCGCACGGAGCGCGCGCCCCGCGTCCGCAGCAGCCGCACCGCCGAGGCGACCGTGCCGCCGGTCAGGATCTCGTCATCGATGATCAGGCAGTCGCGTCCCTCGACCTCGCCGATCATCGTGAGCGCCTCGGCGTGGTCCGTGTTGCCCTCGCGCTTCTTGTCCACGATCGCGATGTCGGCGTCGATGCGCCCGGCGATCTCGCGCGCCAGCTTCGCCCGCCCCACGTCCGCGGCCACCACCACGGGCGCCGGCAGGTTCTTCTGGCGGAAGTGCTCCGCGATCAGCGGGAAGGCCGTCAGCTCATCCAGCGGGATGTTGAAGAAGCCCTGGATCTGCCCGGCGTGCATGTCCAGCGTCAGCACCCGGTCGGCACCAGCCACCTCGATGAAGTTCGCGACCAGGCGCGCGGTCACCGGGACGCGCGGCTGGTCCTTCTTGTCCGAACGGCCGTACGCGTAGTACGGCACCACCGCCGTGATCCGCCCCGCCGAGGCGCGCTTCGCGGCGTCGATCATGATCAGAAGCTCCATCAGCCGCGTGTTCACCGGCGACACGATGGGCTGGATGATGAAGACGTCGCGCTCCCGGATGTTGTCCAGGTAGCGGACGAAGACCTCTTCGTTGGAGAACTCGAACACCTCGCAGTCGCCCAGCGGCATCTCGAGGTGCCGGCACACCGCCTCGGCCAGATCGCGGTGGGCGTTGCCGGTGAAGACGGCCATCTCTTGGAACACGCGCATGGCTCCCCTGGCTTCCGGACGACCACGAGCCGCCCACAGGGCCGGACACGCTGCCGCGTTCACAGTCGGGCTCGCCGTCAGAGCTGCCGGCACCCTCGATGGTACCACCCGCCCCCCGGAACCCGCCCCCGGCTGGACGGCCGCCCCGAGCGGCACAGGGTCCGCCGCGGTCCTCGTGCATCGCGCCGCACCCGAGGATGCGGCACCCGCGCGAGACACGGATCGGGCCGGGGCGGGGCGCGAAGGCGAGGTCAGGTGGGCGCGCGTCCGGCCCCGGCCGGCTAGCCCTCGGCCTGGAGTTCGGCGATCGCCTGCTTGATGTGCTCGTCCTCGACGAACGGGACACCCGCCGCATCGCGGATCTTCGCCGCACGAGCGAGCACGCGGGGGAGCGACATGCCCTCCGGCGGCTCCGTCTCCCACGCGATGAGCACGATCATCACCCCGTTGGGATCCTCCATGAACACCAGGCGCTCATAGCCGCGCGCGATCTCCTCGGAGCCCTTCACGCCCGCGCTCGCCATCCAGTAGTAGATCTCGTGCATCTGCTCCATGGAGACGTGGAACGAGAGGTACTGGAGCGAACCGACGCCGGGCGAGGCCTCCGCCATGTCCACGTCGGGGTGCGTGGGGCCCACCAGCTGCAGGAACGTCGATCCGTCCCCCGTCGCGAGCATCGCGCAGATCGACTCCTCGTCGTCGCGGTTCGGCTCCACGTACAGCGGCTGGAGGCCCAGCCGCCGGTAGAAGTTCAGCGACTCCTGCATGTCCTTGACGAAGATCGCGGGGTAGGCGATCCCCAGCGTCTGGAGCATCCGATACCTCGAATCCTGCGCGGGGCTCCGCCACGGGCCCGGCTTGTGAGCGCACCCGCGACGGCCTACCATCACAGGCGATGAACACCATCACGGCTCCCGCCGTAGCAGTAGTAGTAGCATAGCGGCGGCCAGACCGCCCTCCGCAGGAGGGCTGTCCATCCGCCGCTTCGCCCCGCTCCGACGCGGGGCGTTTTGTTGTCCCGCCTGCAGCCCCTGACCCGACCATCGACCACATCGACGAGACCGAGGCTCCCCATGACCACCCCCGCGAACCCCGCACAGGACCCCTCCACCACCGCGGCCGGCGGGGCGGACATGGCGCCGGCGTACCAGCCCGCGGACGTCGAGCAGCGCGTGTACGAGTGGTGGGAGAGCCGCGGGTTCTTCAAGCCGAACCGGCCGGAGCGCACCGGCCCGAACGCGGCGGATCCGTTCACCATCATCATGCCGCCCCCCAACCTCACCGGTGAGCTTCACCTGGGCCACGCCCTCGTCGTCTCGCTCCAGGACGCCCTTACGCGATGGCACCGCATGCTCGGCGACGACACGCTGTGGCTGCCGGGCGTGGACCACGCCGCGATCGCCGTCAACGCGATCATCGAGCGCCAGCTTGCCGCCGAGGGACTCTCTCGCCATGACGTCGGGCGCGAGGCGTTCCTCGATCGCACGTGGACCTTCGTGAACCAGAGCCGCTCCCGCATCATGGAGCAGCACCGCCGCCTCGGCGCATCCGCCGACTGGGAGCGCGAGGCGTTCACCATGGACGCGCAGCGCGAGAAGGCCGTCCGAGAGACGTTCAAGAGCCTCTACACCGACGGCCTGATCTACCGCGCCGAGCGCCTGATCAACTGGTGCGTGGACTGCGAGTCCGCGATCTCAGACATCGAGGTGGAGTACGAGGACGAGCCGGGCGCCTTCTGGTACGTCCGCTACGCGATCGCGGACGCCGCCGGCCAGCCCACCGGCCGCGACATCGTGATCGCCACCACCCGACCGGAGACCATCCCCGCCGACACGGCGATCGCCGTGCACCCGGAGGACCCGCGCTACGCCTCGCTCATCGGGCAGCAGGCGATCGTGCCCGGCAGCGGGCGCCTCGTTCCGATCATCGGCGACGCCGCCGTGGCCATCGAGTCCGGGACCGGCGCGCTGAAGGTCACCCCGGGGCACGACCCCGTGGACTTCGAGATCGGCGAGCGTCACGGGCTCCCCATCGTCAGCATCATGAACAGTGACGGCACCCTGAACGCCGACGCCGGCGCCTACGCCGGCCTCGACCGCTTCGAGGCGCGCAAGCGCATCGTCGCGGACCTGGAGGCGGCCGGGCGCATGGAGAAGATCGAGCCGTACACACACGCCGTCGGCCACTGCCAGCGCTCGCGCACGATCGTGGAGCCGCTGATCTCGCTGCAGTGGTGGGTGGACGCGAAGACCCTCGCCGGCCCGGCGATCGAGGCGGTCACCGGGGGGCGCATCCGCTTCGTGCCCGCGCGCTTCGAGCGCACCTACCTGCACTGGATGGAGAACATCCGCGACTGGTGCATCTCCCGCCAGATCTGGTGGGGCCACCGCATCCCCGTCTGGTACTGCGATGCGTGCGACCACCTCACCGTGGCGGTCGTCACACCCACCGCGTGCGAAGGGTGCGGCAGCGCGAGCATCCGCCAGGACGAGGACACCCTGGACACGTGGTTCTCCTCCGGCCTCTGGCCGCACTCCACCCTCGGCTGGCCTGACCAGACGGACGACCTGCGCCGCTTCTACCCCACGCAGGTCATGGAGACGGCGTACGACATCATCTTCTTCTGGGTCGCCCGGATGATCATGCTGTCGCTCTACAACATGAAGGACTTCCCCGGCGGCGACATCCCGTTCGACACTGTCTACCTGCACGGCCTGGTGCGCGCCTCCGACGGCGCGAAGATGTCGAAGTCCCGCGGCAACGTCATCGATCCGCTGGAGCAGATCGGCAAGTACGGCACGGACGGTCTGCGCTTCGCCCTGCTCTCCGGCACCAGCCCCGGCAACGACCAGCGCATCACGGACGATCGACTGGAGGCCGGCCGCAACCTCTCCAACAAGCTCTGGAACGCGAGCCGCTTCGTCCTCACCCTCGTCGAGCCGGGCGACGACCTCGCCCTCCCCGCGCCGGGCAGCCCGGCGCTCACCGTCGAGGATCGCTGGATCCTCAGCCGCCTCGCGCACGTCTCCGCGGAGGTCGATCAGCTCCTGCGCCGCTTCGAGCTCGCGGAGGGCCTGCGCCAGGCGCGCGACTTCTTCTGGGATGAGTTCGCAGACTGGTACATCGAGCTCGCGAAGGTGCGCATCCGCGCCGGCGACCGCACGCCGATGCCGGTGCTGCTGCACGTAGTGGACCAGGTCCTGCGCCTGCTGCACCCGTTCATGCCGTTCGTGACCGAGGAGATCTGGCAGCGCGTGATCGCCGTCCGCCCCGACCTCGGAGAGGCTGGCGGCGGCGCCCCCGCGCTCATCGTGGCGCGCTACCCGCGCCCCGGGGACCTCGCGCCATACGTCGACGACGAGGCGGAGCGCCAGCTGGCCGCCGTGCAGGACTTCGTGCGCGGGATCCGCAACATCCGGGCCGAGAAGCGCGTCGATGCTGGCCGCTGGGTGGAGGCGTACATCGTCGCCGCCGACGCCGAGGCGACCGCACGCGCCATGCAGGCCGCGCTCGAGCAGCTCGCGCGCGCGCGGCCACTGCACATCGTCGCGACCGCGGACCAGGCGCCGAGCGAGGGCGTGGTGACCAGCGTGCTGGCCGTGGGCCAGGTCGCCCTGCCGATGGCCGGGCTCTTCGACCTCGACGCCGAGCGCGCGCGCCTCGCGAAGCAGGTCGCCGACGCGGAGGGCGAGGTCGAGCGCCAGGCGGCGAAGCTCGGCAACGAGCAGTTCCGATCGCGCGCCCCCGCGGACGTCGTCGCAAAGGAAGAGGAACGCCTCGCCACCGCGCGCACCCGCCTCGACGGCCTCCGCGCCAGCCTCGCGGAGCTCGGGTAGCAGACGCCCGATGATGTGCCGGGCGTAGAGTCGATCGCGATGACGAACCAGCACGCCGGACGCCTCGACCCGCTCGCACCGGACCCCGTCGCGCTCGCCGCGCTCGCGGAGGCCGCGGCGCGCGAGGCAGGGGCTCTGCTCCTCGCGGAACGCGACCGCGTACGCGCGGCCTTGCCGTCGATGCCGAACGACATCGATTTGACGGCGAGCGCGCAGGCAATGAACCCGTTCACGGAGACCGACCGCGCGTGCGAGGAGCTGATCGCCAGACGCATCCTCGAAGTCCGCCCACGCGATGGCTTCGTGGCTGAGGAAGGGACGTCGAGGGACGGCGGGCCCGTGCAGTGGATCGTCGACCCGATCGACGGCACGGCGAACTACCTGCGTGGCATCCCGCACTTCTCCGTCTCCATCGCCGCGGACGTGAGCGGGACGGTCGTCGCCGGGGTGGTGTATAGCCCGCTTGTCGACGAGTTGTTCCGTGCCGCTCGCGGCGCGGGCGCAACGTTGAATGGCGGAGCAATCCGCGTTTCACCGGAGGCGCGACTCTCGCACGCGGTGGTCGCGACGGGCCTCGGCAACCCGGGCGACGCGAACGTCGTACGGCAGCACCTCCGCCGTCTCCACAACGTCCTTCCAGTGATCGCGGACGTGCGGCGTACTGGATCCGCTGCGCTCGACCTCTGCTGGGTCGCCTGCGGGCGCGTGGACGCCTACTACGAGGCCGGGCAGTTCCCGTGGGACATCGCGGCCGGCGATCTGATCGTCCGCGAGGCCGGGGGCCGAAGCGAGGCGATCACGCGCAACGTACCCCTGTCGGAACAGACGTGGCTCGCTGCGAACCCGGTCCTCTTCGACCCCCTCCGCGATCTCCTCACCACCAGCGCCCCGGTGTGACCGGCGAGCGCCCGGACCCCGCGGCGCTCCTGGCGCTCGCCGTCTCCGTCGCGCGCGAGGCGGGTGCGCTGCTGCTCGAGCGGATCGCTGGTGCACGCGAGGTGACCGCCAAGACCAGCCCCGTCGACGTGGTGACGGAGGTCGACCGCGCCTCGGAGGCGCTGATCGTCCGCCGCATCCTGGAGGCGCGTCGCGGCGACGGCATCCTCGCCGAGGAGGGCTCGGCGCGGGAGAGCCGCACCGGCGTGCGCTGGGTCATCGACCCGCTCGATGGCACCGTGAACTACCTCTACCGCCGCCCGGACTTCGCCGTCTCGATCGCCGCCGAGGCTGCGGGCACGGTAGTCGCCGGAGCGGTCTACGCCCCCGCGCGCGACGAGATGTTCGGCGCCGCCGCCGGCCTCGGCGCGACGCTCAACGGCAGAGCGATCCACCCCTCGACGGAAGACCGGATCGCACATGCGCTGTGCGGCACGGGCTTCTCGTACGACGCCGAGGTGCGCCGCGCGCAGGGGGCGATCGTCGCGCGGGTGCTGCCCCACGTGCGTGACATCCGCCGCGCCGGCTCCGCCGCCCTCGACCTCTGCGCCGTCGCCTGCGGACGGCTTGACGTGTACTTCGAGCGCGGCGTGCAACCGTGGGACGTGGCCGCGGCGGACCTCATCGTCCGGGAGGCCGGCGGCCGGACCGCGGTCCTGGCGATCGGGCACGTCTATCCGGGCGCCGCCAGCCGGGACGGCTCATCGCCGGGCGGCACATGGAAGGACAGCACTGGGCCGGAAGCACGGCCGGAGAGCACATGGATCGCGTCGAACCCGCATCTGGTTCATTCGCTTCAGACGTTGATCGCGTCCGCTGACGGGAACGCACCAGCCTCGCCACGCTGAATCGTGACGGCGGTGGATCGGCTGTGCGCGCCCCGCGCGCACCGGACCTGAACGATCGGCGCACACCCGGATCACGTTTCGTTGACACTGTATATGGCCGCTGGTACGGTCGGTTCCCGACGGGTCCTGGATGATTCGAGCAGCGCGCGCGTGTCTGGCTGCGTGCGCTGGAGAGCGGGATTCCATGGGACAGGGCGAAGTCCTCTTCGACAACTACGTGCCCGTTCTGCTGGCCACGATCGTCGGCTTCTTCCTCGTACTCGGCGCACTCCTCGGCTCGCGGCTCCTCGCCCCGTTCTCGGAGGAGCGCGAGAAGAGCACCACGTACGAGTGCGGCATGCTGCCGATCCGGCGCGCCGCCACCAACGTGGGCATGCGCTTCTACCTGTATGCGATCCTCTTCGTCATCTTCGACGTGGAAGCCGTGTTCATCTTCCCGTGGGCCGTCTCGTTCCTGGACATCGGCCCCCAGGCCTACTGGCTGATGGTGGCGTTCATCGCCATCCTCGCCCTCGGCCTCGGGTACGCATGGAAGAAGGGGGCCCTGCAGTGGCGGTAACCTCCGACCCGACCGCGGTGTCCCCGGCCGCGGTGCCAGCGGCCACCACGATCGCCGAGCCCGCGACCGAGCCAGCGACGGCTCCGGCGCAGCCCGCCACCGAGCCCGTGATCCTCCCCGTCATCCCCGGCGAGCACCCCGCCGAGGCGCCCCGCCTGGAACCGGTGGAGGTGCACCCCGGCAAGGCGCTCTACAAGCAGATCCTCCCCGGCGTCATGCAGATCCCCCTGGACCTGGTGCTGGGAGCGTCGCGTAAGTCCTCGCTGTGGCCCATGACCTTCGGCCTCGCGTGCTGCGCGATCGAGATGATCGCCACGTACATGGCGCACAACGACCTGGACCGCTTCGGCATCGTGCCGTGGCCCTCGCCGCGCCAGTCGGACGTGATGATCGTCGCGGGCACCGTGACCAAGAAGATGGCCCCCGCGGTGAAGCTCCTCTACGAGCAGATGCCGAACCCCAAGTGGGTGATCTCCATGGGCGCCTGCGCCACCAACGGCGGCCCCTACACCCGCTACGACCGCGTGCTGCAGGGCGTGGACAAGATCATCCCCGTCGATGTGTACGTCCCCGGCTGCCCGCCGCGCCCGGAGGCGCTGATCGATGCCCTGATCAGTCTCCAGGAGCTCATCATGGAGGAACGCGGGGCGACCGGCCGATGACATCCGAGAACCAGCCCGAATCCGCCACCGACTCCACCCCCGGCGCCACGCTCGACGGCACCATCTGGGCCGAGGTGGACCGCGCCCTCGCCGGCATCACCGCCCGCGCCGAGCGGGGCGTCCTCGATCTCATCGTGCACATCCCGCCCGCCGAGATCGTCCGCGGGCTGCGCGCGCTGAAGCACGACACGACGCTGCAGTTCGACTACCTGCGCTGCCTCACCGCCGTGGACAACGAGGACGAGGGGATCGACATCGTCTATCACCTCTACTCCACCACCGCGCGGCACAACCTCACCGTGAAGGCCACGCTGCCCAACGACGACCTCTTCATCGACACCGCCACCACGGTCTGGCGTGCCGCGAACTGGCTGGAGCGGGAGACCGCGGAGATGTTCGGCGTCCGCTTCAACGGCCACCCGGACCCGCGCACGCTGCTGATGCCGGAGGACATGGACGACACCTTCCCGCTCCGCAAGGATCACCCGCTGGCCGAGATCGAGCTCCTCCAGGGCGACGGCATGGGCTACACCGAGGAGGACCGGTAAGTGGTCACCGAGAGCGCTCACGAGTTCGAGACTCGGGACCTCCTCCTCAACGTCGGGCCGCAGCATCCCTCCACCCACGGCGTCTTCCGCATGGTCATGCAGGTGGACGGCGAAGTGGTGCGGGACGTCATCCCGTACGTCGGCTACCTCCATCGCGGCGCCGAGAAGCTCTGCGAGACCATGGACTACCGCCAGGGCATCGGCTTCATGGACCGCACCGAGTACCTGGCGTCGATGAACGCGGAGCTCTCGTACGTCATGGCGGTGGAGGCGATCGCGGACCTGCAGGTCCCCGATCGTGCCCAGTGGATCCGCATGATCCTGGTGGAGCTCAACCGCATCTCCAGCCACCTGATGTTCATGGGCGCCTTCGGCGTGGACGCCGGGATCATCGGCACACCGATGATCTACGGGTGGCGCGAGCGCGAGGCGATCATCGACCTGTTCGAGGAGATCACCGGCGACCGCATGATGTTCGCGTACTTCCGCCCGGGCGGCCTGGCGTGGGACGTCCCCACGAACTTCGCCGCGCGCGTGCAGGAGGTGATCGCCGCCGTCAAGCAGGGGATCAAGGACCTGGACGGCCTGCTCACCTACAACGAGGTCTTCCTCGCGCGCACGCAGGGCATCGGCGTGATCAGCGCCGCGGACGCCATCGACTTCGGCATGAGCGGACCCTCGATCCGCGCGAGCGGCGTCCACCTGGACATCCGCCGCGACGAGCCGTACCTGAAGTACAGCGAGATCGACTGGAACGTGATCACCGCAACCGAGGGTGACGTCTTCGCCCGCTACAACTGCCGCCTGCAAGAGATGTGGGAGTCCGTGCGCATGGTCGAGCAGTGCCTCGACCGTCTCGAGCCCGGACTGATCATGCCGGAGAAGATGCCGCGCATGCTGCGCACGCCCCCCGGCGAGGTGTACGTCCGCACCGAGGCACCGCGCGGCGAATACGGCATCTACCTCGTCTCGAAGGGCGGGAACCGCCCCTACCGGCTGAAGGTGCGCAGCGCCTGCCTCTCGAACCTGCAGGCGCTGAAGCAGATGAGCGTCGGCCAGTACGTCGCGGACGCCATCCTCGTCCTCGGCTCCATCGACATCGTGCTGGGTGAGGTCGACCGCTAGTGCCCACACATCTCCTTGGCCTCAACACCTGGCTGGACGGTCTCGTCCGCGTGCTGCTCGTCGTGCTGCTGATGACCGTCACGGCCATGTTGCTCATCTGGGCCGAGCGCAAGCTCCTCGGCCGCTTCCAGGCGCGCATCGGCCCGCAGCGCACTGGCCCGTTCGGCCTGCTGCAATCCGTGGCGGACGCGCTCAAGCTCATCGGCAAGGAAGACCTGCGCCCGCGCAACGCGGACGCGTGGACGTTCGAGCTGGGCCCATACCTGGTCTTCGTCCCGATCTTCCTCGGCTTCGTTGTCCAGCCCTTCATGGCCGGCTTCCACATCCGCATGCTGGACCTGGGCATCCTCTACTTCGTCGCGGTCTCCTCGGTCAGCATCGTCGGGTGGGTGATGGCCGGCTGGGGCTCGGACAACCGCTACGCCATGCTCGGCGGCCTGCGCTCCGCCGCCCAATCCATCTCGTACGAGCTGCCCTTCGTCCTCTCGCTGCTCTCGGTGGCGCTCCTCGCCGGATCGCTCAACATCGACGACATCGTGGTCGGCCAGGCGGGCGTCCCGAACATCGTGTGGCAGCCGCTGGCGTTCATGATCTTCTTCATCGCCGCCCTCGCCGAGCTGAACCGGGCCCCGTTCGACATCCCGGTCGGCGAGTCCGAGGTGGTCGGCGGCCCGTTCGTGGAGTACTCCGGGATCCGCTGGTCGATGTTCTTCCTTGGCGAGTACGCCGGGCTCTTCATCACCGGGGTCTTCGTGAGCGCCATGTTCCTGGGCGGCTACGCGTGGCCCTTCGGCCTGCAGCTGGGCATCGGCTTCCAGCTCCTGCTCACCGCCCTCAAGGCGAGCCTGTTGATCTTCCTCGTCATCTGGATCCGCGGCTCCATGCCGCGCCTTCGCATCGACCAGCTCATGGGCTACTCGTGGAAGGTCCTGCTCCCGCTGGCGCTGGCGCAGGTCGTCGTCAACGGCTTCGTGCTGGTCTACGGCCTCCCGAGGATCGTGCTGACCATCGTGGGGCTCGCCGGCGTGGTCTTCCTGGTGTGGGTCACCGAGCGGGCGGTCCGCCGCCCACGCGTGCCGCGCCCCGCCGCGGTGGCGCTGGGAAGTGAGGCGGCCTCATGAGAGGTCTCGCAAAGAGCATGCTGACCACGCTCTCGGTGTTCATGCGCCCCCCCGTGACGCGCAACTACCCGAACGTGCACCGCCCGCTGCCCGAGCGCGACCGCGCGTTCCCGCTGCTGCTCTGGGACAAGGACATTGACGAGCCGTTCTGCACCGGCTGCCACGCCTGCGAGCGCGCGTGCCCCGTGGAGTGCATGACCGTCCTGATGAAGGACAACCCGAACCACAAGTCCGTGGGCGGCACCTCGTCCCGCCGCAAGATCATCGACAAGTTCTGGATCGACTACGCGCGCTGCATGCGCTGCAACGTCTGCGTCGAGGTGTGCAACTTCGATGCGATCGCGATGAACAACACGTGGAGCGGACACGAAACCGCGGTGCACGATCGCAAAGACCTGGTCATGGACCTCCCGCAGCTGCTGGCGCTGTCCCGCGGCGGCGCCATCCAGGAATGGGTCCCGGTGCTCGGCAAGGCCAACGAGGCGTAGGCGGGGCCGCGGGTCGGGTCTGTGGTTGAGCCTGTGGGGTTGATTCCGTGGGGTCGAGTTGGGGCGCAGCTCTGAGCTGCATAGAGGACGGGCCGCTTGTTCGCACGACTTCCGCTCCCATCGCAGTTTGACCGCATCATCATGACCGGCGCGCTGGTCGCCGGGCTGGTGATGGGCCCCATCCTCATCGCCCTGATCGCGCTGTACATGGCCGCTCGCATCTCCGGCGCGGAGGTCATCTTCTACCTCGCCGCCACCGTCATCCTGGGCGGCGCGCTGGGCGCGGTGCTGCTGTCGAACCTCGTGCACGCCGCGCTCAGCCTGATCGCCACGCTGATGGGCGTCGCGGCCATCTATCTGATGCTGCTGTCCGAGTTCCTGGCGCTGGTCCAGATCCTCGTCTACGGGGGCGGCGTCATCATCCTCGTCATCTTCGGTCTCATGCTGACCAACGCGCAGGACGACCCGGTGGTCACGGACGGCTCCCAGAAGCCCTTCGCCTTCGGAGTAGGCGCCCTGATCGCCGGCCTCTTCGTCACCGCGGCGATCCTCGCGGAGTGGGGCGACGCCGGGGCGACGCTGATCCCGTTCCCGCTGTTCGGCAAGCGCCTCTTCGGCGACTTCGGCCTGCCGATCATCATCGTCGCGTTCCTGCTCGACATCGCCTTCACCGGCGCGCTGGTCAACGCGCGCCGGGCCGAGAGCGCCGGGGCCGAGGAGGGTGCGCGATGATCCCCATCCAGAGCTTCCTGGTCCTGTCCGCGCTGCTCTTCGCCATCGGCTTCTACGGCGTGCTCGCGCGGCGCAGCGCCATCCTCATCCTGATCTCCGTGGAGCTGATGCTGGCCGCGGTGGCGATCAACTTCATCGCCTTCGCGACCTATCGCGACCCGAAGGCCTTCAGCGGCCTCGTGTTCGCGCTCTTCGTGATCGCGGTCGCGGCGGCCGAGGTCGGGCTCGCGCTCGGCATCGTGCTGCGGCTCTTCCGCGAGCGCCGCACGGCCAACGTGGACGAGGCCAACAGCCTCAAGTGGTAATCCCCGCGCGCCGGGTCTCTCCCGCGCGCGGCTGACGGTGTCGAGAGAAAGGCAGGCCCTCCGTGGGCATGGACCAGGCATGGATCCTTCCGGCGATCCCGGTGGCGATCTTCATCGTGGTCGCCCTGTTCGGACGGCTCCTGCCGCGGCAGGGAGACTTCCTCGTCATCCTCGGCGGACTCACGGTCGTCGGCCTCGTGTTCTCCATGGTCCCAGGCTTCCAGGGCGCGTTCCACGAGGGCCACTTCGCACCGGACGGCGCCAACGCCTTCTCCTTCGACTGGGTGAACATCGGGCAGGGCTTCTTCATCATCCCGTTCAGCACCTACGTCGACGCGATCACGATGGTGATGCTCCCGGTCGTGTCCATCGTCGCGCTGATGGTGATGATCTACTCGGTCGGCTACATGCACGGCGAGGCCCGTTATCACTGGTACTTCGCGGTGCTGTCCTTCTTCATCGCCGCCATGCTCACCCTGGTGCTCTCCGGGAACCTCATCCAGCTCTACCTCGCGTGGGAGGGCGTCGGCCTCGCCTCCTTCCTGCTGATCGGCTTCTACTGGGAGCGCCAGTCCGCGGCCGAGGCGGCGAAGAAGGCGTTCATCACCACCCGCGTCGGCGACGTAGGCCTGATGATCGGGATCATCCTGCTGTGGCGCGCCACCGGGAGCTTCGACATCCAGGACATCATCGCCGTCGCGAAGTCCGGCCAGATCGACCACACCTACCTCACGGTGTCCATGCTCTTCCTCTTCGCCGGCGCCGTGGGCAAGTCCGCGCAGTTCCCGCTGCACGTCTGGCTCCCCGACGCGATGGAGGGTCCGACGCCCGTCTCCGCCCTGATCCACGCCGCCACCATGGTCGTCGCCGGCGTCTACCTCGTCGCACGCTTCTCCCCGGTCTACGCCGAGGTGCTGATCGCTCGCGACGTCGTCTTCTACACCGGCCTGATCACCGCCGTGATGGCCGGGACCATGGGCCTGGTCGCCAGCGACATCAAGCGCGTGCTGGCGTACTCCACGGTCTCGCAGCTCGGCTTCATGTTCGTCGCGCTGGGCACCGGGGCCGTGGGCGCAGCGATGTTCCACTTGTTCACGCACGCGTTCTTCAAGGCGCTGCTCTTCCTGGGCTCCGGCTCCGTGATCCACGCGACGCACGCGCAGGAGGTGGAGTCGCTGGGCGGCCTGCGCCGGAAGATGCCGTGGACCACGACCACCTTCGTCATCGGCTCGCTGGCGCTGGCCGGCGTCCCCGTCTTCGCCGGCTTCTGGTCGAAGGACGAGATCCTCGCCGCCACGCTGGAAGACGCGCCGCTGTGGACGTACGTCACGCTGGCCGGCACCGCGATCCTCACCGCGATCTACTCCACGCGCCTGGTGCTGCTCACGTTCTTCGGCGCACCCCGTGACCACCACGCGTACGACCACGCGCACGAGTCGCCGTGGATCATGCTCGGCCCGCTGGTGATCCTCGCCACGCTCGCCACCGTCGCCGGCTTCTTCGCGCTCGATCAGGTCGGCCAGTCGCTCGGCTTCGTCGGGGGCATCGGCCAGCTCGTCTTCCTGGAGCATGCGCACCCGTTCACCGAGCCGGAGTGGCTGCTCGCCGGCATCGCCACGCTGGGCGCCCTCGCGGGCATCGGCATCGGCATCGCGTACTGGCACGGCGACGCGAGGCGCGCCGTGGCCGCCCGCCAGTGGGCGCCGGACCTCCACGCGCTGCTGGTCAACCGCTACTACATGGACAACCTGTATCAGGCCGTCATCGACCGCGTGATCCTCGGACTCGGCGGCGTCATTGCCTGGTTCGACAAGCGCATCGTGAACGAGACGGGCGTCGATGGCGGCGCGCAGACGGTCGGGTACCTGGGCTACCGCCTCAAGTTCCTGCAGACCGGGCGCATCCCCAACTACGCCCTCGGGATGGCCGTGGGGCTAATCACCATCGCGGCGATCGCCTTCGGCAAGCAGGGCTAACGAGGGACGAGCACTATCTATGACCCCATCTGACGGCTACGCCCTGATCGCGCTCTGCCTCCTGCCGCTGAGCGTCTCGCTCGTGCTGTTCGCGGTCCCCAGCGGCCGGCGGCGCATCGTCGTATCGATCACGGGGCTCGCCAGCCTGCTGATGCTCGCGCTCTCGGTGTACGTCTTCACGCGCTACTCGTTCGCCGGGCAGCAGTTCCAGGGCGTGCTCGCCTGGACGTGGATGCAGCACGTGGGCTTCCTGGGCGAGAAGGGCATCCAGTTCAAGGTCGGCGTGGACGGCATCAGCGCGTCTCTCGTGCTGCTCACCGGCGTGGTCGTCGTCCCCGCGACGTGGGTGACCTGGAAGGTCCGCGACCGGATGAAGGACTTCTTCATCCTGCTGTACCTGGTGACCGCCGGCGTGTACGGCTCCTTCGTCCTCCTCGACCTGTTCTTCTGGTTCCTCTTCTACGAGCTGGCGCTCATGCCCATGTACCTGCTCATTGCCGTGTGGGGCTCCACGCGCAAGGAGTACGGCGCGATGAAGCTGATGATGATGCTGCTCGCCGGCTCCATCTTCATCTTCACGGTGATCTTCGCCCTCTTCACGCACGTCGGCGCCGGCACGTTCGACATGGTCACGCTGCTCGAGGCGAAGAAGGAGCTCTGGTTCCAGCGCGCGTTCTTCCCCGTGCTCGTGATCGGCTGCGGCACGCTGGGCGCGATCTTCCCGTTCCACTCCTGGTCGCCGGACGGCCACGCCGCCGCGCCGACGTCCGTGTCCATGCTCCACGCGGGCGTCCTGATGAAGGTCGGCGCCTTCGGTGTGGTGCGCATCGGCTTCCAGATGATGCCCGAGGGCGGCGCGTACTGGGCCCCGGCGCTGATCGTGCTCGGCGCGACCGCCGGCCTGTACGGAGCCATCTCCGCGCTGCGACAGACGGACATGAAGCTGCTGATGGGCTTCTCATCCGTCTCGCACATGGGCTACGTGTTCCTGGGCCTCGGAACGTTCAACGCCATCGGGTGGAGCGGCGCGATCCTCCAGATGACCGCCCACGGCTGGATGACCGCCCTCTTCTTCCTCCTCATCGGCGGCATGTACGACCAGTCGCACAACCGCGACATCCCGAACTTCTCCGGCATGGCGAAGCAGATGCCCGTGTGGAGCATCTTCTTCATCTTCGCCTCACTCGCCTCGCTGGGCCTGCCGGGGCTCTCCGGGTTCGTCGCCGAGCTGCACATCTTCATCGGCACCTTCCGCGCCTACCCGATCGTCGGCGGGATCGCGGTGCTGACCGCGGCGATCACCACCACGTACCTCATCCGCATGCTGGCGCAGGCGTTCTTCGGCGAGATGAACCCGCGCTGGAGCCACCTGCAGGAAATCACGTGGCTGGAGCGCGCAGGCGCGGCGGTCCTCGCCCTGGCGATCCTGGGCCTCGGCCTCTGGCCCGCCCCATGGATCGCGCGCATCGCCCCGTCCATCATCAACATCCCCGGCATCACCCTCTAACCGCGAGGCCGTCAACCAGCGGGGCATTGGAGCGCGCCAGTGAGCGACATCCTCGGGAATCAACTCAACTTCAACCTCGGACTCCTGCTGCCGGAGCTGATCCTGGCCGTCACGGCCGTCGCGGTCGTCTTCGTCGACATGTTCCAGAAGGAGCTGAAGGCCGGGCGCGCCCTCGTGCCTGTGCTGTCGCTCATCGGGCTGCTCGCCGCGGCGGCGGCCACCGCCACCGACATCGATGTCGAAGATGACTTCGCGCGCATGGTGCAGATCGACAACTTCACCGTCTTCTTCCGCTACATGTTCATCGCCATCGCCATCGTCGTGATCG
Source organism: Dehalococcoidia bacterium (assembly GCA_041674525.1). Taxonomy (GTDB): domain Bacteria; phylum Chloroflexota; class Dehalococcoidia; order UBA2979; family UBA2979; genus SHYQ01. The sequence goes on along the minus strand of JBAYVN010000011.1, from coordinate 31,967 downwards.
CCGGCTCGCACGAGTACATCGAGCGCCACGTCAACCACGTCGGCGAGTTCTACGGCCTGCTCCTGCTCTCCACCGTAGGCGCCATCTTCATGGCCTCCGCGCGCGACCTGCTGGTCGCGTACCTCGCCATCGAGGTGCTCTCCTTCTCGCTCTACATCGCCGTCTCGCTGGGCAAGAACGACCCGCGTTCCGGCGAGGCGGGCCTGAAGTACGTGCTCCTCGGCGGCGTCGCCTCCGCGATGCTGCTGTACGGCCTGAGCCTGCTGTACGGCGTCGCCGGCTCCACGCAGTACTCCGAGATCGCCGGCGCGCTCGCGAAGTCACCCGAGGGCCTGCGCCTGCCGCTGCTCCTGGGCCTGACGCTGATCGTCGCCGGCCTCGGGTTCAAGGTCTCCGCCGTGCCGTTCCACATGTGGGCCCCCGATGCCTACGAGGGCGCGCCGATGCCCGTCACGGCGTACCTCTCCGCCACCTCGAAGGGCGCGACGCTGGCGCTGTTCCTGCGCTGGTTCGGGGGGCCGCTGCTCCCGGCGATGCAGGACTGGCAGTGGATGCTCGCGGTCCTGTCCACGCTGACCATGATCTTCGGAAACCTGATCGCGCTGCAGCAGACGAACATCAAGCGCCTGCTGGCCTACTCGTCGATTGCGCAGGCCGGCTTCATGCTGATGGCGATCACCACCGTCTCGGACATCGCCACCTCGGCGCTGCTGGTGCACCTCTCCGGCTACGTGATCACCAACCTCGCCGTCTTCACGGCGGTCATCCACTTCTACAACCGCACGGGCAAAGAGGAGATCGCCGACTTCCGGGGGCTCTCGCGCACCAACCCCTACCTCGCCACCGTGATCACCGTCGGGCTCTTCTCGCTCGCCGGGATGCCGCTGCTCGCGGGCTTCTTCACGAAGTTCATCCTGTTCCAGGCGATCGTGGAGGGCGGGTTCCTCTGGCTCGTCGTGATCGCCGTCATCGGCAGCACGGTGTCGCTCTTTTACTACCTGCAGGTCATTCGCCAGATGTACGTCCTCGAACCCGAGGGCGACACCACCCGCTGGCGCATCTCCGCCACCGGCTACGTGACCACCGCGATCCTCTTCGTGCTGATCGTGGTCGTCGGCGTGTATGGCGGCCCGCTCTACACCGTCGCCGACCGTGCCGCGTACGCGCTCTTCCAGGGGTAAGCCTCGCAGCCGCACCCCGGCGCGCCGGACCCCGCGACGAACACCTGCACCCACGCAGAAGCCCGGCCGACGGCCGGGCTTCCTCGTGTCAGCCTGCGGGTGCCTCGACGACCTCGCCGGCTAGAGCAGCCCGAGGTAGCGATCCAGCTCGAACGCGGTGACCTGCTGCTGGTACGCGTTCCATTCGATCTTCTTGTTCGCCACCAGCGACTCGAAGACGTGGTCGCCCAGCGTCTCGCGCATCAGCGTCGATCGCTCGAAGCGATCGATCGCCTCTCCCAGGGAGGCCGGCAGCGACTCGATCCCGCGCGCGGCCCGCTCCGCATCGGAGAGCCGGTGCGCGGACTGCGTCGCGACCGGCAGCGCGTACTGGCCGTCGATGCCCGCGAGCCCCGCCGCCAGCAGCACGGCGAAGGTCAGGTACGGGTTCGTCGCGGGGTCCGGCGCGCGATACTCGATGCGCGTCGCCTCGTCGCCGCCGGGCTTGAGCTCGGGCACGCGCACCAGGTCCGCCACGCTGTGGTGCGACCACGTGGCGTACGTCGGCGCCTCGTAACCCGGCACCAGCCGCTTGTACGAATTCACCCACTGGTTGGTCACCAGCGACAGCTCGCCCGCGTGGCGCAGCAGCCCGGCCATGTAGTGGCGCGCATCGGAGGACAGCTGGTCCAGCGTCGATGCGTCGAAGAACGCGTTCTGCTCCCCGCGGAACAACGACTGCTGCAGGTGCATCGCGGAGCCGTTCTGCCCCGCCGTCGGCTTCGGCATGAACGTCGCGTACACGCCGTGGCGCATCGCGACCTCCTTCACCACCAACCGGAAGGTCATCACCGCGTCCGCCATCGTGAGCGCGTCGGTGTAGCGCAGGTCCATCTCGTGCTGGCTCGGCGCGCCCTCGTGGTGACTGAGCGCCACGCCGATGCCCATGTCCTCCAGCGTCAGCACCGTCTCGCGGCGCAGGTCGCTGCCGCCGTCCAGCGGCGTCAGGTCGAAGTAGCCCCCCTGGTCCAGCGGCTCCGTCCCGTGCTGGTCGCGGAAGTAGAAGTACTCGATTTCCGGCGACACGTAGAACGTGTACCCGCGCTGCGCGGCCTTCGCGAGCACGCGCTTCAGCACCTGCCGCGGATCCCCCAGGAACTCATTGCCGTTCTGCGCGCGGATGTCGCAGAACATGCGGGCCACGGCCTGCGGCCGCGGGCGCCACGGGAGGATCTGGAACGTCGCCGGATCGGGGACGGCGATCATGTCTGCCTCGTCCTGGCGGGCGAAGCCCTCGATCGCCGATCCGTCGAAGTTCACACCATCCAGCAGGGCGTGCTCGAGCTCCTCGGCGGTGATCGCCACGGACTTGAGCATCCCCAGGATGTCCGTGAACCACAGCCGGATGAACTTCACATCGTGGTCGCGGCACGCCTGCAGCACGTGCTGCCGGGAGTCGAGGTCAACCATATCGTTCATCCATCAATCGTACCGCCCGCGTGATTTCAATCGTGTATCGCCCGCGCCCGCCCGGCTACCCGTTGAAGTACTGCTCGAACTCGTACGGCGTGGGCCGCTGCTGGAGCGCCTCCACCTCGTCCCGCTTGATCGCGATCCAGCGCTCCAGGAGATCCGGCGTGAAGACGTCTCCGGCGAGCAGAAACGCCCGGTCGGCCTCCAGCGCGTCCAACGCCGCCTCCAGCGTGGCCGGCACGCGCGGCACCCGGGCGGCGTCCTCCGGCTTCAGTTCGTAGATGTTCCGCTCCAGCGGATCACCGGGATCGATCTGCCGCTGCACCCCGTCCAGGCCCGCCATCAGCATGGCCGCGAACGCGAGGTAGGGGTTCGCGGTGCCGTCCGGCGGGCGGAACTCCACGCGCTTCTGCCCGGGGGAATCCGAGTACGTGGGGATGCGCACCGCCGCGGACCGGTTGCGCGCGGAATACGCCAGGTTCACGGGCGCCTCGAACCCCGGCACGAGCCGCTTGTACGAGTTGGTCCCCGGCGCGCACAGCGCCAGCAGCGCCGGGGCGTGCGCGAGCAGTCCGCCGATGTAGTAGCGCGCCGTCTGCGACAGCCCCGCGTACCCGTTGCTGTCGAAGAACAGCGGTACGCCGCCCTTCCACAGCGACTGGTGCGTGTGCATGCCGCTGCCGTTGTCGCCGAAGAGCGGCTTCGGCATGAACGTCGCCACGCGCCGGTTTGCGCGCGCCACGTTCCGCACGATGTGCTTGTACCACTGGGTCTCGTCCGCCTTGCGCCGGGGTGGCGCGAAGCGCGTGGCGATCTCGCACTGGCCGCCGGATGCCACCTCGTGGTGATGCACCTCCACCTCGACGCCCGCTCGCTGGATGGCCTCCGCCATCTCCCAGCGCAGCGACGACAGCGCGTCGAGGGGCGGCACCGGCGCGTACCCCTCCTTCGCCGGGATCTTGAAGCCGAGGTTGGGCGCCTCGTCGCGGCCGGCGTTCCAGTCGCCCTCGCCGGAGTCCACGTAGTAGAACGCCGTGTTCCCGGACTGCTGGAACCGCACATCGTCGAAGACAAAGAACTCCAGCTCCGGCCCGAAGTACGCCGTATCCGCCACCCCGCTCGCCGCCAGGTGCGCCTCCGCCTTCGCCGCCACGTACCGCGGGTCGCGCGAGTAGCGGGCGCCGGACAGCGGATCGACCACGTCGCAAATGATCGCCATCGTCGGGACCGCCTCGGTCGGGTCGATCACCGCGCTCGCCAGGTCGGGCAGCAGGAGCATGTCCGAGGCGTCGATGCTCTGGAACCCGCGCAGGCTCGATCCGTCGAAGCCCACGCCGCGCGTGACCGACTCGCCCGAGAAGTGATCGGCCGGCACCGAGAAGTGGTGCCAACGCCCGAGCAGATCCGTCACGCGGAGATCCACGCGAGCCACGCCCGCCGCCTCCATGCGCTCCTTCAGCGCGTGCAGATCCTGCATGCTCGTCACCGGGCCTCCCGAGGGTCTGTCCACGCCATCAGAGCCCACGCTCGCTCGTGCGTCACGATACCTCTGTGAAACACGTGGGACATCGAACCTTCACGGATGCGACGCGAACAAGAAACCTCGCCCGCGCAAACTCTGGGCAGGACAAACTCGGGAGGAAACGCTCGCCGGTAGCCATCGGGACGCCCGCCTCCGCGGGCGCCTGCGGTCTTGCCGGGTGCGCCGGCGGCCCACCGCCGGCTCCTGGAACTCGGAGCGATGCGATGATCCACACCGGCGACCTCGTGATCGATCGGGAGCGCTACCTGGTCACCGTGCGCGGTCGCCCCGTGCGCCTCACCTTCCTGGAGTTCAACGCCCTGTGGGCCATCGCCGAGCAGGACGGGCGCGTGGTCCCCTATGACCGCCTGGCGGCACAGCTGTGGGGCGACGCCACATCGGACGCGCGCCGCCGCCTCGCCGTCATCGTCTCCCGCATCCGCGCGAAACTCGGCGACCAGGCGGACGTGATCGATACCGTCACGCGGGTCGGTTATCGCCTTGCTCCCTCGTTGGCCGCCTGAGGCGCATCCACGAACCGGTAGCCCACGTTCCGCACCGTCTCGATGTACGGCTCGCCCCGCTCGATCTTCGAGCGGATGCGCCGGACGTGGACATCCACGGTGCGCGATCCCCCGTAGTAGTCGTAACCCCACACCTGGTTCAGCAGTGCCTCGCGCGTGAACGGCTTGCCGGGGTTGGACGACAGGAACCGCAGGAGCTCGTACTCCTTGTACGTCAGGTCGACCACTTCCTCGTCCACCGTCACCTTGTAGCGCTCGAGGTCGATCGCCAGCCCACCGTGGCGGATCACGTGGCCGTCGCCCTGCCCGGTGCGCGCGAAGATCAGCCGGGAGATCCGCGTTCGCAGCTCTGGCTCGTCGATCGGTGACAGAACGAAGTCGTCCACCTTCACCCCCGCGCCGACGATCCCCAGCTGCCCCGGCTCCACCACGGCGATCACCGACGTGCCCTCGGCGACCGCGGGGTCGCGCAGAAGCGCAGCGAAGCCGCCGCCGGTCAGCCCGATGCTCATGTCCACGATGAGCACGGCCGGGCGCCACTCCCGCACGGCCACCAGCGCGCCTTCCACCGTGGCCTCGGCCCGGATCGTCCGCCCATCCGGGCGCGCGGCGGCCTCCACCGAACGCTGGACATCCGAATCGCGCGAGATGAGCAGGACACGCTGCATTCGCGGAGTGTAGGTCGCGGCGGGCATCGGGACGAGGGGGCCATCCCCGTTTCGCCCCGCACCTCCAGCCGGACGGTCGCCCCGGACGCGCGGGTTGCCTTCCGCGGGGGCGAGAGGCACGTTATGATGAGTCCCGGGCGGCCCCCTTGCCCGTGACCGCGCCGGCGGCGGCGCACCCCGGGCCCTTCAGCCTCCAGCCGCACGCGTCGCTGCCTCCGGGTGGCCGAGGACTCGCCGATGCACGTCGTCCAGACGACCGACCTCACCAAGATCTATGACAACCGCTACATCGCCCTCAACGCGCTCGACCTGCGCGTGGAGAAGGGCACCGTCTTCGGGCTCGTCGGTCCCAACGGCGCCGGAAAGTCCACCACCTTCCGCATCCTGCTCGGCCTGCAGAAGCCGACCGCCGGGCAGGTGCAGGTGCTGGGTGAGCCGATGACGGCCGAGCGGGCGGACATCCGCCGCCGCATCGGCTACCTCCCCACGAACCCCTCGTTCCCCAGGTACATGACGCCCATCGGCTTCCTGGAGTTCGTCGGCTCCGTCATCGGCCTGTCACAGGATCGCGCGAAGGTGCAGCTCGCCCGCCTGCTGCAGGCGGTCGACCTGACCAACGCCGCCTCCCAGAAGATCGAGGGCTTCTCCACCGGCATGATGACCCGCCTGGGCATCGCCGCCGCCCTGATGAACGACCCGGAGCTGCTGATCCTCGATGAGCCGACCTCCGGGCTCGACCCAGCGGGCCGCAAGCAGACCATCGAGCTCATCCGCGAGCTCACCGGCCGCGACCGCACGATCATCATCGCGACTCACATCCTCTCGGACGTGGAGCGCGTCTGCTCGGACGTCGGCATCATCTCGCAGGGCCGCATGATCTACGCCGGCCCCATGGCGGACATGCGCCGGCTGGCCCGCCAGGGAACGATCTCAGTGGAGATCGAGGGCAACACCACCGCCTTCGAGCAGCAGATCCACACCCTGGACGAGATCGGATCCGTGCGCTACGAGCGATTGGGCGCGGAGTTCCGCCTCACGTTCCTTGGCACGCAGGCGCTGACCGAGTACATCACCCGCGTCCTCCAGCTCATCGACCGCACCGGCGTGGAGCTGCTCCACATCAACACCGGCGCCGACGAGATCGAGGAGGCCTTCCTGCGCCGCCTGGAGGAGGACCGCACGCGCGGCTTCCTCCGCGCCGCCGCCTGGGCCGCCACGCAGGAGATCAGCGGAGCGAAAGAGGAGAGCGATGCAGGCATTCCTGGCCATCCTGCGGTATGACCTCGGGCTGCTGACGCGGTCCTGGATCACCCGGATCTGGGTGCCCCTGCTCATCGCTCCCGCGCTCTTCCTGGTCGCCGTCGCCGCCAACGAGGACGAGCTCGCCTCGGAGACGCTGGCCGCCTACCTGGCCGCCGTGCTGATCCCCATCAGCGGCCTCGCCGTCGCCGTCCTCGCCAGCGCCGCCGTCAGCGGCGAGTCGGGCATCATTGCGGACGGCATCCTCTCGCGCTCCGTCACCCGCTCCGAGTACATGGCCGCGAAGATCGTCTCGCGCCTGGGCTTCACGGCGGTGATCTACCTGCTGGTCATGATCCCCTTCTCCTACCTCATCATCCGTTACGCGGCGCCGGACACCTCGCTCGCCGGCGTCGTCGTCGGGCTGCTCGTGGTATGCCTGCTGCTCACCTTCCTCGGCGCGCTGGGCATCACCTTCTCCACGCTCTTCTCCAACGTCCTGCTCGCAGTCCTTGGCCTGCTGCTGGTGGTCGTGCTCTCCGGATTCGTGCTCCAGTTCCTCGGCCTCACCTGGATGAGCACCACCGCCGTCGTCTACGCGCTCCCCGACACGTTCCGAGGCCACACGCCCGTCTGGGATCTCGTCCGCGTCTTCCTCGTCTTCTCAGCGCTCACCGCGGCCGCCATCGCCACCTCGTTCTGGGTGTTCCGCGAGCGCGATCTCTAGCCCCATGGCCACCCCGGCGCCCGCCTCCCCGCTGCCCGGACCCGCGCCGATGCGAGGACTCGGCGGCCTGCTCTCCACCGATGTGGACCGCATCCCCCTCGGCACCCACCACGGCCGCGAACTCCATGCCCGCGTGGAGCGGCGCGTCGCCCGCTTCAGTGCCGGGCGGAGCTGGCACGTCTCGGTCGCCCTCGGCCGCACCCGTCCCGTGGCGATCGAGGTGGCCGCGCCCGGCGAGCGGTACGATCTGAGCATCGCAACCTCGGACCCATGGTTCCGGGCCGCGCGCCGCGCCGGTGCGCTCGCCCTGGTGGCGACGGGCATGCTCGCGGTGGCGAGACGGCTCCGGCGGTAGCGCTGACGCGGCAGGACTCGGGCGGTAGGAGGCACTCATCGTGGCAACAGAGGACGCACTCGCGGAGGTCACGCGCATCCCGGACCGCGCCAACGCGGCAGCCTGCTTCGGCACGCCGGTGATCTCCGGCGACCGCACGGTCATCCCCGTCGCCGACATCGTGTACGGCTTCGGGCTCGGCTGGGGCGGCTCCGAAGCCAGCGACAAGGCCCCCGCCGGGCACGGCGGCGGAGGCGGCGCCGGCGCCCGCACCCGCGCCATCGCCGTGATCGAGGTGGCCCCCGGCGGCGTCCGCATCCTCCCGATCGAGGATCAGACCAGCATCCGCATGGCCGCAATCGCCTTCGCCTCCGCAGCCACCGCCATCCTCGCCCGCACGCTGCTCAAGCTGATCCGCGGCTAGCGCCTCACCCGGTGCACGCGCCCACCGCGCCTCCCCCGCCCTCCTCGGGGTTCCCCGGTTTGAGTCAGGGCGCGGCGCGTCCCTATACTCTCTGCACGGATCCGCCGCTGTAGCTCAGTGGCAGAGCAGCTGTTTCGTAAACAGCAGGTCGTGGGTTCAAGTCCCACCGGCGGCTCCATCACTCCGTCCCTCCACACGATCCATTCCGGCCCCCCGATCCAGCACGCGGACGGCCGCGCGAAGGGTGCTTCGATGAGCAAGTTCCGCAATCGCATTCGCGACCTCGGGCGCGCCCCCGCCGGCTTCGGCTTCACCGCGCTCGCGCGCACGCAGCACGTCCGGCACATGCTCGTGGTCGCCGAGGTGCCCGACGCCGCCGCTGCCGCGGCTGCCGCTGAGGCCGGCGTGGACGCCGTCATCCTGCGCGGGTCCGCAGCGGCCCTGGAGGGCGTGGCGCTGGCGAACAGCGTGCTCACCGGAGTCTGGCTGGACGAGGCCAGCGGCGCCGAGGTCACCGCCGCTCAGCAGGCGGGCGCCGACTTCTTCCTCTTCGACGACGGTCGCGCGCTGGCCAGCGCGCTCACGCCCACCGACATCGGGCGGGTGCTGCTCCTCGGCCCGGACCAGGAAGCGGAGCGCCTGCGCTCGGTGGCGGCGATCGATCTCGATGCCGTGGTCGTGACCGGCGAGGTCGGCGCGATCACCGTCCGCGACCAGCTTGCGCTGCGGCGCGTCGCCTCGCTCACCGGTGCGCACCTGATGATCGCCGCCAGCGCCGTCCCGGACGCCGCCACGCTGGAGGCCTGGCGCGACGCGGGGGCTCCCGTGGTCCTCGTCTCCGGAAGCGCCGCCGACATTCGCGCGACCGTGCAGGCCGCCGACGCGGTGCCCGCGCCGAAGCGTCGGGAGGAGCGCGCGACCCCCATCATCGGCGCCCCGCGCGTCAGCGCCCACGACCACGACGACGATGACGACGACGACGACCTGTAGGCGCGGCCGGCCGCAGCTTCGGCGGCAGACCCGCCAAAACTCGCGCTGAATTTCGGCGAAATCCCCGAAGCCACCCCACCGGCGGCGCCCGCGCGTACGACAATGTTCCTTGACGCCCCCGGATGGGCGTACCTAGGATGCCCTCGATGAATGCCAACGCGGACACCGTCGACAGCGCCCTCGCCCGGTTCCAGATCGGCGAGGTCGCCGATCGCACCGGCGTCACGCAGCGCACCCTGCGCTTCTACGAGGAGAAGGGTCTCCTCCGTCCGCCCGAGCGCATGGAGGGCGGCTTCCGCCTCTACTCCGAGAACGATGTCACGCGCATCGGCTACATCAAGCAGCTCCAGGATCTCCTGGGCTTCACCCTGTCCGAGATCAAGGACATGGTCGAGGCCGAGGAGCTGCAGCAGCAGATGGTCTCCACGCGCCGCCCCGACCGCGAGCTCCCCGAACGCCTGAAGCGGTCCGACCAGATCCTCGGCGCGCTGATGCGACAGCTCGAGGTCGTCGATCACAAGGTCGAGCACCTGACGCTCCTGCGCGAGGAGATCCGCGCGAAGGTCGCGCGCGTCACGCAGCGCCGCACCGAGGTCCTCAACGCGATGGAGCAGGAACGCGCCGTCACTGCGGAGCCAGAAACCGTCTAGTTCTCGCGGGATCCGGACGCTCGCCTCGTCTCACAGAAGCCGCGCCCAGGACGGACATGTGCACTCGTGCGCCTTGCGCGCAGCACGCGCCCGTGCGTCGCCCACCATCGCTGGCTCGCGCCGGGATCACGTGGTGCACACGCGACCAGACACCGCGGCCACGTCACAACACGGCACAACGACGGCACTGTTGCAGATCGGAATCGCCTCATGCAGCGCGACCCTGCCACCGCGCATGTGGGTTGGACGCTGCCGCGGGGTGCGCCCGGGCCAGCGTGATTCGATCAGTGCGCGGCGTGATCGTCGTGCGGAGCGGCCGGGGCCTGGAACACCCAGTCGAGGTGGCGCTCGCGACGGTAGAGGTAGCCGACGCCGAGCACCGCGAAGAAGCCAGCGAGGACCAGCACCGTGACCAGCACGATCGCCGTCATGTCGTGAGGGGGAGCCACCGCTCGCCCCTGCGCCAATGCGCCCTGCGCGGGCCCCTCGGCCAGCGCGATCAGCGGCAGGAGCGCCATCCCCGCGCCGGCAACGGCCGCCCCGATCAATCGCCTCATGAGCATGCCTCCCCGCGCGCCTCGACGGGTGCCCTCTCTCGATCAGGGCGAGTGTACCCGCGTTCCCCGCTTGGGGGCAGCCGGTCTCGGGGAGAGCCGGAGGGCTCGTTGCTCCACCCCGGGCGGTTCCCTATACTTGGTCGGCTAAGAGCAGCGATCGGAGCGACGGTGAAACGGACCTGGCAGCCGAAGCGCAAGCCGCGCCAGCGCAAGCTGGGCTTCCGTGCGCGCATGGCCACGAAAGACGGGCGGGCGATCATCTCCCGCCGCCGCGAGCGCGGCCGCGCGCGACTGACGGTCTAACCGGCCAGCCTGTCCGGGTACCCGCATCGAGCACGCATCATCCTGACCCCGACCACCTCGCCCGGTGCTCGCCGACCCTCGCGGTCGCGAGGAGGGTGACGTGACCCAGGGTTCGCAACCGCCCTCGTCCGGACCCCCGTCCGCCCTCCGGCGGATCGCTCCGGAGCGACTCCGGCGCAGCCAGGACTTTGCGGCAACCATGCGGACCGGGCGCAGGGCACGGCACGCGCTGCTGACGGTGGTGGCGCGCCGGACACACGGGCCAACCACCCGCCTGGGCTTTGCGGTGAGCCGGCGCGTTGGCGGCGCGGTGGTGCGGAACCGCGTGAAGCGGCAGCTACGAATGATCGCGCGAAGCCAGCGCTGGCTCGCCGGCTTCGACGTGGTGATCGTCCCGCAGCCGTCCTGTGCGAGCGCGCGATTCGACGAGATCGCGCGAGCAGTCGAGAGCATAGGCGAGAAACTGGGCGTTCTCATGGAGGACCGAGCGTCGTGAAGACGACCCTGCTCGCGATGATCCGCCTCTACCAGCGATTCATCTCGCCCGGTCTGGGCGTCGCCTGCCGCTACGAACCCTCGTGCTCCCGGTACGCCTACCAGGCGATCGAACGTCACGGGGCCGCGCGCGGCACGTGGCTGGCCGCGAAGCGTCTCGGCCGCTGCCGTCCCGGTGGCGGCGGGGGCTACGACCCGGTGCCTGACGCCGCTGTCCGCGGACATCTCGCATGATGTTTCACGTGAAACATCATCCCCGCGGCGGTATCTCACGCGCCCCCCGCACTGCGAAACGCCGCCTCGCGCTCGTCACGACCGCCCTCGCCGTCTCGCTCCTCGTGGTGACCGGCTGCACGGGCCAGATGACGCCGCCGCAGGGCTGGGCCCCGCCCGTCGCCACCGCGAACGGCACGCTCCTGGTCCAGTCCGGAACTGGCCGCATCACCGCCCTGAACGCCGCAGGCGAACGCATCACAGACTTCGAGGTCAAGGGCGCCACCACCACCAACATCATCGGACGCACCTCCACGAGCGCGCCGAGCCCGTTCTACGCCACACCTCTTGTCGATGGCTCCGCGATCTACCTGGCGACATATGCGGGCCAGGTGCTGCGCCTGAACCTGGAGAACGGCACCTTCACGCAGGCCTGGCGAGCCGACCTGGGCGAGGCCGTGGTCGCCACACCCGTCCTCCGCGGGACCCGCCTGTACGTGTCCAGCGAGAACGGGCACCTGCTGGTGCTGGACACCGGGACCGGAAAGACGGTGGCCAGCTTCCAGCCCACCAAGGGCCGCGTCTGGGGTGCCCCGGCCCTGCAGCAGAACCGCATCTTCATCGGCACGCTGGACAGCAGCGAGCTGGTCGCCGTCAACGCGGACTCCGGCGCGCCCGAGTGGAAGCACAGCGGCTCCGGCGCGGCCGCAGCGGACATCGTGGTCGACGGCGATGTGCTGCTCGTGCCCTCCTTCGACCGCGCGCTGCACGCCCTGGACATCGCGGGCGGGACCGAGAAGTGGCGCTTCACCGGCGACGGCTGGTTCGTCGGCAAGCCGCTGGCGACCCAGCAGGCGATCTACGTCGCCACCATGCGCGGCTCCGTGTATGCGCTGGACCGTGCCGGCAAGGAGCTCTGGCACTTCCGGCAGCAGGGCCTCGAGTTCCGCGCCGCCCCCGTGCTTGCCGGGGGCACCCTGGTGGTCGCCGACCGGGACGGGACGATCCTGGGGCTCAATCCTGCGGACGGCACGCAGAAGTGGACGCGGACCGCGGACAAGACCACCATCGACGCCAACGGCACCCTCACGGACGCGGGTGTCTACTTCGTCAGCACCGACCACCAGCTGCTGCGGGTGGACCCCGCCAGCGGCGACATCAGGACCTTCAACGTGCAGCCGCCCCAGAGCGACGGCAAGTAAGCGCGGAGTAGCGGGGAAGCATGCCGATCGGAGCCATCTGGCAGACCGCGCTCGAGACGCCGCTGATCAACGTCATGGTCCTGCTGACCGTGGTCCTCGGCGGCTCGTACGGGCTCGCGATCCTCTCCTTCACCGTGATCTCGCGGGCGCTGATGTTCCCGCTGACCCTGCGCATGCTCAACTCCATGAAGGGGCTGCAGGCGATCCAGCCCCAGATGCAGGAGATCCAGAAGAAGTACACCGACCCCCGGCGCCGCCAGGAAGAGGTGATGAAGCTCTACCGCGAGGCCGGCGTGAACCCGCTGGGCTGCCTGGGCCCCCAGCTGATCCAGTTCCCGATCTTCATCGCCCTGTACCAGGTCATCCGGATCACCCTCGGCGGCACGCCCGAGGGCGTCCTGGACCTGTCGCACCGGCTCTACGACTACCCGATCGTCCAGGACGCCATCCCGCTCTCCTCCACCTTCTTCGGCATGGACCTGGCCGCCCCGGGCAACTACTTCCTGGTGGCGATCGTCTTCGCCTCCATGTGGCTCCAGCAGCGGATCTCCACCAACCGGGCGGCGGCCACCAGCGAACAGCAGCGCCAGACGAACCAGATGATGCAGTGGATGATGCCCGCGATGTTCTCGTGGTTCGTCGTCGCGACACCGGCAGGCGTCGGGCTCTACTGGGCGTCGAGCACGATCATCGGCATCGTCCTGCAGTGGATGTTCGTGGGGCCCGGTGACTTCACCTGGGGCTCGCTTGTTCCGCGGATGGTGCAGGAGCGGATCGGCATGCGCCGGCCCTCGCACCGCCCGGACCACCGGCGCGATGCCGCGCGACCGGCACTCAACCAGCACGCTGAGGTCCCCGGCGGGGACCAGACCGAATCGAGGACGACTGATGCGGATAGAGGAAGCCAGCGGGAAGACGGTCGACGAGGCAATCGGGCGGGCTCTCAATCGCCTGGGCCTGCGCCGCGACCAGGTCGACGTCGACGTAATCACCGAGGGTAAGGCCGGGTTCCTCGGCTTCGGCTCCGAGGACGCCATCGTCCGCGTCACGGCGAAGGACTCCGTGATGACCACCGGCGGCGGCAACCGCCCGCGGGGTGGCCGCGGCGGCCGCGGGGGTGCCCGTGGTGGCCAGGGTGGCGACCGGCGCACGCAGCCGGAGGTCGCCCGGCCTCGCGACACCGACGAGGACGAGGACGAAGACGAGGGCGACGACCTGCCGCCGACCCGCGAGCCCGGTGAGTCCCCCCGCGCCGGTGACGCGCCGGCCGGCGAGGAGCCTCGCCGCCGCAGGGGTCGCCGGGGCGGTCGTGGTCGCCGTGGCGGCGCGGGCGAGCCCGGCGAGCGCACCGCGGAGGCCCCCGTGGCCGCTCGCGGCGGGCGCGCGGAGGGCCGCGGCGAGCGAGAAGACCGGCCCGGCGCTCGCGGAGGCCGCGGGGGTCGCGACGAGCGGGCCCGACCTGAGCGTGCGCGAGGGTACACCGTCCCCGCCGCCGAGGAGATCCGCATCCCTGACGCCCCCGATGACGTGCCGAACCGCCCCGCCGGCGACTACGCCGACGAGCTGGACCTGGCGGGCAGCACGCTCCGTGACGTCCTGAACCTGCTGGGCCTGCCCCGCACCGAAATCAGCGCGCGCGACCCGGAGACGCCGGGCGACGGGCTGGGCCTGGTCGCCCAGGTGCTGGACGTGTACGGCGAGGACGAGGACACCTCCGACGAGCTGGGACTGCTCATCGGCCGCCGGGGCGAGACCCTGTCGTCGCTCCAGTACCTCGTGAACACGATCGTCGGGCGCACCGGGGAGGATGCCCCGGTCTACGGGCTGGACATCGAGGGCTACCGGCGGCGGCGCGAGCAGACGCTCGTCGACCTCGCCCACGAGGTCGCCCAGGAGGTCCGCGAGACGGGCGACGTGATCACCCTGGAGCCGATGCCGGCCTCCGAGCGGCGCATCGTCCACCTCGCACTGGAGCAGGAGCCCGGCGTGCGCACGGAAAGCGTTGGCGCCGGCGACCGCCGCCAGGTCGAGGTGCTGCCGGACGAGGGGTAACGTCCGGTACGTATCGGTGAGGACGGACGCGCTCCCGGTCGCAGGATGGCGTTGAGCGACGGCCTGGTGACCGAGAGCACGTGCCAATGACCGAGAGTGCACGCCAGTGACTGAGAGTGGCCTCCACCCCGGCCCGGTGCTCATCGTCGGCGCCGTGACGTGGGACGTGCTGGATGGCGATCGCCGGCCCGGCGGCGCCGTCACGTATGCCGCACGAACGGCGACCGCCCTCGGGGTGCGCGCGCACATCCTCGCCGCTGCCGGCAGCGACGCCGACCTCTCCGCCTTCGCCGGGCATGACTTCGCGGTGATCCCCGGGGAGCAGACGATGACCCTGGAGCACCGCCTGGACGATGGCCGGCGACACCAGCGCGTCCTCGCCCGGCCGATCCGCCCGCTGAGCCCCGCGGACATCCCGCGCGAGTGGCCAGCACCACGCACGGTCGTGCTCGGCCCGCTGCTGCCCGGCGACATCGAGGTGAGCGCGTTCCTGGACGCCTGCCCGGCGGCGGAGACGGCGCTCCTGGCGCAGGGACTCCAGCGCCGCGTTGGTGAGGACGGCACGATCGAGGACCTGCGCGCACCCTCGGCGGCGCTGCTCGACGCCGCGCGCCCGCACGTCACCGTGTGCCTCTCTGCGGAGGAGACCGCCGGCTGGGCGCCCGGCGACCTGCACGCGCTGGTCGCGCGATCCCGCCGCGTGGTGCGCACGCTGGGCGCGGCGGGGGCGGAGATCAGGACGCGCACGGTCGGCGGCGAAGACGTGCGCTCCGTGCCCGCGCTCCCGGCGGAGGTGGTCGACGCGACCGGCGCGGGCGATGTGTTCGCGGCCGCCCTTATACTCGCGATGCGCGCGGGAGAAGACGTGGCCGGGCGGCTGGCGGCTGCCTGCGCCGCGGCGTGCGTGGAGCGCCCCGGCGCTGCACCCCTTCCCGCCCGCGCGGAACTCGAGGCCCGGGCGGGCATCGTGCCTGCCACCCCCGGAGACATCCCGGGAGAGCGCGCGCAGGGGGACCGGCCGTGAGCGTCGTGATCGCGCTGGCGAACCAGAAGGGCGGCGTCGGCAAGACGACCACCACGGTGTCGCTTGCCGCCGCGCTTGCCGCTCGCCACCTGCGCGTGCTGATCGTCGACGCCGACCCGCAGGCCAACGCCACCTCCGCCGTCGGCGCGACGAAGGACGACGAGGGCGGGCTGTACGAGGCGCTCGTCGACGAGCAGCCCCTCGGCCCCGCCGTCCGCGAGACGGCGACGCCCGGGCTGTGCATCCTCCCCACCACGCCTGCGCTCGCCGGCGCCGAGGTGGAGCTCGTCTCCGTCATGGCGCGCGAGTTCCGCATGAAGCGCGCGCTGGACTCGCTGCGCTCGCGCTTCGACGTGATCCTCGTCGACTGTCCACCCTCGCTCGGCCTGCTCACGGTGAACGCACTCGCCGCCGCGGACGAGGTGATCATCCCCGTGCAGTGCGAGTACTTCGCGCTGGAGGGGCTGAGCCACCTCTCGCACACGATCGACCTCGTGCGGCGGAACCTCAACCCCCGCCTGGTGATCCGGGGTGTCGTGCTGACCATGTTCGATGCGCGCACCAACCTCTCGCGCGAGGTGGAGGCGGAGGTGCGCGTGCACTTCGCCAACACCTTCCGCGCCGTGATCCCTCGTTCGGTGCGCCTGGCCGAGGCGCCGAGCCACGGCGAGCCGATCAACGTCTTCGATCCCACGAGCGCGGGCGCCCGCGCCTACGACGACCTGGCGGACGAACTCGTGGCGGCGCTGCGAGCACGCGACCTGCTCCCGCAGGTTCCCGCCGTGGTGACCGCGCCCGGCCTCCCCGCAACGGTGCCGGCGACGCCCCACGAGGTCGCGACGATCCCCTCGACGCCGCGCGACCTGGCCCGCACCGATCTGACGCCGATCGATCACGCCGTTCAGACCCCCCGGGAGCAGATGCATGGCGCGTAAAGGCGGGCTGGGGCGCGGGCTGTCCGCGCTCATTCCGGAGGCCGAGCAGACCCCCCGCGACGAGCGGGTCCCCTCCACGGACGTCGCGATCGAGGACATCGTCCCCAACCCGCAGCAGCCGCGCACCGTCATCGACCCGGAGCGCCTCGCGGAGCTCGCGGACTCGATCCGCTTGTACGGGATCATCCAGCCGCTACTGGTCACCGAGGAGCGCGGCGTCGACGGGCGCACGGTCTACCAGCTGATCGCCGGTGAGCGCAGGCTGCGCGCTGCGAAGGCCGCGGGCCTGCAGCGAGTCCCGGTCACGGTCCGCCAGACCACGCCGCAGGAGCTGCTCGAGATCGCGATCGTCGAGAACGTCCAGCGCGCCGACCTCAACCCGATCGAGGAGGCCATCGCATACCAGCGCCTGATGGAGGAGTTCGGCCTCACCCAGCGCGAGGTCGCCGAGCGCGTCGGCAAGTCGCGCACCGCCATCGCGAACACGCTGCGCCTCACGGAGCTCCCCGCGGAAGTGCGCGCCTCCATCACCAGCGGCGAGATCAGCGAGGGCCACGGCCGCGCGCTCCTCGGCCTGCCGACCGAGGGCGAGCGCATCGCCGCGTGGCAGGTCGTGGTCAAGCGAGAGTTGAACGTCCGCGAGACCGAGCGCATGGTACGCGAAGGCGTGCGGCCGAAGCGGAAGCCCGCCGCGGAGCCGGAGCGCGGCCCCGCCACGATCACCTCGGGCTTCGAGGCCGCGCTGCAGCGCAGCCTCGGCACGAAGGTCGCGCTCAAGCGCACCACGAAGGGGCGCGGCACGCTGACCATCCATTTCTACAGCGACGAGGAGCTGACCGGCGTCCTCGAGCGGATTCTCGGAGAGGACGCACTGTGACAGGCTCGAGCGGACCGGGCGGAGCGAGCGTCGCGGATCGACTCAAGGCGCTGGGCATCGATCTGCCCCCCGTGCCGCAGCCGCTGGCGATCTACCGCCCCGCGGTGCGCACCCGCGACCTGGTGTACGTGTCCGGCCAGCTGCCCACGGTGGACGGCAAGATCCTCCACCCCGGCCGCCTCGGCGTGGACGTGACCATCGAGCAGGCGAAGGCCGCCGCGCGCGTCGCGGCGATCAACGCGCTCGCCGCAGCGAACACCCTGCTCGGCACGCTGGAGGGTTGCCGCGTGATCCGCACGGTGGGTATGGTCGCCTGTGCGCCGGAGTTCACGGACCACCCCGCCGTGGTGAACGGCGCCAGCGAGCTGCTGCGCGACGTCTTCGGCGAGGAGCACGGCATCGGGGTGCGCCTCGCGTACGGCATCGCGTCGCTGCCGCTCAACTCACCGATCGAGGTCGAACTGCTGCTGGAGGTTGACTAGTGTCTCGCATCGACTTCGTCACCGGCGCGCCCGAGAAGTACGCGGACCTGGTGGACCGGCTCGCGGTGATCCCCGGCGTCTACCACGCGGCGCTGGACGGCGTGGCCGACGCGGCCATGCGGCAGGCTCCGGCCGAGGGCTGGTCGCCGCAGCAGATCCTGGCGCACGTCGCCTTCCTCGCGGAAGCGAACGATGTCTTCTTCCACCAGATGGCGACGATGAGCGACCCGACCCGCAAGCCCTTCCCGTCCGGCTACGAGGCGACCGACCTGGAGGCCCTGCCCGCGAAGGAGCTGCTGCAACGCATCGAGGACGCGCTCGGGCGCACCATCGAACTGCTGTCGCGCACCCCGGACGCGGCGTGGGGACGCCCCGGGTACATCCGGGGGCAGCGCCGCTCGATCCGGCAGCTCGTGGTGTACCACGCCAACCACTTCCACGAGCACCTCGCAGAGATCGAGCGCCTCCTCGGCGCCGCCACGAAGGCGGCCGCCCGCTAAAGGACGACTGTCGAGGTGCACGCGGGGGACGCCCATCCCCCTGCCCCCTTCCCTCCCGGGAAGGGGGTTGTTGTTGTGGGGGCTGCGCCCCCACGGGCCCGCCGGACGAGACGGTCAACCATCGGACGAAGGAGCGTCCGGGGAGATGTGCACACCAACACCATCGAGGGTGGCGCGACTCGATCACTTCCGCGAGACGCTGCGCGTGCTTGTCACCGCTGATCCTCTGACGTATGCCCCGCTCATTGAGCACTGGTCTCCCTCACGCGACCGAGCTGGTCATAGCGTTGGGAGTCCGCGAAGACGATGCCCTCCCAGAGCGTCACGCGACGCGCAGACTCGATGTCTGTGACGGGCCCTCTCACAGTGAGGGTCATGTAGATGTGACAGTCTCGCAACTCCTCATCACCGTTCGGCCCGTGCACTTGGCCCGTCAATCGAAGTCCGTTGAGGTTGATCCCTAGCGCACTATTCGGGTCAGCCAGACCAGTCCGAGCGGCACCGAGCATGGCAGGACGCACCATGTATTCATGCATCTGGGCGGATACAGGCTGCTCGATCTCGATTGACCGGTAGTCGGATGCGTCGTTGAACCGATGCCGCTGGATCGGCCGCGTGCGCGCCATCAAACAAGGACGGCCATCGACTGACATCTGACCGTCAACGCCACTGATGGTCACTGGATATCCAGACACGTTCGTCAGGTTGACGCGCACGGTGAACGACGGTTCGTCGCCCTCACGCTGTGGAAACAGTCCCGTGAGATCGACGAATGGCCGGTCGAGAATTAGGGAGCGCCGGTCGAACCGAAACACCGAAGGCGTTGGCTGCCCGTCGCCCACCAGTTCGTTGCGAACTTCCTTCAGCAGGGCGAGTGTTTCCGCTGATTCGGAGCCAAGGGGGGCGGGCGCTTCGAACGTGTCCCAGCCATGTCTTCGGGTGAGCATTCGGTAGACCGTCCCAAACTCCCGCAGCACCACGACGGCGATTCCGAAAACAATCGCTCCCAGCGCGGCATAGAACAGGACGTGAGGCACAAGCGGCCAGTCGCGCGTAGCGTCGCGAGCCCAAACTGACCACGTAACGAGGCCAGCTAGCACAGCGAGCGCCGCGCCCAGAACGTACTGGATGTCCGCCAGTCGCTTCGCCAACGCCATCGAACACCTCCCCTGCGGTGATCGTCGACCGCTCTTTGGGAGAGTAAGCCTACCGTGCGACGGGTACAGTCCTGAATGTCCCCTCCTCACCGAGAGGGGGAGGGGAGGTCCGCCCACGGCAGTCTCCTCGGCCGCCCTCACGCCGGGATGCCCGGGGATGCGCGAAGGGGCGAAGCCTCTTCGATCTTCATCTCCTCCCGCCCCGCTCAGCACGACGGCGCCACGTGAGCGAGCGAGCCTCGACGGCGCTCGCTAGGGCGCGCTGGTCTCGATCGGGAGCTCGGTGCGGGTGGCCCACTCGGCCCACGATCCGTCGTAGTTGCGCGCGGTGGTCCAGCCGAGCAGCTCGTACATCGCGAACCACGAGGCGGCGGAGCGGATGCCGCCGCCGCAGTACGGGAACACCGGCTTCGTGCCGTCGATGCCCGCCGCGGCGAAGAGCGAGCGGATCTGGTCGAGCGGCAGGAAGCGGCCGTCCGCGTCCATCAACAGCTCCCAGTTCAGGTGCGACGCGCGAGGGATGCGGCCGAGCCGCGGCGCGGGATGGGGCCCGGGCGTGCCGGCGAACTCGCCGTCCGTGCGGCAGTCCAGGATGCGCGCCTCGCCGACGCCCTTCGCCGCGGACAGCACCTCATCCCACATCGAGATCACGCCCGCGTCCGGCTCCGACAGCTGGCAGCTCGTACCCGCGAGGCGCGGCTCGACCGCCGTCAGCGCGATGCCCTCGCGCGCGAGCGCGGTGACCGAACGATCCGCGACGTGGACGCGGGGGAAATGGTAGTAGCGGAGCACCCAGTAGGCGCGATAGGGCCACATCGACTTGCCCGAGGCGACGCAGACCACCGTCTTCGCCTCGTTGATCCCGAGGTGGCCGAGGTTCGCCTCCATCTCCTCGCGGAACGGGACCAGCGCGCGGACGCCCCCGCGGGTGACCGTGAGCTGGTCGTAGCCCTCGGCCCAGACCGCGCCGGGGAGGTGGCCCGCCTCGTACTCCGCGCGCTCGGTGCCCACGTGCAGGAACACGACCTCCGCATCGTGCAGGTGGTCGCGCACCCACGCCGCGTCCACAATCGCGTTCCGGTTCGCCGCCATGCGTCCGCCTCCTCCACCGCTCGATGAGCCGGCCGCGACGCCTGCCCGGTCGTGCCCGGTTGCTACCCGGGTGCTACTCGGTCGCAGGCGCGCCCTCGGACCCGCCCTCGCCGCCCCGGCCGCGACCACCTCGACGCCCGCGACGACGGCGGCGACGCGGCGCGCCGTCCGGACCGAGGTCCCCCGCCTCCGATGCCCCCTCGGGGCGTGGCGGACGGGCGGCACGTGCTTGCTCCGCGCCCGCGATGCCCTCGGCACCCTCGGCGCTCGCGGACGGCGGACGGGGTGCTCGCGGCAGACGGGGCGGGCGCGCCTCGCCGGCGGCTGCCTCGGCGGTGCCGCCCGCGGGACGAGCGGGCCGGCGTCCCGCCACGCCCTGGCGCGCCGGTCGCGTCGAGGTGACGTCGGCGGGGCCGCGCTCGCGGCGGGCGCGCGTGCGCGGGGGCCGCTCGCCCGGCTCCTCGTCCTGCGCGGGTCGAGGACGGCGCGGAGCGGTGGGCGCGGGCACCGGCTCGAGGACGGCGAGCAGATTG
This sequence comes from Dehalococcoidia bacterium, assembly GCA_041674525.1. GTDB lineage: Bacteria > Chloroflexota > Dehalococcoidia > UBA2979 > UBA2979 > SHYQ01. The sequence goes on along the minus strand of JBAYVN010000011.1, from coordinate 10,834 downwards.
TCGCGGCGATCGCGATCCTGCTCGTGCAGCGGACGCTCCAGCGCATCCTCGAGGTCGGCGGGGCGCACCGCCGTGCCGTACTGGTCGCGCAGCGCGGCGGCGGTCATCTCCACCACCTCGCCGGTCTCATCCACGCGGATCCGAACGACCTCCGTCAGGGCGTTGATGGAGATGACCTTCGCCCGGCCGACGGGCGTGCTAATGCGCTTCCCCACCTTCGGCAGCGTGCCCATGATCTCGCGGTAGGCCTCGAGCTCGAAGGAGAGGCAGCACAGCAGCCGCCCGCAGACGCCGGAGATCTTCGAGGGGTTCGGGGCGAGGCCCTGGTCCTTCGCCATCTTGATCGAGATCGCCGGGAACTCCACCTGCCACGAGGCGCAGCAGAGCGCGCGCCCGCACTGGCCCACGCCCCCGAGCGCCTTCGCGCGGTCGCGGTCGCCCACGTGCTCCACGTGCACGTCCGCGCCGAGCTGGCGGCCCGCCTCGCGGCGCAGCCACTCCCCCTCGTCCTGCTCGCGCGATACGAACGCGATGTCGCTGTGCTTCCCCGCGAGGTCGTACGCGAGGCTCACCACGCGCACGCGCGGATCGCGCCGCGTGGCGATCGATTGCACGCGCGCGATGTCCTCCGCGGCGCGCCGTTGCTGCTCGCGGTACGCGTCGACGTCGTCCGCGCTCGCCAGGCGGTCGATCACGCGCATCGGGCGGTCGAGATTCGCGCCCAGCACCTGGTCCGGGCCGAGCACCACCCAGCCCAGCCGCTCGCCGCGATCCGTGCGCACGACGACGTAGTCGCCGGCGGCGACGTTCAGCGCGCCGGTGGAGCAATAGGAGATCGGGCCCGCCTCGACGAAGCGGATCCCGGCGACCCCTCCGCCCACCGACGTTCCCGAGGAAGCCGTGGTCGCCACCATGTGTGTTCCGCATCGCCGCACCCCGCCGCCGGGGCCCGATCGCGCGCGCGAGGATCCACGCTACGCGCCGGCAGTCGCCGCGATGCGATCCTCCGTTCCGCCCGCGACGGCCCCCCGTGGGAGCGTCGGCAGGTTGAGCATCATGACTTCCAGCGCCAGTTGCGCGCTGGTGTTGGCGAGCAGGTGCTCGCGTGCCGTCTGCACCGCGCGCAGGGCGCGCAGCGCATCCGCGGCGTTGCATTCGATGTGCGTGTGCGCGGCGCCCGTGCTGCTGCTTTCGACGCCGGCGCTCTCCAGCAGCGCCCCGCGCCACCACTCGCGCCACAGGTCGATGGTCGCCAGCACGCTCTCGCGCTCGCGGTACCACGCGTTGCCGAGGCGATCGGCGACGTCGAAGCGCTCGTTGCGGCTGCCGGTGGCCACGCGCGCCGCCTCGGCCTCGGCCGACTCGCGTAGGACGGCCATCGTCGGGTCGGCGTGCACGCGCATCGCGAGGCCGTACCGGCCGTGCGCGAGGTGCGCGAGCGCGGCCGCCTCGGCGGCGGGCAGCGCGGCGTCCTCCTGCAGAGCGGCGGCCAGCAGGTGGTGCGGCATCGGCCGCAGGGTGAACTCCTGACAGCGCGATCGGATGGTGGGCAGCAGCGCGTCCGGATCGGCGGCGACGAGGACGAAGAGCGCGCTGGGCGGCGGCTCCTCCAGCGTCTTCAGGATCGCATGGGCCGCCTCGGTCTGCAGGTCGTCCGCGGCGTCGATGATGAAGACCCGGCGCGGCGCGGCGAACGGGGCGAGCGAGGAGACGCGCTCCAGGCGGCGCACCTGGCAGATGCGGATGCGCGTCGAGCGGTCGGCGGCGTGATCGTGCTGCGCCTCATCGCATACGCCGCCGATGGCGATGCGCTCCACGTCCGGGTTCGTCCCCGCCTCGATCTGGCGCGCGGCGCGCGCCTCCAGGTCCGGGACCGTGGCGTCATCCGCGCTCGGCGCAACGAGCGTGGCGGCGAGGCGGCGCGCGAGCGCGGTCTTGCCGACGCCCGGCGGCCCGCCGAGCAGGAACGCGTGCGCGAGGTGCCCGGATCGGATGGCGCGTCGCAGCGCCTCCACGGCGGCGTCATGGCCGCGCAGCCCCCAGGCGTTGCGAGCCCCCTCCGGGCGTTCCGGCGGCGCGCTGGTCATACGCTACTCGTCCACGTCCAGCGCGCCGAGATCCTCGTACGTCTGGCGGCGGCGAATGAGGCGCGCCTGCCCGTTCTCCACCATGACGACGGCGGGGCGCAGCGCGAGGTTGTAGTTGGACTCCATGGCCACCTGGTACGCACCGGCGGCGGGCATGGCCAGCAGCTCCCCGGCGCGGAGCCGGGGCAGGGCGATGTCCTTGATCAGGATGTCGCCGGACTCGCAGAACTTGCCCGCGATGGTGACGACTTCCTCGTTCGGGGCGAAGGGGCGGTCCGGGAGGACGGCCTCGTACTGCGAGCCGTACAGGGCGACGCGAGGGTTGTCCGCCATGCCGCCGTCCACGCTGACGTAGGTGCGGATGCCCGGCACTTCCTTGCGCGCGCCCACGGTGTACACGGCCATGCCCGCGCGCGCGACGATGCTGCGCCCCGGCTCCACCGTCATGTGCGGCAGCGCGAAGCCGCGCGCGTCCGCCTCGCGCTTCAGCGTGGTGGCGATGACGTTCGCGTACTCCGTGTAGGCGGGTGCCTGCTGCTCGTCGCGGTAGGCCACGGCGAAGCCGCCGCCCGGCGAGAACTCCGGCACCTCCACGCCGATCTTCTGACGGCACACCTCGTCGATGAACTGCGCCATGACCTCCACGGCGGCGCCGTACGGCTCCATCTCGAAGATCGGGGAGCCGAGGTGCATGTGGATGCCGCGGAACTCCAGGTGCGGCGAGGCGACCACGGCGCGCACGGCGCGCTCCGCCGCCCCGGTGACGATCGGCATGCCGAACTTGGAGTCGAGGATGCCGGTGGTGGTCTTCTCGTGCGTGTGCCCGTCGATGCCGGGCGAGACGCGGATCAGCACGCGCTGAACGACGCCCGCCTCGGCGGCGATGCCCTCCAGCAGGTCGACCTCCCACTCGCCATCGATCACGATGCGCCCGACGCCGGAGGTGACCGCCAGCCGCAACTCCTCCGGAGTCTTGTTGTTGCCGTGCAGGTAGACGCGCCCCAGGTCCACCCCGGCGGCGCGCAGCGTGGCGATCTCGCCCCCGGAGACGGCGTCGAAGCCGAACCCCTCGGACGCCACGAATCGCGCGAACGGGCGGTTGAGGAACGCCTTGGACGCGTAGACGACCTCGCTGTCCGGGTACGCCGAGGTGAAGGCGTCCCGGTAGCGGTGGAGCTCCTGCCGCACGGTGGCGGTGTCGTAGACGTAGAGGGGCGTGCCGAAGCGGTCCGCGAGGTCGCGGAGGTCGCACCCGCCGACGGCGAGGTGGCCCGCCGCGTTCACCTCGGCGGTCACAGGCAGAACGTGCGCCAGCGGCAGGGCCGCGGCTCCGGGAGCAGTCGTCACGTGTCGAAACCCCGCGTCATGCGGGTGCGTCAGTCCTTCAGGATCGCCCAGCCTCGCCGCGACGCACCAAGCGGCGCGAGGCGTGATCCGCTCCGATTATCGCACGAGGTGGGGTGGGGCGGAGGGGCTACGCGAGAGCTCGCTGAGTTCCCAACTGAATCTGTGCAGCGCGGTTACCCACCGCGAGACGGAGCATGGCACCGAGGTCACCATCAGGGCGGAAGTCCGGACTGTGCATGCTGCTCACCCGGTGTGTGGCCAGCAATTGCTGGAATTGCTGCTTCGCGGACTCCTCTCCGCGCTTGAAAACCGCGAAAGCGAGCCCTCCGTTCTTCTCGATCAACGAGAAGCAGGGGATGTCGGTCAGCCCGTCTCCGACGTAGGTCATGTTCTGGAGCGGGACCGGACGCGCGCCCTCGTCCACCTTTTCATTAACCAGATGCGGCTTCGTCTGGGCGTCGGCCGGGGCTATGCCTTTGTTGATCTCGAACAGGAATCGGGTCTTCTCAGTGAACGTCACGCAGCGCCGGACCTCGGCGACCATACCGTCGTCACCCTCCGCAAGTTGGCAAGCGTAAACCCCGGAAACGTACTTCTGAACGCTCGGGCAGCCCTCAATGATTGGCTGTAGCCCGCCCGAGATGATGTGGAACTCCACGCTGACGTCTCGGTATTCTTCCACGACATTGCGGAGGTCCTCGAAGAGATCGGGGAGACCGGGGAACCACGTCTTCTCGACGGTATTCCGCCCAAAGTCACGGAGAGCCGCGTTCGAGAGGCCCGGCAACGAGCCGCCGCGAACCTCGCGAGAAGGAGGTTCAAGTAGGCGAGCGGAGGGTCGTATCCGGCCTGAACGAGGGCGGCAGCTTTGGTCCGCCAGACGTCCTTCGCGTCGATGTCGTACGCGGTGAGCAGCGCGCTTGTCGAGTCCGGGACCAAGGTGTCATCAAAGTCGAAGACAACCGCGAGGACGGCCACTCGTGCGGAATCCTATTTAGTTCGGGCTGTCTGCTCGGCGGCTGACGCAGCCTTCCGCGACAGCGTTCGAAGGTTGTCCGCAGCCCTCTTCCAGTCTTGCGGTCTCATCGGCTGCTGCTGCGCCTGCTGTGCCATGGATGCATCCTCCACTTGCGTGAAAATAGCACAATAGTGCCGGTAATTCGCGTAGGCACGTTACGGGACGAAGAACTTCTTGGCATCCTTCACAGCCCACCTCCCCTGACCCTGTAGCCTGCTCGACGTGATCCACGCCATTTCCACCCCCCTCCCCCCCTCCCGCATCCGCGCGATTCGCCGTCGCCTGCTCGCGTGGTACGAGGCGAACGAGTCGCCGTTCCCCTGGCGCACCGCTCGCGACCCGTACTCGGCGCTGGTCGCGGCAGTCGCGGCGCAGCAGACGCAGATCGCCCGCGTGCTGGAGATCCACGAGCGGTGGATGGCGGCGTTCCCGACGCTGGGGGACCTCGCGCGGGCCGACCGCGCGGAGGTGCTGCGGGTGTGGGGGCGCGCGGGGTACCCGCGACGTGCGGTCGCCCTGCACGAGGTCGCCATGCGATGCGTGCGCCCCGCCGCCGAGGGCGGATACGGGGGCGCGCTGCCTCGCGACCCGGAGGCGCTGCTCGCGCTGCCGGGGGTCGGGCCGTTCACGGCGGCCATCGTGCGGACGTTCGGCTGGGGCGAGGACGTCCCGGCGGTGGACACGAACGTGGTGCGGGTGCTGGGGCGGCTGGTCCACGGCGACCTGCAGCCGGCGAAGGAGACCCGCGCGGCGGACATCGCCGCCACGGCGGCGCGGCTGCTCCCGCGCGGCGAGGCGGCGCGGTGGAACCCGGCGCTCATGGACTACGGCGCCCGCGTCTGCCTCCCCCGGCCGCGCTGCGAGGGGTGCGTGCTCGCCTCGGTCTGCGCGGCGCGCCCGCGGTTCGCGGCGGGCGAGGTGGCGGAGCCGGTGCGCGCGCAGGGGCGCTTCGAAGGATCGGACCGCCAGGCGCGCGGCCGCCTGCTCGCCGCCCTCCGCGAGGCACACGCGTCGGACGGCGCCGGGCTCCGCGAGTCCACGCTGCTCCGGCGGCTGGACCCCGGGGGCGAGGAACGGGAGCGCCTGCGGCGGCTGCTCGGCGACCTCGTCGCGGAGGGACTGGCGTGGCGCTCTGCCGGGCGGGCCGGGGGGCGCTCCGGAACGCGCTGGGGGCTGGGGACCGCCGGGGTGTCAGGGGCAGCCCCACCCCCGCTTGCGGCCCCGCGGGAGTAGGCTTGCCGCATCCCTACCCGGGGCGGCGGGAGGAGGCGGCGGACGTGGAACACGTGTACGGAGACGGCCACTACCTCGTAGAGGTCGTGCCGAACCTCGGGACGTACGGGAACAACGCGTACATCCTCAGCGGTCCCGACCGCCACGCCGTCACGCTCATCGACGCCCCCGAGGGTGCCGAGGCGATCCTCGCCGCCATCGGGCGTCGCACGATCGAGCGCATCATCGTCACGCACGCCCACTTCGACCACTGGCTCGGCTTCGACGTGCTGCGCGCGGCGACCGACGCCCCCGTCTACGCGGGGACGCACGAAACCGATCTCGATGCCTCGCGCAGCATCCTCCCGCTGGCGCACGACGTGGACGTGAACATCGGCGGCATGCACGCGCAGGTGCTGCACACCCCCGGGCACACGCCGGGATCGATCTGCCTGCGCTTCGGCGAGGTGGTAATCAGCGGCGACACGCTCTTCCCCGGTGGCCCCGGTCGCACGCGCGACCACAACGCGTTGCAGCAGGTGATCGCCTCGATCACCACGCACCTGTACGTCATGCCCCCGGACACGATCGTCCTCCCCGGCCACGGCGAGCCCACCACCATCGGGCGGTCCGCCGAGGAGTACGCAGTGTTCGCCGCGAAGCCGCACAGCCCGCTGCTGCACGGCGACGTCCTGTGGCTGGAGTCGTAGCCCGCGAGGTCCTGCGGCGGCCGGGACGGGGCCGTTGAACCCCGAGGGACCGCCCGGTAGGATCGATGCAGCCCTGACCACCTCGACCAACCCGTATCGGAGTCTCGTGGCGACTGACGCCTCCCTTCTCGCGCCGGTCGCGCACACCCTGAGCAACGGCCTTCGACTCCTCGTCACGCCAATGCCCTACGCGCGCTCCGTCTCCATCTCCGTCTACATCGCGGCGGGATCCCGCTACGAGCCGACGGAGGAGGAAGCGGGGCTGTCGCACTTCCTCGAGCACCTCTGTTTCAAGGGGACGAGCCGCCGCCCGCGCCCGCTCGACATCTCGATGGAGCTCGATGCGATCGGCGGCAACATCAACGCCGCCACCAACCGCGAGCTGACCGTCTACTACGCGAAGGTCACGCCGGAGCACCTGGAGCAGGCCACGGACGTGGTCGCGGACATGCTGCGCAACTCGCTGCTCGCGGACTCCGAGATCGAGCGCGAGCGCGGCGTGATCCTCGAAGAGCTCGCCGCCGTGGAGGACTCGCCGACCGAGCAGGTCGGCGTGCTGCTCGATCGTCAGCTCTGGCCCGGCCAGCCGCACGGCCGCGACGTGGCGGGCACGGACGACTCCGTGGCGGAGATGCCGAACCGCCGCATCGTCGACTACTACCACCGCCAGTACGTGCCCAACGCCACGGTGGTCTCGCTGGCCGGGGCGATCTCCCCGGAGGCCGCGCTGGACCTGGTGCAGCGCCGCTTCGGCGACTGGGCGCCCGGCGTGCCGGTGGACTGGGTGCGCCACCACGACCTCCCGCGCGGCCCGCGCATCGATCTGCTGGAGAAGGACACCGAGCAGGCGCACGTCGCGGTCGGCATGCGCGCGCTGCATTCCAGCGACGACGATCGATACGCGCTGGACCTGCTCTCGATCATCCTCGGCGAGGGCATGTCCTCGCGCCTCTTCTCGCGGCTGCGCGAGGAGCTCGGCCTCTGCTACGACATCCACTCGTACATGTCGACGCTGCTCGATACCGGCATGTTCGGGATCTACGCGGGCGTCGACCCGGCGCGCGCGAAGGAGACGGTGCGCGAGATCTCCCGCGAGCTCGCCAGCGCCCTGCATCCGATCTCCGCGGACGAGCTGGCGCGCGCGAAGGCCGTCTCCCGCTCGCGCACGCAGCTCCGGCTGGAGGACACGCGCTCCGTCTCCGCGACGTTCGGGTCGCTGGCCGTGCTCGGCCTGCCGCTGCGCACGCCAGAGGAGGCGCTCGCCCGGTCGCAGGCCGTGGCCATCGATGACGTGCGCCGCGTGGCCGAGCGCGTGATCCTGGAGGACGCGCTCCAGCTCGCGATCGTGGGGCCGGTGAACGGCGATCCGCTCGAGGCCGTGCTCACGCTGGGGGCCTGATGCGACCGCCCTGGAGCGCGCCCGATGACGCCGGCCTCGATCCCCTGCGTCTGATCATCGTCGCGCGCCGCGTCGAGGACGGCCGCTACCTCTTCGCGCGGTGGAGCGACTGGCCGCACCCGACGATGATCTCGACGCTCGCCCCGTCCGCTGAGGAGGGCTTCGTGCCCGGCATCCAGTCGCTGCTGCACGGGCGCATGCGGGTGCGCGTCGCCGGGACGCCCCACCTCGCCGCGGATCGCCTCCCGATGCGCATGCCACACCCGCGCGGCGGCGGACCGATGCTCGGCTGGCTGCAGCCGGTCGCCGTGGCGGTCTCCGGCGATCCCGCCGCGGACGCACTGATCGAGGAGGTGGTGTCGCTCACGCTGGAGGAGGCGCTGGCAGCCCTCGCCACGGACGTGGAGCGCGCGGCGCTGCGCGCGGGCGCGGCCGCATTCGCCGCCGCCGCGTCGAGCGGCGAGTCGCTACCGGCCGCGTCCGCGGAGTGCGCGTGAGTGCCCGATGAGTCCACAGTGATTGCCCGAGTGAGAGAGCAGGCGCACGTATGAGCCCCAACACGCCCGACCCGCTCGACCCGCTCGCCTCGACGATCGCGTGGCGCGATGAGTCCTCGGCGGAGACCGGGGTGATCGAGCGCGGCTTCTTCATCGAGTCGGACGGCGAGCAGATCCCCGGCGTGCTCTGGGCTCCCGAAGGTGCCATGGGGCCCCTGCCGCTGGTGCTCATGGGACACGGCGGACAGTCCGACAAGCGCTCCGACCGCATGGTGGCGATCGGGCGGCGGCTCGCCCGCCGGCAGGGGTTCATGGCCGCGTCCATCGACCAGGTGGGCCACGGCGAGCGCGGCGACATCCGCACCGGCGCCGACGACACGCTGTACCGTGAGCTGTGGCGGCGCGAGGGCCTCTTCGAGCGGTCCACGCGCGGCTGGCGCACCGTCACACACACGCTGGCGGCGCTGCCGGACGTGGACGCGGAGCGCATCGGCTACTGGGGCCTCTCGATGGGCACGATGTTCGGGATGCCGCTCGTGGCGGAGGAGCCGCTGATCCGCGCGGCCGTCCTCGGCCTCGCGAGCCTCTCCGGGCCGAGCGTCGATCGCAGCGGGATCCGCTCGGTCTTCGAGGCAGCGGCCCCGCGCATCGCGTGCCCGGTGATGTGGGTCGTGCAGTGGGACGATGAGCGCTTCGACCGCGACGGCTCGATCGCGCTCTACGACCTGCTGGGCACGCGCGACAAGCGGCTGATCGCCTTCCCCGGCCTGCACGCGGAGGCACCGGACGAATCGACGGCACTCACCCGCGAGTTCCTCGGGCGCGAGCTGGCGCGCTAGACGCGCTCCCAGAGCACGCGGTCGTCCGATTCCGAGCGGCGCAACGCTCCACCCATCTCCGCGACACATGGCGGTGCCACCACCAGGTCGCCTCAGTCAAGGTGTCCGGGGAACCGGGGCAGCCCCGTCGGCGTGCCTGCTCCGGCGTCGCCGCTGCCGCGGATGAACGTCAGTGATCGCAGGAGGCAACGCGGCGACCGCGCGGCGGCGCGCGTCACGGCACCGTGCCCCCGCTCCGGGACACAACGACAGGGGCCGCCTCATCGGCGGCCCCTGGGGAGTCCGGAAACAGACCGGGACAAAGGAAGAGCGGACTAGTAGTCCATCTCCGCGCCGGCGCCGATCGGTGCGGCGGTGCCGGGGATCTCGCCCACGGCTGCCTCCGTGGTGAGCATGAGCGCCGCGACCGAGACCGCGTTCTCCAGCGCCACCCGCGTGACCTTCACGGGGTCGATGATGCCGAGCTGGAACATGTCGCCCATGACGTTGTGCTCAGCGTCGTAGCCGTAGTTCGCCTTCGCGTCGCGCACCTCGTTGACGATCACGGCGGGCTCGCGTCCCGCGTTCTCCACGATCTGGCGCAGCGGCGACTCCAGCGCCTTCGCGACCAGCCGCGCTCCCGTGCGCTCGTCGCCATCGAGGCGGGCGATCAGTGGCTCCAGCGCGGGCAGCGCACGCAGGTACGCCACGCCACCGCCCGCGACCACGCCCTCTTCCACCGCGGCGCGCGTCGCGGAAAGCGCGTCCTCCAGGCGGAACTTCTTCTCCTTGACCTCGATCTCGTTCGCGCCGCCGGCCTTGATCACGGCCACGCCGCCGGCCATCTGCGCCAGCCGCTCCTGGAGCCGCTCGCGGTCGAAGTCGGAAGTGGTGTCCTGCACCTGCGCGCGGATCTGGCGGATGCGCGACTGGATCGCCTCGTCCGAGCCGGCGCCTTCGATGATCGTCGTCATCGAGGCGTCGGAGACCACGCGGTGAGCGTGACCCAGGTCCGCCAGTTGCGCGTCTGCCAGCTTGCGGCCCATCTCGGCGGTGATGAACGTCCCGCCGACGAGGATCGCGATGTCCTCGAGCATCGCCTTGCGGCGGTCGCCGAAGGAGGGGGCGCGCACGAAGAGCGGGTTCAGGTTGCCGCGCATCTTGTTCACGATCATCGTGGAGAGCGCGTCGCCCTCCAGACCCTCGCAGATGACCATGAAGTTCTTGGTGACCTGCACCACCTTCTCGAGCAGCGGCAGGAGATCCTGGATGCTCTCGATCTTGGCGTCGGTGATCAGGATGTACGGCTCGTCCAGCGCGGCCTCGGCGCGGTCCGGGTTGGTGACGAAGTACGGCGACAGGTAGCCGCTGTCGAGCTGGAGGCCATCGACGACCTCGACCTCGTAGTCCATGCCGCGGCCGTCCTCGATGGTGATGACGCCATCCTTGCCGACCTGCTCCATGACGTCGGCGATCAGCCGGCCGATCTCCGCCTCGTTGGCGGAGATGGACGCGACCGCCTGGATCGTCGCCTTGTCCTCCACCGTCACGGCCATCTTGCGCAACTCGGCGAGCACGACGTGCATCGCCTGCTCCATGCCGCGCTTGAGGAACATGGCGTTCGCGCCGGCGGCGATGTTGCGCAGCCCCTCGTGGAACATCGCCTGCGCGAGCACAGTGGCCGTCGTGGTGCCGTCACCGGCGACGTCGTTGGTGCGGATCGCCACCTGCTTCACGAGCTGGGCG
>JBAYVN010000010.1:0-50003 GCA_041674525.1 Dehalococcoidia bacterium | reverse complement strand
GCGCGGCTCGCCCTTCCGGTTCTTCGTGTGGCAGATGCCGCCGCGATTCGGGCGAACGCGGTAGACGAGCGAGTTCTGCTCGCAGTTCACGAGCACCTCGAGCAGCTCGAAGGTCTCGCCGGACGTCTCGCCCTTGATCCACAGCTCGCGCCGCGAGGTACTCCAGAACACCGCGATCCGGCGCTCGATCGATGTGCGGAGCGCGAGCTGGTTCACGTACGCGACCAGGATCACCTCGCCGGTGTCCACGTTCTGGACGGCGCATGGCAGGATCCCCGGCGACTCCGCCGCCTTCGCCAGCTTGTCGAAGTCGAGCGTGAGGTCCAGGCCCTCTTCCAACTGGTTCGTGGTGCTCATCGGTTCTCCCGTCGTCTGGACGTGTTCATGGTCACCGCAGGCGGAGCCGGAGCGCGGGCCACTGCCCGGGCCGGCGAGCCACGCGCTAGGCGACACGCTCCTGGTCGCGCACGCGCTGGAGCGCGGCGATCGCGACCTGGATCTGCTCGTCGTCGGGCGCCCGCGTGGTGAGCTTCTGGAGCGCCATGTTGCCCGCGAAGAGCCAGCGCACCACCGGCCAGCGCTGGTGGAACCCCGCGAAGCGGATCGCCTCGTACGAGGCTCCCGCGACCACCGGGATCAGGATGAGCCGGGACGACAGGCGCCACCACAGCGGGTCGCTGCCAGCGAAGGCGAACACCACCATGGACACCAGCGCGACGGTGAGCAGGAACGAGGTCCCGCAGCGCGGGTGCTCCTTCGGGTAGCGGCGGATCGCGGGGACGTTCAGCTCGCGCCCGTCCTCGTGGGCGTAGATCGTCATGTGCTCCGCGCCGTGGTACTGGAAGACGCGGCGGATGTCTCCCGACCGCCCCATCGCCCAGATGTAGCCGAGCAGGAGCGCGACACGCAGCACGCCCTCGATGAGCAGGGGCATCCAGCGCGCGGGGAGCAGGCGGTCCAGCCAGGCGGTCGCCAGCACCGGGCCGACGAAGAACACGCCCATGCCCACGGCGAAGGCGCCGAGGAGCACGAACCAGTCGATCACCGTCAGGCGGTGCGCCTCGCCGCGCTCGTCCACCTGGTCGGAGGCCACGGCCGCCGACCAGGTCAGGGCGCGCATGCCCAGCGTGAGGGTCTCGAAGAGCACCAGCACTCCCCGCAGCAGCGGCACGAGGCGCAGCGGGCCGGTGAAGACCCCGTGGAGGCGCTCAGAGCGGCCGGCGATGGAACCGTCGGGGCGTCTGACTGCGATGGCCATCGCCGTGGCGCCACGCATCATGACGCCCTCGATGACCGCCTGGCCGCCGTAGGTGGGGGTGCTCACACGATCAGCCTACGCGACCACCGCCCGGGAGCGCGAGGGAGACCGAGGGAAGGCGATGGAACGCAGGCGGACGCGAGGAGGGCGGCCAAGCCGGCCGCCCTCCTCGATCGTGCAACGTTGTGTCGCCACGTGCGGCGACGTGCCGCGACGCGGGTTGGGAACTAGGCCCCGGCCTTCTGGTAGCGGCGGCGGAAGCGCTCGACGCGGCCCGCGGTGTCGACGATGCGCTGCTCACCCGTGTAGTGCGGGTGGCAGTTGGAGCACACGTCGAGGTGGATCTCCGGCTTCGTGGACCGCGTGGTCCACTCGTGGCCGCATGCGCACCGGACGGTGGCCTGCTCGTACTTGGCGTGGATGCTCGCCTTCATGCGAGGCTCCCTTCGGGGATGGAACGGCCGCTTAGGCCGATGGGATGACGGAGACCTGCTTGCGGCGGCCCTTGGCGTAGGGGCTGAAGTGGACGTTGCCCTCCACCTGCGCCCAGAGCGTGTGGTCCTTGCCGACGCCGACGTTGTCGCCGGCGTGCATGCGCGTGCCGCGCTGCCGGACGATGATCGAGCCGGCCGTGACCAACTGGCCGTCCGAGCGCTTCACGCCCAGGCGCTGCGCTGCGGAGTCGCGGCCGTTCTTGCTGGAACCACCGGACTTCTTGTGAGCCATGTGTGCGCTCCCTTACCCGGCCGAGATGTCGGTGATCACCAGCTGCGTCCGCTGCTGGCGATGGCCGCGCATGGTCTTGTTGCGGGTCTTGTTCTTGAAGTGGAAGAACGTGACCTTTGGCGCGCGGTCGTGGGCCTCCACCCGCGCCCGCACGGTGGCGCCGGCGACGGTGGGGGAGCCCACGGTCGTGCGGTCCTCGTCGCCGACGAGCAGGACCTCGTCCAGGGCGACCTCCGCTCCCTCGGCGGCGTCGAGGCGCTCGACGGCGATCTTGTCGCCGGGGCGCACGCGGTACTGCTTCCCGCCGGAGCGGATGATGGCGAACATGGTGTGCCTTCCGAAGTTGCGTAGACTATGGAGTGTACGGAGCACCGGCAGGTGGGTCAACGAGCGGCGGTCAGTGAAACGCCGTCCTGTGGCACACTGTGAGTGGTGCATCGGGGGTACCCCACCCTTTTCTCCGGGGCCACCCTGACCCGCTCTGCGCCGACTGGAGTCCCGACTGAGCCTTCTCGACCTCATCACCGCCCCGTACGACGCCTTCAACTGGCTGACGGACCTGGTCTTCGTCGCCATCCGGCATCTCTTCGACCTGTACGGCACCCCGATCGTCTTCTTCTCGGCCCTCGCAGAGGCGATCGTGGGGGTCGGGATGGTCTTTCCGGGCCAGGTCATCATGTTCATCGGGGGCACCGCCTCGGCGAAGGGCGACGGGAACATTGCCGTGGTCATCGCCGTCGCATCGGCGGGCACGATCCTCGGGGACATCATCTCCTACGCGGTGGGCCGCCTGTGGGCCCAGACGCTCCTCGAGTCGCGGTTCGGCCCGGCGCTGCGGGTGGGCGAGGCGATGATGGAGGGGCGGGCGCGCTGGCTCATCCCGTTCTATCACTTTTACAGCGTCACGCGGTCCGTCGGCCCCGCGGCGGCGGGGGTGCTGCGCCTTCCGCTGCGCATCTGGCTTCCGATGGACATATTCGGTGCGGTCTTCTTCAACATCGCCTGGATCGGGGCGGGCTTTGTGTTCGGCACCGCCGTGCTGAACGATGACGGCTCACTGAAGGAGTCGCCGTTCATCCGGATCGGGCTCGCGGTGATCGCGACGGCGTGGTTCCTGGTGATGCGCGGCCTCTTCGAGCGGCGGATGCGGGAGTTCCGTGCGCGCGAGGCTGCCGAGCGCATCTCGACGCCGGTCACGGACGTCGGGCCCGACCCGGACCCCGCCACCCCGGACAGCGAACTGGCCCTGCGTGAGCAGGGCCAGCACGACTCGGTCAACTCCAGGTAGGCGACTCCAGGCAGCGGCGGGAACACCAGACAGGCGCCCCGCGCGGGGCTCTCGCCGCCCCTGTGGCCCCGGGCTACTCCCCGGGGGTCGCTGCGTTCTGCTTACCCCACGCCAGGCCCGGACGGCCCTGCGGGGCCTCCTCCGGCTCCTCCTCCCGCGACGCGGACGAGGCGGGGGGCGGCGCGGGCGGCGTCGACAGGTCGGCGGGAGCGGGGCGGTTCTCGGCCGGTCCCAGGATGCGCAGCAGCTCCTCGCCCTCCACCGTCTCCACCTCGATCAGGCGGCTGGCAAGCTCCTCCAGCTTGTCGCGGTGCGCGGCGATCACCGTGCGGCACCGCTGGTGGGCCTCGTCGATGACGCGGCGCACCTCGTCATCGATCTCCTGCGCGGTGCGCTCGGAGTAGTCACGCTCCTCCGAGATGTCACGGCCGAGGAAGACCATGGACTGGCGGCGCCCAAAGGTGCGCGGCCCCATGCGGGCCGACATGCCCCACTGGGTGACCATGTTGCGCGCGATCTGCGTCACCTTGCCGATGTCGTCGTGAGCACCGGTGGTCATCTCCCCGAAGACGATCTCCTCGGCGACGTGCCCACCCAGGGCCATCGTCATCATCGCCTCGTAGTACGAGCGGTCCTGGAGGCGCCGGTCGTCCGCGGGCAGCGAGCGGGTGAACCCGCCCGCGAGGCCGCGCGCGACGATGGTGACCTTGAACGGGATGTCCGCCTTCGGCTGGAAGTACCCGGCCACGGTGTGGCCGGCCTCGTGGAAGGCGATGATCTTCTTCTCGATCTCGGTGATCACGCGGGACTTCCGCTCCGGGCCCGCGATCACGCGGTCCACCGCCTCGTTCATCTCGTCCATGGAGATGCGCTTGCGGTTGCGGCGCGCGGCCAGGATCGCGGACTCGTTGACGAGGTTCGCGAGGTCGGCGCCGGAGAAGCCGGGCGTCTGGCGCGCGATGGTCTCCAGTGAGACATCCTGCTCCAGCGGCTTGCCCTTGACGTGGACGTCCAGCACCGCGCGGCGGCCGCGCAGGTCGGGGAGGTCCAGTGTCACCTGGCGGTCGAAGCGGCCGGGGCGCAGCAGCGCCGGGTCCAGCACGTCCGGCCGGTTGGTGGCGGCGATCACGATCACGTTCGAGTTGCTCTCGAAGCCATCCATCTCCACGAGGATCTGGTTCAGGGTCTGCTCGCGCTCGTCGTGCGAGCCACCCAGACCGGCGCCGCGCTGGCGGCCGACCGCGTCGATCTCGTCAACGAAGACGATCGCGGGGGCGTTGCGCTTCGCCTGGTCGAACAGGTCGCGCACGCGGCTGGCGCCGACGCCCACGAACATCTCCACGAACTCCGAGCCCGAGATGTGGAAGAACGGCACGCCCGCCTCGCCGGAGACGGCGCGGGCGATCATCGTCTTGCCGGTGCCCGGAGGGCCGACCAGGAGGACGCCGTGCGGGATGCGCGCGCCGAGAGCGGCGAACTTCTCCGGGTACTTCAGGAACTCGACGACTTCCTCGAGCTCCTGCTTGGCCTCTTCCTGCCCCGCGACGTCCATGAAGGTCACCGTCGGCTTCTGCCCGGTGAACATCTTGGCGCGGCTCTTGCCGAAGGACATCGCCTGGTTATTGGCGCCGCCGGCCTGCCGCATCATGAAGACGAGGATCGCCCCGAAGATCACCAGCGGCAGGAAGTTCAGGAGCAGCCCGAACACGTTGCCGAACTGGCTGGGGCCCTTGACCTCCACGCGCACGCCGTTGGTGCCGCCGATCGGAACGCCGGCGTCCTTCAGGATCTCCTGCACAGAGGCTGCCGACTCCTTGCGGGAGCTGATCGGCTCGGCCTGGTCCTTGAGCTTGACGACCAGGGTGTCGGTATTGACCTGGATGGACTCGACCTTGCCCTGCTGGGCGAGGGAGATCACGTCCGAGATCGGCTTCTCCGAGGAGGCCGTGGCGGGTCGGAAGACCATCACCACCACCAGCACCAGCGCCACCAGGATGAGCAGGTAGACGAAGACGTTGCGGGTGGAGCGTGCGTTCATGGGGGCTCGCTTTCGCCCGAGCGGCAGGGTCGCACCCGGTACTCGGGGTGGGGAGGTGCGGCGCCAATTCCAGAGCCGGGGACGTGCCCCGGCCCTGATTCGTTCGGTGATCGAAGTGTAGCACCCGGGCCGGGATCTCCGGCCGACTGGCGGCTGGGGATGGCGCGGGTGGCTGGATTCGATCACCCGCTCAATCGTGCTCTCCGCCGCGGTGGGCGCGCTATCAGTGCGCACCCCGATCGCGCGTTGCGATTGCGGCCGTTGCGATGCGCCGCGCGCCCTCGACGCAACGCAGGCAGCGGGTCGGGCTTGAGGCGACGCCCTGCTAGGATGCGCGCATGGGAGCACTGTGGCGCCGGCGCCCGGGGTGGGCCGCAGAGCGGTCGCTCTGGCGCGCGGGGTACGCCTTGGTGGCGGGTGTGGACGAGGTCGGCCGGGGACCGCTGGCCGGACCCGTGGTCGCGGCGGCCGTGGTCATCCCCCGCACCGCCGGGGGCGAGGCGCCCCGGGCGCGCTGGATCTCGCTCCTCCGGGACTCGAAGCAGCTCACGGCCCCGCAGCGCGAGGCGCTCGCGGCGCGCATCCTGTCTGAGTGCGTCTGCGCCGTTCGGGCGGTGTCCCCACAGGTGGTCGATCAGATCAATATCCTCCGCGCGACCCGCCTCGCGATGCGGCGCGCGGTGGACGCCTTGCCTGCGCGCCCCGACGCCCTGATCATTGATGGACGAGAAGTGGTCGAGGGCGGCTTCGAGCAGCGTTCCATCATCGGGGGCGACGCTCGTTGCGCGTCCATCGCGGCGGCCAGCATCATTGCGAAGGTGGCACGAGACAGCATGATGCGGGAGTTCGACACCACGTTCCCCGGCTACGGGCTCGCCGATAACAAGGGGTATGCCACCCCAGAGCACCTCGCGGCGCTGGCCGAGATGGGATACAGCAGCATTCACCGCCTCTCCTTCGCCCCCGTCCGCGCGGCAGTGCGCCGATGACCGAACGCAACCAGCGTCTGGGCGAGGCCGGCGAGCGCATCGCCTCCCGCTACCTCGAGCAGCAGGGCTACGAGGTGGTGGACCGCAACATCCGCCGGCGGGAGGGCGAGATCGACCTCGTCGCGCTGCACGGCGAGACCCTGGTGTTCGTGGAAGTGAAGCTGCGGACGTCCCGCAAGATGGGGGCGGCGGTGCAGGCGGTGTCGCCCGCGAAGGGCGCCCGGCTCCGCGGCCTGGCCGAGGCGTACTCGGCGGACCACCCCGAGCTCCCCATGAACCTGCGGATCGACCTCGTGGCCATCGAGCTCACGGTCGGGGGCGAGGTGGGCCAGCTCAACCACGTCCAGAACGCCGTGGAGGGCTGACCTCCGCCGCGCTTCCCCCCTCATTCCTGCATCCCAGAGATCGCGGCATCCCGGAGATCGCCGGGCGCGGTGCGCGTGCACCGCGCCGCATGACCGTGCGCCGGGAGATGCCGCGCATCTGCCGCCGTGGCGCCGCTGGGGGGCGCCCGGCTCCCTCCAGAGTCCCCGTCGGGCTGCCGAGTATGTAAGTGGAAACACTGATACGGGCGTCTCGCCTTGAGCGGACGGCGTCCCGGGTACGGGGAATGGGCGAGGCGATGCGACAGGGACTGGGCTCCACCGCCTTCTCAACGCCCCCGGGCGACCCGGTGGTCGCACGCGGGACGCTGCTCCGTCCGGTGCGCCGCGTCGAGATCCTCGCGCACTTCAGCGGCGCGTTCGACATCGCCGAGCAGCAGCAGCCCGGGCACGCGGCCCGCGTCGCCTACCTGGCCCATGAGGTGGCACGCCGCCTGGGCTTTGGGGCGGAGGAGCGGCGGCGGCTGCTGGTGGTCGGGCTGCTGCACGACGCCGGCGTGGCCGTGCGCCACGGGGGCGGGCACGCCGGCGCGGGTGCCTGGGTCGCCGAGCGCTTCGGCTACGACACGCCGGTCACCGAGGCCATCGCCGCCACCCACGAGCGGTGGGACGGGCGCGGACGGCCGCTGGGGCTGAGCGGCCCCGAGATCCCGGTCGAGGGGCTGCTGGTGGCGGCTGCGCACTGGGCCTGCGAGTTCGCGGACCGGGCGATGAGCCCGCTACGGGCGCGTGCACAGCTGCAGAACTCCTCGCTGGCCGACATCGAGCCCCTCGCCGGGCCGGAGGTGGGCGCCGCCCTCCAGGCCGCCCTGCACGAGGACGAGACCTGGCTCGCGATGTGGGACGACGACCTGCCCCGGCTGGTGGCGCACGCCAGCATCGGGGAGGGGCGGCCCTCGCTGCGACGCCTCGAGGAGGCCGCCCGCGCGATGGGCGAGGTGGTGGACTCCGCGGTGCGCGAAACCGGGCGCGCTGCGCGCGTCTCCTCGCTGGCGCGGCAGATCGCCTTCGCCCTTGGCCTCCCGGAGGCGCACTGCGAAGCCATCGGCATCGCGGGCCACCTCCTGGACATCGGCCAGCTGGGCGTGCCGCGGCACATCACCGACAAGCCCTCGATCCTGACCGTCGACGAGATGGAACTGATGCGCTGCCACCCGAGCGTGAGCGCGCGCCTCCTGGAGCGTGCCCCCGGACTGTCCGAGGTGGCGGAGTGGATCCGGGCGCACCACGAGCGGCCGGACGGCCGCGGGTACCCGGGGATGGTGGGGAGCGAGGAACTGCCCATCGCGCCGCGCATCCTGGCCGTGGCGGACGCGTACTGGGCGCTGCGCGCCGAGCGGCCGTACCGGCCGGCGTTCGCCGAGGACGAGGCGATGGTGATGATCGAGCTCGGCGTCGGGAGCCAGTTCGATGCGCGCGTCGTGGAGGCGCTCCCCGAGGCGCTCGAGAATGAGCGGGACGCCGGCGACGGGTCCGAGGCGGGCTAGCCCCGGCCCTCAGCCGTCAGCCCTGGCCGTCAGCGCGCCTCGACGCCCGACGCGGGCTAGATGCGCTGGAAGCGCTCCACGTCCAGCACGAAGACCGTGGCGCCGCCGGCGCGCACCTCGATCGGCTCCGTCGCGAAGGCGCTGTCCCCGATGAACGGCAGCGTCTGCACCGGCACGAGCTCGGTGCGGGCCGGGCAGATCTCGTTCACGATGTCGAGGACGGTGTCCACCTGCGATTCGGGCACACCGCTGAAGATCGTGACGTTGCCCCGGCGCAGGAAGCCGCCCGAGGATCCGACCTTGGTCGCCGGGGCGCCGTGCTCCACCAGCGCCGACATCAACTCGTCCGCGTCGTGGTCGGACACGATCATCATCACCAGCTTCATGGGCGCAGTCTGGTCGGCCATCGCTAGGCTCCTTCCGCGCCCGGCGGGCGCGCGCTCGCCGGGGCCGGTTCCCGCGCCGCGAGGATGACCGCGATGCTGAGGCCGAGCGCGACGCCGACTGCGACTGCAAACAGGCCGCGCATGGGCGTCCCCTCGAAGCAGACCCCGCACGAGTGATCATCACCCGGCGTTGTAATCCGGATGTTAGCAGGGACGCGCGCGGGCGACAGCGTGCCTCGCCGTTTCTTGAGGGCGCCGGGGGCCGATGCTACGCTCGGCCCTCGAATGCGCTCCGGCAGCACGGGAGATGATGACGTTGACGCAAGGTGACGGTCCCGCGTCCGAGATGAAGGGCGATCTGGAGACGATCACGTCGCTGGCCAAGCGGCGCGGCTTCGTGTTCCCGTCGGCCGAGATCTACGGCGGGTTCGCCGCCGCCTACGATTACGGTCCGCTGGGCGTGGAGATGCGCCGCAACATCCGCGAGCGCTGGTGGCGCGCCATGGTGCAGGAGCGCGACGACGTCGTGGGCATCGAGGCGTCGATCATCACGAACCCGGACGTGTGGCGCGCCTCCGGGCACGTCGCCGAGTTCACCGACCCGCTGGTGGAGTGCACGCAGTGCCAGGGCCGCTTCCGCGCGGACCACGTGGAGAACAACACCTGCGCGAACTGCGGCGCGGTGGGCAAGTTCACCGAGCCTCGACGTTTCAACATGATGCTGAGCACCATCGTCGGGCCGGTGGCGGACGAGAGCGCGCGCGCCTACATGCGCCCGGAGACGGCGCAGGGCATGTTCGTGAACTTCGACAACGTGCAGACCACCATGCGCAAGCGCCTGCCCTTCGGTATCGCGCAGATCGGGAAGTCGTTCCGCAACGAGATCACGGTGAAGCAGTTCATCTTCCGCACGCGCGAGTTCGAGCAGATGGAGATGGAGTACTTCTGCCACCCGGACACCTCGCTGGAGACGCACGCGTACTGGAAGAAGGAGCGCCTGCGCTGGTACTACGGCCTCGGCGTCCGCCCCCAGCACCTGCGGCTGCGTGACCACACGCCCGAGGAGCTCTCGCACTACTCGAAGGCGACGTCCGACGTGGAGGTGCACTACCCCTGGGGCTGGGCGGAGGTGGAGGGCATCGCGCACCGCGGCGCCTACGACCTGACGCAGCACTCCGCGCACTCCGGCAAGAAGCTGACGTACTTCGACCCCGAGGCCAACGAGCACATCGTCCCGCACGTGGTGGAGCCGGCGGCGGGCGTGGACCGCATCATGCTGATGCTCCTGCTGGAGGCCTACGACGAGGAGCAGCTGGACGGCGGCGACTCGCGCGTGGTGCTGCGCCTGGCCCCGGCGGTGGCGCCGGTGACGGTGGCCGTGCTGCCGCTGTCGAGGAAGGACACGCTGGACCCCACCTCGCGGCGGGTGTGGGACGTGCTGCGCCCGCACTTCCGCACGCAGTTCGACGATGCGCAGTCCATTGGGCGGCGCTACCGGCGGCAGGACGAGATCGGCACGCCGCTGTGCGTGACGGTGGACTTCGACACCTTGAACGACGAGGCGGTGACGATCCGCGAGCGGGACTCGATGCTGCAGACGCGCGTGCCGATCACCGGGCTGGTGGCGGCGCTGCACGAGCGCCTGGCGGCGCTGGAGCCTCGAGTGCCATCGGCGGACGAGATCGAGATCTAGGGGGCGTTCGAGGCGCAAGGCGGCTGGGTGCAGGCTGCGAGGGGCGGCGCACCCCTGCCCCTCCCGACGCGGGAGGCGGCGCTGGAGCCTCGCGTGCCGTCGCACGACGAGATCAGGTTCAGCGGCCCGTCGGCGCGCTCTGCCGGTGCGGAGCGTGCAAGGACGGAGCGCTTCGGGCCACCCGGACCGGTCCCAGGCAAGCGGCCGATCTTCGTCCGCCCCCGCGGGGGCTGTGTTGCCGCTCCAGGGCGTCGATGGGCCGCGCGACGCACAAGCAGAGGGGCCGCCCTCATGGGCGGCCCTGCTGATCAGTTGAAGCCGCGACTGGCTAGTTGGGGACCTTGGCGCGTGCGGCGTCCTTGTCCTGGAACCAGAGGGCGTTGATCTCCTTGTAGATCTCCTGGTCGTCAGGCACGTCGTCCTCGGCGAAGATGGCGGACACGGGGCACGCGGGCTCGCAGGCGCCGCAGTCGATGCACTCATCGGGGTCGATGTAGAGCAGCCGGTCCTTGCCCTCTTCCCAGTGGATGCAGTCGACGGGGCAGACGTCGACGCAGGACTGATCCGTGGTGTCGACGCACGCCGACGTGATTACGTAGGTCATCCCGGTCCCTTCAGGATTCTCGTGACACACACCGCGCATTCGGCGGCGAACGTTCGCTGTGGCCGAATATAGGGTCCCCTCGCGCTTTGAGACAAGCGCCTGTGCAGATGTTCGGCAGGCGTTTTCGGGGCGTGCAGCCCCCGCGCGGCTCGAGGCCCCCGCGAGGGCGTCGAGGGGGCCCGCGCGCTTCTAGTTCGAGCGACCCAGACGACCCAGGCCGAGGCGGCGCCACCAGCCTTTGCGCTCCGCCTGCCGCGTTTCCTCGGCCTCGCGCGCCGCCGCGTCGATGGCCGCACGGGCGTCCGCGATGGCCCCGGCCATGCGGTTGCGCAGCATGACCGGGTGCTGCACGAGGTCGAGCGCGCTGCCGGGGTCGTCCGCGGTCTCGGGGTAGAGCCAGTGCAGCGTCTCGGCGAAGCGCGGGACGATCGACCGCCCGGCGATGGCGTACTGCTTGAGCTCGTTCGAGATGCCGAGGAGCGCCTCCTCGATGCGGGTGAGCTGGTAGGGCGAGACCTCGATCTCCACGACGGCCTGCCCGAGCTCCGGCAGCAGCGCGTCGTGCACGGACTGGAGGCCGAGGTCGTGCTTCTGCAGCGTCACCGCATCCGTCTCCGACCCCGGCCGCCCGAGGTGGTACACGGTGGCGAGGTAGACGACCGCAGCATCCTCGGCGCGGAGTTGCAGGAGGGTCATGAGGTCAGTGTAGCGAGAGGCGGAACGGAGACCTGCTCTACTCCGCATCGATGGCAGCTTGACCCAGTTCGGTGAGTGCCTTCCACGGCACGGAGTCTTTCGCGATTTCCAGGTGTTCGGCAACGAACCGAGCAACTAGTGGCTTCGACCCGCGGCCCGACAAGCCTTGATCCGTGGCGGCCTTCTCGAGCGCCCCGTAGGCCGGTCCAAAGAGGGTTCTCATTCCTTGCTCGAAGTCGGGTTCGAGCATGGCACCCCGCCGACCAACTACGAACCGCGCGGCAGCGGCGGCGGGCGCCTGCATACCGAGAACCGAGAAGATGTCAGCGTATTTTTCGGGTTCATCGGCGTCGGGTGTTCGGTCGCTGTCGAAGATCGCGAAAGTGGGGATCCCATACGCCGTGAAGAAGCGGTACCACTTCGGCATGTTGCTCACGCCGTGGACAGCGACGATAGCGATACCAGATTGGGCAGGGTCAAAGCCCACTCGCGACAACAGGATTGGAAGTGCCATCGCTTCGGTCGCTCCCTCCACGAGAATGACGCGTCGCGCGAACAATCCCTCGAGAATCTCAGGCGTCGCTGCGGCGGCATAGAAGGGAAGTACGTTCTCGGTCGTACAGTTTGCCGCCCCTAGGTCCGTGCAATGTCTCGCGAGTTGGGCCGCGCTGACCTGCTTGACTCTTGTTTCCCCCTCCGGCTTCGAGACGACCACAAGGCCGTCTAACCCAAGCAAGTCCACGAAGGCGGGACTATGCGTAGTGATAACGACCTGAACGCCAGCTTCCGAGAGCCCACGAACCCTAGTGGCTAACCACTGCTGAGCGAGAGGATGAAGATGGGCTTCCGGCTCTTCCACGAGAAGGAGGAGCCCGCCTTCACCATGAAACGCTTCTGCGTATGCCTGCACGAAGCTGAACGCTAGAAGCTGCTCCTGCCCCGTTCCCAATTCATCGAACGTCCGAACGGCACCGCCCTGGGTGGGCTGCATT
The DNA here is from genome assembly GCA_041674525.1 of Dehalococcoidia bacterium. GTDB lineage: Bacteria > Chloroflexota > Dehalococcoidia > UBA2979 > UBA2979 > SHYQ01. The sequence continues at coordinate 37,463 of JBAYVN010000010.1, read as the reverse complement.
TTCAGCGCGTGGAAATAGTTCGATGGGTCGTACGCAGAGAAATCTATATCGAGTCCGTACTCCATTGCGGACGAGAACTCGTCTAGCTGAGCCTTCAAGCGCGAGCTGAAATCAGTAAACGCACCGACCTCATCGAAGATCGCCTTTACCTCGGCAAACTTCTCCTGCAATCGCTTGACCCGCGCCTCATCGCTGATAAGGCCGCCGTGGAACTTGCGCATCAACTTCGATAAGAAGGTGAATCGCGAGACGTAGCTCAACTGGTAGGACAGGCGGCGGTCAGCGCCCACGTACACGCAAACGCATTGCTCACGAATCTCATTGCTCATATATCGGGGCACGCCATTAGCGAGAACAGCCTCGTACTGAGCCTTGTCGCCGTTGAATTGCCATGAGATCTGGCCGACGGGTTGGCCGTCTCGCCAGACATCATCAACATCCAACGCGATGCGAACGGGCAACCGCTGCTTGTCCCGGTTGTGGAACTCGTGGTCGTCAGGTTCGTGCGATCCCGCCCAGCTTTCGCCAAGGACGAGATCGAGAGCGCGAGAGACGTTCGTCTTTCCCGCGTTGTTCTGGCCGACGAGCACGAGCGGCATCTTGTTGGGGAATCGAATACTGATACGAGTCCCGATTGAGCGGTAGTTCTCGACCCTGAGGTACTTAACTGTTCCCATCGGGTCTCCTGCGATCGCGCGCACGCTCTGTGCCTCGGACTCTACCCCCTCGCCCCAACCTTCGCCCGCGGAGACTTCGCGGGCTTCGAGGTTGGCGCGGGGGCTGCTGCCTTCGGCGCACGCTTGGGCTTCGGGGCGGCAGCCACGGGAGAATGTTTCGCGAGGACGTCGATGAGGAAGCGGCCGGTGAGGGAATCCTCGACGGTGGCGACCTGCTCGGGGGTGCCGGTGGCGAGGATGCGGCCGCCCTTCGCGCCGCCGGCGGGGCCGAGGTCGATCAGGTGGTCGGCGCACTTCACCACGTCGAGGTTGTGCTCGATCACGATCACCGTGTTGCCGCCGTCGACGAGGCGCTGCAGCACGGACAGCAGCGCTTCCACGTCGGAGAAGGCGAGGCCGGTCGTCGGCTCGTCCAGGATGTACGCCGTGCGGCCAGTCGCGCGCCTCGACAGCTCGGTGGCGAGCTTGATGCGCTGCGCCTCGCCGCCGGAGAGCGTGGTGGCGGGCTGGCCGAGGCGGATGTAGCCCAGGCCGACGTTCGCCAGCGTCTCCAGCTTGCGGCGCGGCGAGGGGAAGGCGTCGAAGAACTCCAGCGCCTCCGTCACCGTCATCCCGAGGACCTCGGCGATGGTGCGCCCCCGGAACAGGATCTCCAGCGCCTCGCGGTTATAGCGATCGCCCTTGCACACCTCGCACGGCACGGTCACGTCGGGGAGGAACTGCATCTCGATCAGGTTGTAGCCGTCGCCCTTGCACGCCTCGCAGCGGCCGCCCTTCACGTTGAACGAGAAGCGGCCGGGCTGGTAGCCGCGCGCGCGGGCCTCGGGCACCTGCGCGAAGAGGTCGCGCACGAGCGTGAACAGCCCGGTATACGTGGCAGGGTTGGAGCGCGGCGTGCGCCCGATCGGCGACTGGTCGATGACGACGACCTTGTCCAGGTGCTCGATGCCCTCGATGGCGTCGTGATCGCCGCCGCGCTCGCGCGCGCCGTTCAGGTCGTGCTCCAGCTGCCGCGCGAGGATCTGGTTCACCAGCGACGACTTGCCGCTCCCGGAGACGCCGGTCACGGCGATGAGCGTCCCCAGCGGGAGCGTGACGTCGACGTCCTTCAGGTTGTTCTCGCGCGCGCCGCGCACGCGCAGCACGTTGCCGCTGCCTGGGCGCCGCGTGGAGGGCATGGGGATCACGCGCTGCCCGCTCAGGTACGCCCCGGTGAGGGAGGCGGGGTTGCGCATCACCTCGGCGGGGGTGCCGAAGGCGACCACGTGCCCGCCGTGCTCGCCCGCGCCGGGCCCGATGTCGATCAGGTGGTCGGCGGCGCGCATCATCGCCTCGTCGTGCTCCACCACGAGCACGGTGTTGCCCAGGTCACGGAGCCGCGACAGCGTGCGGATCAGGCGCTCGTTGTCCACGGGGTGCAGGCCGATGCTCGGCTCGTCGCAGACGTACAGCACGCCCATGAGCGCGGAGCCGATCTGCGTGGCCAGACGGATGCGCTGGCCCTCGCCGCCGCTCAGGGTGCCCGCGCTGCGGTCCAGCGTCAGGTACTCCAGTCCCACGTCGCGCAGGAACACGAGGCGTCCGGCGATCTCCTGCAGGATCTGCCGCGCGATGGAGTAGTCGCGGTGCGACAACGGGGTGTCCGCCTCGTCGCGCAGGCCCTCGGCCCAGGCGAGCGAGTCCGCGACCGACATACGCGCCACCTCGACGATCGAGCGGTGCGGCTCGTTTCCGGGGGATGGGACGGTGACGGCGATCATCTCCGGCTTCAGGCGCGCGCCGCCGCACGCGGGGCAGTCCACCGCGATCATGTAGCGCTCGATGTCCGCGCGCACCCACTCGGACTCCGTCTCGCGGTAGCGGCGGTCGAGGTTGGTCATCACCCCTTCCCACGTCACCGTGTACTTGCGCGTGCGCCCGCTCTGGCTGCGGAACTCGATCTCGTCGACGGCGAGGTCGCCGGTGCCGTGCATCAGCGCGCGCCACTGCTTCGCGGTGAGCTTCGCCAGCGGCGTGTCCATGCCGAAGCCCATCGCCTCGGCGAGCGCGGCCAGGCGGCGGCGGTACCAGCCGAGGCTGGTCGCCATGCGCTGGAACGGCACGACCGCGCCCTGGTCGATCGACAGCTTCTTGTTCGGCACGACGAGGTCCTCGTCCAGCTGCATCTGGAAGCCGAGGCCGGTGCACTGCGGGCAGGCGCCGTGCGGGGTGTTGAACGAGAAGTTGCGCGGCTCGATCTCGCCCACGGAGTACGGCGGATGATCCGGATTCGGGCAGGCGAAGTGCTCGCTGTACGTCTGCTCCTCGACCACCGTCGAGTCCTGCGCGCCCGTGCCGAACAGCGCCAGCACCACGATCCCCTCGCCGAACTTCAGCGCCTGCTCCACGGAGTCGGACACGCGCTGCCGCGTGGCGTCGCGATCCTCGTCGCCCGCCGCGGGGATGACGATGCGGTCCACGACGACGTCGATGTCGTGCCACTTGTTCTTGTTGAGCGCGATCGGCTCGTCCATGGAGAGCACCACGCCATCGACGCGGGCACGCACGAAGCCGCCGCGCCGGATCGCGTCCAGCACGTTGGCGTGCTCGCCCTTCTTGTGGCGGATCACCGGCGCGAGGATCATCGCGCGGCGCCCGGGGTCCTGCGTCAGGATGGCATCGACGATCTGCTGCGACGTCTGTCGGCGGATCACCTGCCCGCAATGGATGCAGTGCGGCACCCCGACGCGCGCGAAGAGCAGGCGCAGGTAGTCGTAGATCTCGGTGACGGTCGCCACCGTGGAGCGCGGGTTCTTCGATACCCCTTTCTGGTCGATTGAGATCGCGGGCGAGAGCCCCTCGATGTAGTCGACGTCGGGCTTCTCCATCAGCCCGAGGAACTGCCGCGCGTACGCCGAAAGCGACTCGACATAACGGCGCTGTCCCTCGGCGTAGATCGTGTCGAAGGCGAGCGAAGACTTCCCGGAGCCGGACACGCCGGTGATCACCACGAGCCGGTCGCGCGGGATCTCGACGGTGACGTTCTTGAGGTTGTGTTCTCGCGCGCCGGTCACGACGATGCGGTCGAGGGGCATGAGGGCACCTTACGCGTGCGTTCCGAGGGATGCGGCGCCGGGGGGAGACGGGCGTCCGAATGTCTGTTCGAACGGCTATCGTACCGCCGGGAGCCATGCGCTCCAAGACTCCACCCCCGGGGCGGAGAGAGGGTTCACCGTGCGCGTGCTAGTAGTCGCCGAAGAGGCCGGGGACGCCACCGCGCTGGCGCGTGAGCTCGAACGCGCCGGTCACGAACCGTGCGGCGCCTCGGACGGAGCGCATGTTGCCGCCCGGGTGCGCTCCACGCGCGCGGAGGCGCTGCTCGTCGCCGCCCCCGGATCGACCAGCGCGCTGCGCCTCCTCCTGCTCCGCGCCCGCGAGGCGGCGGAAGCGCCGCTGCCTGCGGTGCTGCTGCTGGACGGCGGCTCGGTCTGGCTGCGCACGGCGCTGCCGCAGGACCTCGCCCCCGCGACAGCGCTCCCGGCCGGGGAGGCCGGCGCGGCACGCCTCGCGGGTGCGCTCGCGGCGCTGGTGGCGGGTGATCCCGGGCCCGAGCAGGTCAGCATCGGGGGCGTGGCCTTCGAGCGCGCCGGGCACCGGCTCGCGGGACCCGGCGGCTGCAGCTCGCTCACCCCGTCGGAGGCCGCCGTGCTCTCCCTGTTCGTCGCGGCGCCGGGCGCATTCACCTCGACCGCCGAGCTCGCCCGGGCGCTCTGGGGGCAGGTGCTGACGGACCGGCATGCACGGGGGGCGATCCGCTCTCACGTGCACACGCTGCGCGGGAAGCTCGCGGCGGCCGGCTTCGCGGGTGTCGTGGAGTCCAGGGCGGGCGTCGGCTACCGCCTGGTCGAGGGCCCGCTCCCGCGCTAGCGCCCCGTCAGGGCTTCGCGGGTCCGCCGGGATCGTCAGGGTAGCGCGGGTCCGGGCCGGAATCCGGCGCGTCATCGGCGTTCCCAAACAGCCCGCCGAGGCCCGGCGGTAGCTCCTGGCCGAGTCGCGACATCTGCTCGCGCAGTTGCTGCTCCACCTCGCGCAGCTGGTCCTCGGTCACGCCCATGGAGTGGAGCGTCTCGCGGACGAGCCGTTGCACCTCCGCGAAGTCGCCCCGTACCAGGGCGTCCGCGACCTCCAGCTGGGTCTCGATCGCCCGGAAGCGCTCGCGGCGCTCGGCATCGCTGGCGGTCGAGAGCACGGTGCCCATGAGGCGCGTGAAGAGGTTCGTGGTGCGGGCGATCCGCACGCGGTCGTCAGGATCCTCGGGGAACGTCCCGGTCACCTGGACCTCGAGGCCGGTCCGCGTGTCCGAGGCGACGTACTGGTTTGGCATGGCACCGTCCACTGCGCGGGGGATGGAGCGATCGTACCGCGATGCCTCGGCGGGCGCGCCCCGGGCTCCGTACCTTGCGACATCCTGACGAAGATCGCGGATTCGCACGGGAGTCCGGGAGAACCCTCTGCGCATGTAGTCCGGCCGGTCGTGAATCTAGGTGAGGGCCGATGCCGGGCGTCGGGCGGCCCAATGGCGCCGATCCTGATGTCGGTGGCCCGGACGCTTCATGGCGCTTCAGTTGCGGAGGGATTCCGGACATGGCAGACGGCGCTGAGCGACAGCTGGTGGTCTTCGACCTCGCGAACGAGGTGTACGGCATCAACATCGGCACCGTGCGGGAGATCATCCGCATGCAGACGGTGACCTTCGTTCCTGACGCTCCCGAGTTCGTGAAGGGCGTCATCAACCTGCGCGGCCGGGTGATCCCGGTGGTGGATCTCCGCAAGCGCTTCGGGCTCCCGGTGACGGATCCGACCCCGGAGAGCCGGGTGCTGGTGGTGGACATCGCCGGCAACGACATCGGCGTGATCGTGGACGCCGTGACCGAGGTCCAGCGCATCGCCGAGGCCTCCATCGAGCCGGCCGCGGCGCTCGTCACCACCGAGGACTCCTACTACATCGAGGGCATCGCGAAGGTGGGGGACCGGCTGCTGATCCTCCTCGACCTCGACCGTGCACTGGGCGCCGACGTGCGCCGAGCGAAGGACAGCGAGTCTCAGGCGGCCGCGGCGTAGCCGTCGCGGGAACGCACGCCCACCGGGAAGGATGATCCGGAAGGCAGGAGTCATGGCAGGCTCGACCGACATCAGCGCAGACGAACTGAAGGTCTTCATGCAGGAGGCGGAAAGCCTCCTGGAGCTGCTGGACGAGGACATCGTCCGCCTGGAGCAGCAAGAGGAGAGCGACGAGCTCCTGCAGGAGATCTTCCGCGCCGCCCACACGTTGAAGGGGTCCAGCGGGATGCTGGGGTTCGAGGCGATGGCGCACCTGACGCACGCCATGGAGGACCTGCTGGATCGCGTGCGAAAGAAGACGCTGGTGGTCTCGCCGGCGATCATCGACGCCCTGCTGATGAGCCTCGACGGCCTGAAGATCCTGCGCGACAACATCACGACCGGCGACGAGACACCCATCGACGTGGAGCCGATCGTCGAGGCGCTGCACGCCGCGGCCACCGGCGAGGCGGGCCCCGTCGCCCCCGCCGCCAGGGCCTCGCTGGCATCGGCGATGGCCGCCGACCCCGCGCTCGCCGCGCGCGCCGCGAGTGCCGCCGCCGAGGGGCGCACGCCTTACGTGATCACGGTGCACATCCGTCCGGAGAGCGACTGGGCGGCGGTGCGCTGCTTCCAGGTGCTCAACACCCTCGATCGCACCGGCGAGGTCATCCACTCCGTCCCGACGCAGGCCGAGATCGAGGCGGAGCACGTGGAGCGCACGATCGAGGTGCTCTTCGCGACCGGCGACGACCCGGACGAGCTGCGTGCCACGCTCTCGGGGGTGGAGGACACGCAGGATGTCTCGGTGGTGCCGTGGGTCGCGGGCGCCGCGCCGGTCCCGGTCGCAGAACCGGCGCCGGACACCGGACCTGCCGCCGCGAACGTGGTGGAGCTGGCCCCCGCGCGCAAGTCGAAGGCAGCGCAGGAGTCGCTCGCCTCGGCCGCGCAGCGGGTGGAGGGGCTGCAGACCACGGTGCGCATCGACGTCGAGCAGCTCGACTCGATGATGAACATGGTGGGCGAGCTGGTGATCGACCGGACGCGCGTGTCGCAGCTGAGCCGGCTGCTGGGCGCGCGGTTCAAGGATGACGAATACGTGCGATCGCTGGGCGAGACCGCGACGCACATCGAGAAGGTCGTGGACGAGCTCCACGAGAACATGATGCGGGTGCGGATGCTGCCCGTGGGGCTGCTCTTCAGCAAGTTCCCGCGGCTGGTCCGCGACCTGGCCCGCAGCATGGGCAAGAACATCCGCCTGGAGATCGAGGGTGAAGACACCGAGATCGACCGGTCGGTGATCGAGAAGATCAAGGACCCGCTGGTCCACCTGATCCGCAACGCGGCCGATCACGGCGTCGAACCCCTGGAGGATCGGCGCGCGGCCGGCAAGCCGGAACTCTCCATCCTGCGCCTCGTCGCGCGGCACGAGCAGGGGCAGATCGCCATCTCGCTGGAAGACGACGGCCGCGGGATCGACGCCGACGGTGTGAAGGCGAAGGCGGTGGAGCGCGGCCTGGTCTCCGCGGAGCGCGCCGCGCGGATGAGCGACCAGGAGGCGGTCGCGCTGATCTTCGAGCCCGGCCTGAGCACCGCCGCCGCCACGACGGAGGTCTCCGGGCGCGGCGTGGGCATGGACATCGTGCGTCGCGACATCGAGGCGCTGAAGGGGCACGTGGAGGTCGAGACGGAGCCGGGGCGCGGGACGGTGTTCCGCCTGCGGCTGCCGCTCACCCTCGCGACGATTCGCGGGCTGCTGGTGTCGTGCGGGAGCACCACGTACGCGATTCCGCTGAACTACGTGCAGGAGACGTTGCGGCCGGACGTCGGGCAGTTGAAGACGGTGAGCGGGCGATCCGTGCTTTCCCTACGAACGCGGAACGCCGTCATGTCGATGATCTGGCTGGACGAGTCGCTCGGCGTGGACGAGGAGCGCACGGCGCCCCGCGCCGATCCGTACGTGGTGGTGGTGCGCACGGGCGAGGGGGATCACGAGCGCCCCGTGGCGATCGCCGTGGACCGGCTGATCGACCAGCAGGACATCGTGGTGAAGTCGCTGAGCGGGTACCTGGGTCGCGCGCGAGGGATCGCGGGGGCCAGCATTCTGGGCGACGGGCAGGTAGTGCTCATCGTCGACATCGCATCCCTGATCAAGGCCTCGCATCGGGCATCCGATGCCGAGGTTGCATAGGAAGGAGCAGCTCCATGGTCGACCCGCTGTTGGGCCCCTGGGCTGACCTGGTCAACATCGGCACGCGCAAGGCGATGGCCGGGTTGTCGCAGATGATCGGGAGCGACATCGACGTGACGTCGCTGACGCTGCGTCGCGTGCCGGTGGCCGAGATCTCGAACCTCTTCGGCGGGCCGGACACCGAGGCGGTGGGGATCTACCTCACCGTCAGCGGGAGCGCGGACGGGCACCTGATGCTCATGTACGAGCCGAAGATCGCCTGCGCGTTCATCGACATGCTGATGGGCGAGGCGCCGAACACCACGAAGGTGATCGATGGGATGGGGCGCTCCGCCCTCGGCGAGATGGGGAACATCATCGGTGCGTTCTTCCTGAGCGCGATCGCGGACGCCACGGGGCTCTCGCTGTCGCCCTCGCCGCCCACGGTGATGACGGACATGGCGGGCGCGCTGCTGGACGTGGTGTCCGCGGACATCCTGCTCACCGCCGACGAGACGTACCTGGCGGAGGCGACGTTCCTGACGCAGGGACACGACATCTCGGGCGTCTTCATGGTGATGCCCACCGAGGAGCTGCTGGACGCGCTGCTGAACGCGACGAAGGCGGCGTAGATGGTCACGGGGGTCATTGAGACCACGCTCAGCCTGGGTGAATGGGCCGTGACCAACGAGCGCGAGGGGGTGCTGACCTGCCTGGGACTGGGCTCATGCGTCGCGTTCATCGCCTACGACCCGGTCGCCCGGATCGGCGGCATGGCGCACATGGTGCTCCCGGACAGCACGCAGGGGCGCTCCACTCCTCGCTCGGAGGCGAAGTTCGTGGACGTGGCGGTGCCGCTGGTGCTGAACGAGATGCTCAGCCTGGGGGCGCAGAAGACGCGCCTGCAGGTGTCGCTGGTGGGGGGCGCCAAGATGCTGCCCAACAGCAGGCCGGAAGCGATGAACATCGGGGCGCGCAACATCGCGGCGGCGCATGCGGCCATCGAGGCGCGCGGGCTCCGGGTGCGCGTGGAGGACCTGGGCGGCACACAGGGGCGGACCGTCCGCCTGCAGGTGCGCACGGGTGAGGTGCTGATTTCAACCGCGCGAGTGCTTCGCGCCGCGGCGTGAGCGGCTGGAGGAACAACATATGGCGAAGGTACTGATCGCGGACGACGCGGCCTTCATGCGCATGAAGAGCGCGAACCTCGTCAAGGAACTCGGGCACGAGGTGGTCGAGGCCGCCGATGGCGCGGAGGCCGTGGCGATGTACAAGCAGCATCACCCGGACGCTGTGCTGCTGGACATCACCATGCCGGTGATGGACGGCATGGAGGCGCTCAAGGAGATCCTGGCCGCGGACCCCAACGCGAAGGTGGCGATGGTCACGGCCATGGGGCAGCAGCAGATCATCATGGAGGCCATCAAGACCGGCGCGAAGGACTTCGTGGTCAAGCCCTTCGATGCCGATCGCATCCAGTCCGCCCTGTGGAAGCTGGTCGGGTAGGAGGCTCTCGTGACCCTCACTCCTCCACTCGCCTCCGGGAAGAAGATCCGCGCGGTCCTGGTGGATGACTCGGCCACCATTCGCTCCGTGCTCCGGCGCAAGCTCGAGGCCGATGGCTCGATCGAGGTGGTGGGCACCGCCAGCGACGGGCTGGAGGCGCTCGACCTGATCGCACGGGCGCGGCCGGATGTCGTCACGCTCGACATCGAGATGCCGCGCCTGGACGGGCTGAGCACGCTGCAGCGGTTGATGGAGACGCAGCCGACGCCCGTGGTGATGGTGAGCGGCCTCACGCGCGAGGGCGCGGACGCCACGATCCGTGCGCTGGAGCTCGGCGCCGTCGATTTCATCGAGAAGCCGGCGCTGGCTACCGGCGTGGGCGCGGTGGCGGATGACCTGATCGCGAAGGTGCGGCACGCCGCGCGTGCGCGCCTGCAGGCGCCGATGGTGGCCCCGGCTGCCCCGCGATCGCCCATCTTTCGTCCCGCGTTCAACGAGCGGTGGCGCAAGCGCATCGTCGTGATCGGCGCCTCCACGGGCGGCCCGCAGGCCGTGCGCCGCGTGCTGACGGCGCTCCCTGCGGGGATGCGCGTGCCGGTGGTGGTGGTGCAGCACATGCCAGCGGGCTTCACGCGCTCGCTGGCGGACCGCCTGAACGACCTCGGCCCGCTGCGCGTGCGCGAGGCGGAGGCGGGGATGGCGCTGACGCCCGGCGAGGTCCTGCTCGCGCCCGGCGGCTACCACCTGGTGTTCGATCGCCAGGGCGTCGCCTCACTGACGCAGGAGCCGCCGGAGATGGGCGTGCGCCCCGCGATCAACGTCACCATGGCCTCGATCGCGCAGATCCCGATGGCGAACCCGGTCGCGGTGATCCTCACCGGGATGGGCAGCGATGGCACCCGCGGCGCCGGGCTGATCAAGCAGGCCGGCGGCTACGTGATCAGCGAGGCAGAGGCCACGTGCGTGGTCTACGGCATGCCGCGCGCGGTCTTCGAGGCCGGTCACTCGGACGAGGTGCTGCCGCTGGACGCCGTGGCCGACGGCATCGCGCGGCAGGTGCGGGAGATCGCGGCACGATCGGCGTAGTACACGATCGGCGTAGTAGCGGTCGGCACGGGGGATTCGATCATGGATGACGCCACATTCACGCAGCTCAAGCGCCGCCTGGCGAAGCTGCTCGATCTCGACCTGGACGGCTACAAGCAGCCGCAGATGCGCCGTCGCATCGAGACGTTCGTCTCCAAGCACGGCAACGACCCTGCGGCGTTCATCGAGCGCCTGCCGCGCGAGCCCGATCTGCTGCAGGCGACGCGCGACATGCTCACGATCAACGTCACGGAGTTCTTCCGTGACCGGGCGCAGTGGGACCGCCTGGAGACCGCGGTGCTGCCGGCGCTGGTGAAGCACGCCGGGGCGCTGAAGATCTGGAGCGCCGGCTGCTCCCACGGGCAGGAGCCGCTCTCGCTGGCGATGCTCCTGGACGAGGCGGGCGCCCTCAGACGATCGACGATTCTGGCCACGGACTTCGACCACGCTGCGCTGGCACGCGCGCAGGCCGGCGGCCCCTACAGCGCCGACGAGGTGCGAGGCATCTCCGCGCCGCGCATGCAGGCGTACTTCGAGCAGCGCGAGGGCAAGTACTGGGCCGACCAGCGGCTGCTCCGCCACGCGACCTACCGTCAGCTGAACCTGCTGAAGGACCGCTTCGACGCGAACTTCGACCTGATCGTGTGCCGCAACGTGATGATCTACTTCGAGGCGGACGTGAAGGAGGCGCTGATCCATCGCTTCCGCGACGCGCTCCGCCCCGGCGGCGTGCTGTTCATCGGCGCCACGGAGGCCCTCCTCGGCGCGGACGCCGAGGGACTGGACCGGCTGGGCGGGAACTTCTACGGACGCCCCACGGACGCGCGCCCGGGCCGCGTGGCGGCCTGACGGCGGCCGCCCGCGGGGGCTACGAGATTAGTCGGCGGCGGGGTGCACCAACAGCACCGGCACGTTGTCCAGGTTGCGCAGGACGTGGTCCGCGACGGACCCGAGGACGGTGCGCCGCAGCCCCGATCGGCCGTGCGTGGACATGATCACCACGTCGCTCTTGTGCGCCTGCGCCTCTTCGACGATGCGGTCACCGGGGAGGCCCTCCAGCACGACGGTGCGGACGTGCTTCAGTCCCGCGGCCTCCAGCGTGGCGCGGGCGGCCTTCAGATGACGCTCCGCCTCCTCGCGCTGCGCGGCGACGATCTGCTCAGCGATCTCCGCGTCGAGCGCCCCCATCCCCGCGAGGTCGAATCCGGCAGGCGTCGTCCGGGCGAGGACGCGCCCGATCTCGTCGATCACCTCGACCACGGTGACGTTGCCGTCGGGGTCGACCACCCTGGCGACGTGCGGGAGCGCCGCGCCCGCCGTCTCCGACCCGTCGGTGGTTACCAGGGCGTTCTTGTACATCGGTGCCTCCTCGCCGTCGTCGCTTCGCTGGCAGCATAGTCCACTGCGTGCGAGGTTCCACCCCCGCCCCGGCCACCCGCCACGCCTCGAGGGCTCACGCGGGGCCGAGCGACGCCGCGCGGAGTTCTGGTCAGATTCCCCGGGCGCGGTGGCGCCGGGTGCAGGGAGCCCCAGTCGTCTCGCGGGCGAGATCGGGCCCTCGCGGCGCGAGACGCGAGGCTCCGGCAGCGCCCCGCGCCTGCTGCCCAGCGGCCACGGGCGACAGCGCGCCGGACGTGCGCGATACTGGGCACCTCGCACCCGCGCGGCGCCGGCGGGCGGGGATAGCTCAGTGGTAGAGCGCCTGCCTTCCAAGCAGGATGTCGCGGGTTCGAATCCCGTTCCCCGCTCCAACAGCCTCCCACTGGCCTCGACGCACCGACGCTGGTGCGCGCGGCGCGGGGTCGAGGCCGAGCGGACGCCATCGGCGCTCATTATTGGCCCTTTCGATTGGAGCGCGGAGAACGGCTCGGGGGACGCACCTGGAACCGCGCTCTGGACGTCAGCCTGGCGGTCGACTAACGGAGTTGGGCGGCGCACAATTCCTTGGGATCGGTCCGCGGGGAGGCGCCGGTGAGAACTCGGGCGGTTTGCCTGACGTGCGCGCTATTCTGCACGACGCTAGTCGTTGGATGCTCCGGGCCGAAGTCGCCGAACGTTGGCAGTGGGCCGAGTGCACCGGATGCATCGGCGCATCCCGCAGACTTCACGGTCGTTGCAAAAAACCAGTACTTGGTGCGGGATGGGAGCTCAGGGAAGTCGGGCTTCTACGTGACGTTGGTTCTATTCGGGTCGGAGCGAGAGACGGTAGTGACGTCGGCATGCTACGGCGCCGCGCGGGTGGGTCAGCTCCTGCCCACGTCAGTTACCTACCATACAGCGGCGATTTGGGCAGGGACTCCGCAGGAGATCCCGGCGCACGACACCACTGATCGGTGCCGATAAGCCACTGCACAACGAATAATGAAGCAGGATGACTCGTAGGTGAACGAACATCCGGCGAACGATGCAGTGCCGATGGTGACGGGGGAGAGCGCCGCGCTCGCCGCGTTTGCTGCTATCCCGTGCGTCGGTGGGGTTCTTCAGCAGTTGATCGGTGGACATCTCCAGGAAGTGCGGTTTCGCCGCATCGAGCAGTTCATCAGAATCCTGTCGATGCGGCTCGAGGGTTCCCGTGCCGATCTGCTCGACAAGGACTACGCGCACAGTACGGAATACGCCGAGTACGTTCTTCACGCAGCGGAAATCGAGCGGCGTTTTCAGAGGCCACCAACTTCTGGCGCGATAAGTTCCTGCACGCGACTGAAGCGCTTGAGCCGGCGCACGTCCGAGTACTCAAGGCTCTTGATGGGGCCGAGGCCTGGATCCGTCGCCCCGATGCGGCTACGCAGGATGAAGGCTCCCTCTACTGGTGTCCCGTGCTCCTGAATAGGTTTCGTTGAGGACTCCGGTATGGACGACGTGACCTCCGGGATGGCATGGAGTCCAACGGCCTCCGGGAGCCGGTTCCCCCGTTTCTTAAGCGCAGAAGAGGATCGCTGACTGCCATCCCGGTGGGCGGCGAGTCCCGGGCTGGGCGGGACGTTCGTCGGTCGCGAGCCCGCCTCGCGTATTAGACGATGGATCGGTGAAGACTCGTACGCGGATCCCGCTGGTGCATTCGACACTGGTACGGCTGGTGTCGATGCTCCTGGTCGCCGCGCTCATCGCGCCGAGCCTGTCGCCCGCGCTGGACCTCGACCTCTGGGGCTGGCTCCCGGACCATGGTCACGCGTCGTTGAGCGGCGTGGCCGGGGCGCACTCGCACCCGTGGGACGCCAGCGCGACGCCGGAGAGCGCCCCCCGGCCGGCCAGCCAGGGGATCGTCTTCACCGCCGGTGACCTGGCGGGCGCGCCTGCGATCCCGGTGATGGCCGTCGCGGCATTGCTGATCCCGGCGATGACCGCCGTCGAATCGTTCGCCGGCCACGCGATCACTCCCGCGGCACAGCGCCTGGCGCCCGAGTCGCCACCCCCTCGCTGACCTCTCTCTCCGCCTCGGTGATGAGCGAAGAGAGGACATGTCCATGTCTGTGCATGGAGCGCGCCCTGTTCATGGATCGCGCCGCCTGGCGGCGGTGGTCACGGTGCTGCTGGCGCTGGTGAGTTCGGTCGCCTGCTACCGGGCGCCGGTGTACGAGTCGTACACGGTGGAACCGCCGGTGGCGCTGAAGGACTTCAGCCTGGTGGCGAACGACCGGGAGTTCCACCTCAGCGATCTGCGGGGAAAGGTGGTCGTGGTGTACATCGGGTACACGCACTGCCCCGACCTCTGCCCGCTGACCATGAGCCACCTCGCGTCCGCGATGGAGTTGCTGCCGATCGCGGTGCGTGACGAGGTCAGAGTCGTCATGGTCACGGCGGACCCGGCACGCGACACCGCGCAGGATATGGCCACGTACGTGCACTTCTTCAACCCGACCTTCATCGGCGTCTCCGGTGACACCGAGGAGGTCCTGTCGACGCTGCACGGGTGGGGCGTCTCGCCGGAATGCAGCACGCCCAAGGCGGACGGTTCGTACACGGTCTCGCACCCCGCGACCACGTACGTCCTCGACCGCGCGGGGAAGCTGCGCCTGCGCATGCCCTCCGAACTCGAGCCCGAGGCGATGGCCAACGACCTGCAGATCATTGCCAACGAGAGGACCCAGTAGATGAATCCCTTCACGTCACGGTCCGTGACGTGCCGCCGGTTGTTGGGTGCGTGCGCGGTCGGCCTCGGCTTGCTGGCCGTCGCCTGCGGAGCGCCGCAGGCGAAGCCCGCCGCCACGCCCAGCGCCACGGCCACCGCGACCCCGACGGCCTCGCCCACGGCCGCCGGGCCGCAGATCACGCTGACCGATGTCTGGGCGCGCGCCACGCCGGGCCTGCCAGACGAGAACAGCGCGATCTACGCCACGGTGCAGAACAAGGGGGCGAAGGCGGAGCGCATCGTCAGCGCGTCCGTCCCGGAGACGATCACGAAGCGCGTCGAGCTGCACACGATGGTCAAGGACGGCGACATGATGAAGATGCAGCAGGTGGACGGGCTGGACGTGCCCGCCTCCGGCACGCTGAAGCTGGCGCCGGGCGGGTTCCACATCATGCTGATCGGCCTTGCGAAGCAGCTCAAGGTGGGGGACACGTTCACCGTCACCCTGAAGCTGGCCAGCGGGGCGACCGTGGAGAGCAAGGTCGAGGTGCGCGCCGCCCCGGCGGCCACGCCCATGTCCGGAGGCGCGATGCCCTCCGGCACCCCGGGGGCGATGCCTGCCGGCAGTGCGACCGCGATGCCGATGCGGTAATGCCGGCTCGCGATTAGCGGGCGGCGAAACGGGACGGTCCGGGCAAACGCCCCCCGGGCCGTCCCCACCCCTCTCCTCCGCCTACCTCTTGTGGCGGTGCCGGGCTACGCCGCGCGGCGCGCCTCCGTCGACTCCTCGACGGTGAAGCCGAGCGCCTCGATGAAGGTGCGCAGCTCCAGGGCCAGCGAGCGGAGCTGATCGGCCTGGTTGGCGACTTCGCCGGTCTGGGCGGAGACCTCCTCGGAGGACGCGGAGACCTCCTCCGCGGAGGCGGCGCTCTCTTCGGCCGCCGCGCCGGCCGAGGCCGCGCGCACGGCCGCCGAGGCGGTGAGCTCGCGCATGCCAGTGGCCAGCGATTGCGTCTGCTCCGCCAGGGCGCCCACCTGCTCCAGCACGCCGGTGAGGCCGCCGTCGCCGTTCTGCACGCCGCCGACCTCCTCGCTGACCTTGCGGTTCACCTCGACCAGGCGGCCGAGCACCTCGCCGGCCTCGCGGGCGCGCAGCGTGCCCTCGTTGACGCGCTCGACGGCGGACCGCATCGACCCCGCGCTGGTGTCCATGCCGCGCCGCACGTCCTCGATCAGCTTGGCGATGTCCTTCGCCGCGTTCGATGCGCGCTCGGCCAGGCTGCGGACCTCCGCGGCAACCACGGCGAAGCCGCGGCCGGCGTCGCCGGCCCGCGCCGCCTCGATGGCCGCGTTGAGCGCGAGCAGGTTGGTCTGATCGGCGATCTCGGAGATCGTCTTGGTGATCGTGCCGATCTCGGTCCCGCGCGCGCTCAGGCTCTCGAGCTGCGAGGAGGTCTGCGACACGGTCTCGGTGATCGAGTCCATGGCCGCGATCGTCTGCTCCACGCTGTCCATCCCGGTGGTCGCCGCCTCGGTCGCGCCGCGTGAGACGTCGGCCGTCTCCCGGGAGCGCGCGATGGCGGTGGTCAGCGCCTCCGCCTGCTCGCGGGCCTGCATGGCGACCATGTCGGCGGACTCCTGCACCTGGCCGACCTCGTCGCGGATCAGCCCGGCGTTCTCGGTCTGCTCGACGGCCCCGCGCGCGATCTGCTCGATGGCCTGCGCGATCTCGCGAGATGCCGTCTCGACCTCGCCAGACGACAACGAAAGCATGTCGGTGGCGCCCAGCAGCGCGCCGGTGACCTCCTGCATGCGCGCCATCATCCCGAACGCGATATACGACTCGATCGCGAGCGAGGCATCGAACATCAGGAGCTTCTGGAAGGCCACCACGGTCTCCGCGAGCTGCGTGGGGTCGAGGTGCGGCGCCAGGCGCGGGAAGATCAGCTGGGCGTACGTGCCGTAGTTCCCCATGTTCCATCGCGGGTGCACGCCGAGCACTGCGTGGACTTTCCCGATGTGGAGGCGGCTCTCCACGTACCGCTCGTCCGGGGTGCCGTCCAGCAGCGTCAGGAAGTAGCCCTCCTGCGCCTTCTCTAGCCGCGCGCGCGTCGAACCTGACTCCTCGACCTTGCGGGTGAACTCCGGGAAGCGGAACGAGTGGTCGTAGAACTCCCGCGCGATCTCGGCGGCGGCGGGGCGCAGGTAGACGGCGGCGGCTCGCACCAGCTCCGCCTCGCGGTCGCCGAACTGCACCCAGCGGAGCCGGAGGTCGAGGTCGTTGCGGTCGATGCTGAGGTGCTCGGCAAGGGTCGTCGTTGCGGCCACGGTGTCGTCCTGTCTCTCTCGTTGAAGTGCGCTGGAGGGCGAGCAAAGCGTTCGTGGAGGCGCCAGTGGCGTCCCTCGGGACAAGGATTCGTCAGTGTGCGGCGAACCTGAATAGGGAGTTCAGGTAGTGCAGCGGAGCGTCAGCGCACGGTCAGAGAACGCAGCGGCGCGGCGGGCGGACCGCTGCTGGTGCGCGCGAGGCATGCGAGGAACGGCCCCGGCGGGTCCGGCCGCCGGCGCGGAACGCGCCGCTACGCGGCCTTGAACGCGCCGCTGTACCACTCCACGCGCTTGATCACCGCCTCCTCGCCGCCGAGCTCCTCGATGACGGGCAGCATGGCCGCCTCGCTGTCGGGTCCCGGCGCCTCCGGGCCGACGATGCCGTCCCCGATCCCGAGCGTGGCCGAGAGCTCGCGAGCACGGGTGACGACCCACGACAGTCCCCGCTGCGCGCCCGTGTGGTGCTCGGCGATCGCGTCGACGATGTCGGACGGGAAGCCCCACGAGCGGCCGATGGCCTCGCCCCACTGCGAGTGGTTCATCCCGAACACCATGCGCTCGCCCTCGCTCGCGGGCATCCCGCGCCGGGCCAGCTCCACCACCCTGGCGTACCGCAGCGGATCCTGCGCGGCCATCGCCAGCCGCCCCAGGTCATGCAGCAGGCCGGCGGTAAACGCCTCGCTGTGCCGGACCTCGCCCCACGCGGTGGCGTCGGCCAGCACGCCGGTGGCGATCAGGTGACGCCACAGCTCCCCCTCGTCGATATGCGAGCTGGCCAGGCTTCCGAAGGAGTTGGAGAGCGCGATGCTCATCACGATCCGGCGGGTTTCGGTGACCCCGATGCGCACCATGGCCGTGTGGGCGGTGCGGACCCGGTCTACGGGGGAGGACATGGCGGAGTTCGCGACGCGCAGCAGGGAGGCCGTCAGCGCGGGATCGGCGTCCACCACGGAGCTGAGCTCCTCGAAGGAAGGCGCCGGGTTGGAGATCAGCGCCATCGCCCGGACCTGGGCAATGGGCAGCGGTGGGATCTCGATCGCCGTGCTCACCTGCGTCCTCCTCTGGTGCTCGCGATTAAAGCATCGGCACGCGCGGGTATTTGCCGCAGGCGTCAGGCGGCGGTCCACGCCGCATCGAGGAGCCCCGCCGGAGCGGCCTCGCCGGGGTCAGGGAAACGTCAGAGTGGGGCGAGGGCGTCCGCCAGCACCTCCGCCACGTGGCGAGGGGCGCGGCCCGTGAAGTGGGCGATCTGCTGGCGGCAGGAAACGCCCGTCACCACCACCTCGGCGTCCGGCGCGGCGGCGATCGCAGGGAACAGCGAGCGCTCGCCCATGGCGCGCGACACCTCGTAGTGCTCAGCCTCGAACCCGAAGGCGCCCGCCATCCCGCAGCACGCGGAGTCCACGAGACTGGTCGTGAGGCCGGGCACCAGCCCGAGCGCCTCCAGGGTCGGGTCCATTCCGGCCAGGGCCTTCTGGTGGCAGTGCCCGTGCAGCACGGCCGCCCGGTCGAGGGCGATCGAGAAGCGGTCGCGCACGGCCGGGTCCTGGCGCGCCACGCGTGCCGCCAGCTCCTCCAGCAGCCACGCCTGCGCCGCGACGGCCCGCGCCGGGGCGGAGCGCAGCAGCTCCGGGTACTCGTCGCGCAGGGAGAGCAGGCAGGACGGCTCGGTGCCCACGATCGGGACGCCGCGCTCCGCGTACGGCGCGAGCGCCTCCACGTTCCTCGCCGCCCAGTCGCGGGCCGTGTGCAGCTGGCCCTTCGAGATCAACGGACGCCCGCAGCAGCCCAGGCGGTCGAGGACGGTCACGGCGTACCCGAGCGCCTCCAGCACGCGCACGGCAGCCTGCCCCACCTCCGGGTGGTAGTAGCGCACGAAGGTATCGTCGTAGAGCACCACCTCGCCGCGGGGCGCGGGGGTCGATGCCCGGGGGCGGCGCGCCCACCAGCGGCGGAACGGCTCGCGCGCGAGGCGCGGCAGCGGCCGGTCGCGGTGGATGCCCAGCCGGTGCAGGAGCGCACGCACCGGGGGGAGCGACGCGCCGAGGTTGATCAGCGGCACCAGCGGCCCCGCCATGCTCCCGAGCCGGCTCCACGTCGCCATGTGGCCGAAGAGGCGCGCGCGCAGCGGCACCCCGTGGGCGTCGTGGTACGCCGTCAGCACCTCGTACTTCAGCTTCGCGAGGTCGACGCCGGAGGCGCACTCGGCCTTGCACGCCTTGCACTCGACGCAGAGGTCGAGCGCCTGCTGCAGGCGGTCGCCAGCGAGCGCATCCGCCGGCAGCGCACCGTTGAGCGCCTGCCGCAACAGGTTGGCGCGCCCGCGCGTGGAGTGCTCCTCGTCATGCGTCACCATGAACGACGGGCACATCGTCCCTTCGTGCTTGAGGCAGATGCCCTGCCCGTTGCACTGCTCGGCGGCGCGCGCCAGCCCGCCCTCGCGCGCCCAGTCGAGGACAGTGCGGGGCTGCGCGTTCACGGTCGCCGGGCCCAGGCGGAGGTTGTCGAGCAACGGCGGTGTGTCGATGATCTTGCCGGGGTTGAGGATCCCGGCGGGGTCGAACGTGCGCTTCACCTCGCGGAACGCCTCGGTGAGACGCGCGCCGAACATGCGCTCGGTGAACACGCCGCGCAGGATGCCGTCGCCGTGCTCGCCGGAGAGGCTGCCGCCGAATTCGATGACGAGGTCGGCGACCTCGCTGGCGATCGCCTGCATCGTGGTGGCTCCGGCGTCCGACTTGATGTTCACCACGGGCCGGATGTGCAGGCACCCGACCGAGGCGTGACCGTAGTGCGCCGCCTCCGTGCCGTGGGCGCGCACGATCGCATCGAAGCGCTCCACGAAGTCGCCGAGGCGCTCCGGGGCGACGGCCGTGTCCTCCACGTACGCGATCGGCTTGGCGTCGCCGCGCATGCTCATCAGCAGGCCGAGGCCCGCCTCGCGCATGCGCCACATGCGCGCCTGCTCGCGCGCGTCCGTGGTGGTCACGCAGTCGTACGCAATGCCGCGCCCCACCATGTCGCGCTCGATCGAGTCGAGATGCGCGCGCAGCTCGCCGGGGTCGTCGGCGTACACCTCGATCATCAGAAGCGCGCCGGCCTCGCCGCGAACGAAGTCCGCGAGGTCCGCGTAGCCGATGCTCTCGCGGCAGCGCCGGATGATCGTGTCGTCGATGACCTCGATCGAGGCAGCCTGGAGCTTCAGCGCCTCCGGTGTAGCGCGGCAGGCCTCCACCACCGAGCGGAAGTGCAGCGCGGCCACACCCTTCAGGGCGGGCACGGGCACCAGGCGCACGCGCGCCTCGACGACGATGGCCAGGGTCCCCTCCGAGCCGACGATCATGCGCGCGAGGTTCATGGCGCCCTCGCCCGTGAACTCGTCAAGGTTGTAGCCGGAGACACGGCGCTGGATGCCGGGGTAGCGGGCGGCGATCTCGGCGCGCTCGCGGTGCGCGACGCGGCGGACGCCGCGATAGATGTCGCCCTCGAGGCCGGGTGTGGACATCTGCTCGAGCAGATCCCCGCCGTCGGTCTCCTCGAACGTGGCGAGTGAGCCGTCGGCGAGCACGACGTCTACGGCGATCACCTGGTCCACGGTCTTGCCGTAGATCAGCGAGTGCGCGCCGCAGGAGTTGTTGCCGATGCCGCCGCCAATGGTTGCGCGGTTCCTGGTCGCGGGGTCGATGCCGTACTGGAGGCCGTGCGGCCGCGCCGCGCGGCTGAGCTGGTCCAGCACGACGCCCGGCTCCACGCGCGCCCAGCGATCCGCGGCGTTCACCTCGAGCACGCGGTTCATGTGGCGCGAGCAGTCGATGACGATGGCGTGGTTCACCGCCTGCCCGGCGAGGCTCGTGCCCGCGCCGCGCGTCAGGATGGGCACGCCCTGCGCGGCGGCGACCCGGACCACGTGCTGGATGTCCGGCGCGCCGCGCGGGAAGACGATGGCCAGGGGCTCCATCTCGTAGATCGACGCGTCGGTGGCGTAGAGGAGCCGGGAGCCACGGTCGATGAGCACATCGCTCGCGCCGCCCGCGAGCCCGGCGGCCAGGTCGGCGGCGAGCCGCTCGAGGGTGGCGGGCGCGGCGTCCAGGAGGTCGAGCGCGTGCTGCACGCTGGCGTGCGCGGACGCGGTCTGGCCGCGCACGACGCGGCGAACGGGGAGCGTCAGCGGTCGCGGGGCGTCCATCCGGGGCAGCGTAGCACGGGCCACGCCCCCGGATGGCCTCGCAGCGTGTCGCCTACATCCCGCGCGCGGAGCCCACGGGTCGCGAGCGGCTGCGCGGGATCTGCTGCTCCACCCGGAGGTCGGGGAGCCAGTGCAGCCAGCGCGGCAAGTACCAGTTCCGGTCGCCCAGCAGGCGCATGGTCGCCGGCACGAGGATGATCCGCACCACGGTGGCGTCCAGGAACACGGCCACGCCGAGGCCGACTCCCATCTGCTGCATCATCTCCAGGTCGCCCAATGCGAAGCCGGCGAACACCGTGACCATGATCACGGCGGCCCCGGTGATGATGTTCGCGGTGGAGCGCAGGCCGAAGGCCACGGACTCCTCGTTGTTGCGGGTCTCGTCGAAGCGCTCGCGGATCCGGGTCAGCAGGAAGATGTGGTAGTCCATCGACAGGCCGAACAGGATCGTGAACATGAAGAGCGGCACCCATGCCTCGATGCGCGGCGTGTGCTGCAGCCCGAGCGCCGAGGCGCCCCACCCGTGCTGGAAGACGGCGGTGATCACGCCGTACGCCGCACCGACCGACAGCAGGTTCATCACGATCGACTTCAGCGGCACAACGATGGAGCGGAAGATCAGGAGCAGCAGGAGGAAGCTCAGCCCCAGTACGAACGTGAACACGATCGGCGTGTAGTGCCGGACGGTCGCGGCGAAATCGGCGTTGATGGCGGTGAATCCGCCCACGTACACCTGCGCGCCGCTCCCACGGAAGGCGGCGGGGACGATCTGCGTGCGCAGCCGGTCGAGGGCCTTCAGCGCCTCGTCGCTGGAGCCGTCCCCGGGGAGGGCGACGGTGACGACCGCGAGGTCCGCCCTGGGGCTGATCTCCAGCGCGGCGATCTGGCGGATCGCCCGGTCGCCGTCGAGCGCGATCTGCAGTTTCCCGATCGCCTGGGCGACGTCCGGGACGCCGACGTTCGGCGCGGTGATCACGAGCTGCGTCGGTGAGAGCAGCCCCGCCGAGAATTCGCGGTTGAGGATGTCGAAGACGCGGCGCGCCTCGTAGCGCTCGGGGATTGCGCCCGCGCCGGACGAGCCGATGCGCGTGGTGACGAACGGCGCGGCGAGCACCAGCAGGAGGGCCGACGAGATCACAGCCATCCGGGGGGCCCGCGCCATGACGAAGCGCGCGACGCCCGCCCAGACGCCGCGGTTGCCCGTGGCGATGACCGTGTGGCGGGTCCACGGGAGCGAGAGCGCATCGACGTGCGTCCCGAGCATGCCGAGGGCGGCGGGGAGCAGGGTGAGCGACGCCAGCACCGCAACGATCACCACGGACGTCGCGCCGATGGCGAACGACCGGAAGATCGTGGTTGGGACGATGAGCATCCCCAGCAGGGCGATCACCACCGTGGCGCCGGAGAACAGCACCGCGCGGCTGGCGGTGTCCCCGGCGTGCCCCAGCGCGTCCTCATCGGACTGGCCGAGGCGGCGCTGCTCGCGGTAGCGGGCGACGATGAAGAGCACGTAGTCGATGCCCACGGCGAGCCCGATGCCGGTGATGACGTTGGTGGCGAACACGGAGAGCTCCCACGCGTTCGAGAGCAGCGTGACGAGCCCGAACGTCACGCCGATCGCGACGAAGGCGATGGCGAGCGGGACCAGGGCGGTCACGATCGCGCCGAACACCACGACCAGGACGATCAGGGCGACCGGCAGCACCTTGAACTCGGTGGCGAGGTCGTGCTCGGCGGCCTGGGTGAACGCCTGGTTCACGGAGGCGGTGCCGCCCGACATCACGGTGTAGCCGTCGTGCCCGTCGTTTGCGGCGAGCACGCCGCGGAGCACCTCGAGCTCTGGCGCGGAGTCGTTCAGGCTGCCGAGGAGGAGCGTAGGGATGAGCACGGTGCGGCCGTCGGGTGAGACGAGCCCGCCGCCGCCCGGCAGGTCGAGGTAGGAGATGGTCTTCCTCGCGTCGATCGCCTCCGGGTGCGCTCGGAGGTCGCGCACGATGTCGGCGACGCGCTTCTGGAACTCGGGATCGGTGGCGCGCTTCGTCGCGGATTGCACCAGGACGATCTCGTTCAGCGGGTCGCCGCCGCGCAGCCCGCGGAGCAGGTCGCGCGCGCGCTGGGACTCGGGTTGGTTCGTGAACTCGTAGTCGGTGCGGAAGTCGCCGCCGGCGAGCGCCGCGATCAGGGTGACGACCACGAGGACGCCCAGCCAGGCGGCGGCCACGTGCGTCCCGTGACGCGCGCTCCACACCGCGAGGCGCCCGGTGAAGCCGAGTCTCGACACGGTCAGTTCCCTTCGGGTGGCAGGCGGCGCTCGTCCGGGCGGGCCAGCAGCGTCATGACGAGGCGTGTCATCAACTCCCAAGCGGCACGCGCCTCCGCGGCGTCGCCCGCGGGCACGCGGAGCGTGGACAGGCCCACGACGACGGCGTGCAGGAGCATCGCCACGGCGGGGGGATCGACGTCCGCCGCCAGCTCGCCACGCTCGCGCGCGGCGGCGACCAGCGCCGTGACCGCCTCGCGTCCCTCGGTGAGCGCAGCGGCGACAACGCTTCCGAGCTGCGGATCGCGGGCGGCCGCGAGGTAGGACTCCAGGCGAAGGATCGCCGCGTCGCGGGCACCGGCAGCGGTCAGCGCCTCGCCGATGTGCCCGGCAAGGGCCATCAGCGCCAGGGTGGGAGAGGCGGCCCGGGCTTCGTGCTCCGCGAACATCAGGCGGTCGGCGAGGCAGCACTCGGTCGCCACGGCGGCGAGGAGCACGGCCTTGCTCTCGAAGTAGTTGTAGATGCTGCCCGCGGAGAGCCCGGCCGCGGAGGCGATGTCCTGCATGGTCGTCGCCGCGTACCCGCGCTCGACGAGCACGCGTCGCGCCGCGTCGAGGATGTCGGCGCGCCGCGCCTCGAGGTACCGCTCACCGAGCCTGCTCACGGGTGGCCTCCCGTCCGGCCGGGCCGCCAAGAATGACTGATGCATCATTCAACTGAATGAAGCATCAGTCAAGTAGGCGAGCGGGCAGGGGTCAGTGACGGAGCTGCGCGCTACGAGGCGGCCTCGGCGTCCGGGTCGATGTACGGCATCAGCGCCGCGAGGAGGTCCGTCCGCGAGTCGAGCGTCTTGCCGAGGCCAGAGAGCAGTCCCATCACCCGCGCGATGAGGATGACGTCGCCCGGGACATCGACCAGCGGGTTGCCGCGCAGCACGCGTCCCAGCCGCTCGTTGACCTCGGCGACCATCTCCTGGTCGGCGTACGGCTTCCCGGACCGGAGCACATCGCCGAGGAACGCCTCACCCAGGGCGGAGTAGGTCTCGGCGTCCTCGTTCCGCGTCCGGAAGCCCATCCCGGTCATGGTGTCGGTCACGAGCTCCGGGCGCTGGGCGACGATCGCGCTGGTGAGCACGATCAGCTGCTCGCGGAACTCCGGGGGGATGACCTTCGTCAGGCCGAAGTCGACCATCGCGACCTTCGCCGGCTGGCCGAGCGCGCCCGGGATCACGAACAGGTTGCCGGGATGCGGGTCGGCGTGGAACACGCCGTACCGCAGGATCATCGTGTTGAAGAGGTCGATCAGCGTCGTGGCGACCTGCGCGGTGTCGACGCCCGCCGCGCGGAGCGCCTCGACGTCGCTGATCTTGATGCCGTCGATGTAGTCCATCGTCAGCACCCGGCGCGACGAGCGCTCCCAGTAGATCCCCGGCACGACGACGTCGTGGCGATCGCCGAGGAGGCGGGCG
Source organism: Dehalococcoidia bacterium (assembly GCA_041674525.1). Lineage (GTDB taxonomy): Bacteria > Chloroflexota > Dehalococcoidia > UBA2979 > UBA2979 > SHYQ01. The sequence goes on along the minus strand of JBAYVN010000010.1, from coordinate 12,633 downwards.
ACCTCCTCGGCGGCATGGCCCTCGTGGAAGAAGTCCACCTCCTCCGGGGCGTTGCGGCGCATCTCCTGCGCGATCGGGCGGAAGTCGATCACCGTCTCCAGCCGCGCCCAGAGTTGCGCGAGGAGGTCGATCACGTCCAGGTCCCAGCGCACGATGTTCTCGATGCCGGGGTACTGCACCTTCACGGCGACGGGCGTGCCGTCGTGTAGGCGCGCGCGGTAGACCTGGGCCAGCGAGGCGGCGGCGATCGGCTCGGGGTCGAACTCGGCGTACGCCTCGGCGATGGGCATCCCCAGCTCGCGCTCGATGACCGGGCGCATCTCTGGCCACGGCCGCGGCGGCACCCGGTCGTGCACCAGCGACAGGGTGCGCACGTACTCATCCATGAGGATGTCCGCACGGCTGCCGAGGAACTGGCACGTCTTCACGATCAGCCCCTGCTGGCGGATCGCGCGCCGCACCACCGCCCGGCCGGCACCGAGGTGGAAACGATGCGTCGCCTCGCGCATCGCCTCGACGCCGTAGATGCGGCGCTTGACGCGCAGCCAGCGCCACTCCAGCCAGAGGCGGATGATCGTGGCGGCGATCGGGATCGTGCGCCCGAGGCGCCCGGTCGGGGGGCGCCGGAACGTCGCGGGTGGGTTCACGTCAACTCCCCGTGGTGCTTGCAGGGCAGCGGATTGTGCGATCTGTCACATTCCAAGATACCATCGCCGTCCTGCGCCCGATCCATGATGAGGCACGCTGGCGATGGCGTGCCGGTCCGCCGGGGTGACGCCCACCGGTGCGGTGCAGAGGAGCGCGGGATACGCTGGGATCGTGAACCCTCCCGTAGTCTTCAACCCGTTCGTCCCCTCGTACCGGCGCAATCCCTACCTGCAGCTGGACCGCCTGCGCGCGGCCGATCCGGTGCATCGCAGCGACGCGCTGCAGGCGTGGATCCTCACGCGGTACGAGGATGTGCTGCGCGTGCTGCGTGATCACGAGACGTTCTCGTCGGACGCGCGGAGGGCCGGCGGGCCGCTGGCGGCGGTGATCGCCGACCAGCGCGCCAACTCGCCGCTGGGCGAGACGCGCAGCGTGCTGGGATCGGACCCGCCGGAGCACACCTTCCTGCGGGGGGTGATCAACAGGGCGTTCACCCCGCGCGCGGTGGAGCAGTGGCGCCCGCGCATCGAGGCGGTGGCCGCGTCGCTGCTGGCCGAGCAGCCGCGGACGGGTGAGTGGGACCTGGTGCCCGGGCTGGCGCAGCCGCTGCCGGTGATCGTGATCGCGGAGCTGCTGGGCATCCCGGCCGAGGAGCGCACCCAGTTCAAGGCGTGGTCGGATCGCATCGCGCTGAGCACGGAGCTGATGCCGGGCGAGGCGGTGGTGGAGACGGTGCGTGCGGCGACCCGCGAGCTGATCGACTACTTCGGCGGGTTCATCGAGGCGCGGCGCCTGGAGCCACGGGAGGATCTCATCTCGGTGCTCGTCGGCGCGGAGTCGGAGGGACGGCGGCTCACGGGCGAGGAGGTGCTGGCCTTCGCCATCCTGCTGCTGGTGGCGGGGAACGAGACCACTACCAACCTGATCGGCAGCGGGATGCGTGCGCTCCTGGCGCACCCGGAGGCCGTCGCCGCGCTGCGGGCGGAGCCCGGGCGCATCCCCGCGGCGATCGAGGAGATGCTGCGCTTCGACGGCCCGGTGCAGGGGATCATCCGCTTCGCCACGCGGGACGTGGAGGTCGGCAACCGTATCGTCCGCGCCGGGGAGGTGGTGATGGGGATGACCGGCGCCGCCAACCGCGATCCGGCGCAGTTCCCGGACCCGCGGACGTTCAACATCGACCGCGGCGAGGTGCGGCACCTGGCCTTCGGGCAGGGGATCCACTTCTGCGTGGGCGCCCCGCTCGCCCGGGTGGAGGCGGCGGTCGCCTTCCGCGCGCTCCTCGATCGGTGGCCGTCGATCGAGGCGGCCAGCGAGGCGGAGATGGGCGGGACGTTCCTGATCCGTGGCCCGGTGCGCGTGCCGCTGGCCGTCGCCGGGGGGCGATGAGCCGCGCGTAGAATCGCGGGGGAGGGGCCATGCCGTACGACCCGGAGAATGTCTTCGCGAAGATCCTGCGCGACGAGATCCCGAGCACGCGCGTCTACGAGGACAACGAGTTCATCGCCATTCGGGACGTGAACCCGGCGGCGCCGACGCACATCCTGCTCATCCCCCGGGGGGACGGGCCCGTCAGCCCGGCCAACCTGGGCGATCCCGACGCGGCGTGGGTGGGGCGGATGGTCGTGCTGGCCACGCAGATCGCGCGCCAGCAGGGCCTGGAGGAGGACGGCTACCGGCTGGTGATGAACTGCGGGCGGGACGGCGGCCAGTCGGTGCCGCACCTGCACCTGCACATCCTGGGCGGTCGCGCATTGCACGGCTTCGGGTAGAGTGCCGCACGGGGCACGGGAATTCCCTGATAGGAGTCGCCGACCCCGCGCCATAGGGTGATCACGAGGGATGGCCCTCGGCGGTGAACAATCCTCGAGGGTCAATGAACGAGCCTCCGACGGAGCCCGCGGTTCCCGGCCCCACCGACCCGGACGATCTGGTCGAGGCGTTGCTGTTCTCCGTGTCCCACGACCTCCGCTCGCCCCTGCTCACGCTGTCGCTGGCCGGCGAGCTGATCTCCGAGTCCCTGGGCGACCGCCTGCGCGCGGAGTCATCGAGCGGGCTTGTCGCGCTGGACGCGCTCCAGCACGGGGCGCGCGACTTGGAACGGATGCTGCAGGCGCTGACCGTGGTCTCCCGCGCACGCCGTCGCCCGCTGGAGACCAGCCGGTCGCCGTTGCGGCTCCTGCTCGGGGGGCACGTGGTGATTTCGGAGGCCGGGGACCTGGGCAGCCGGCTGGTCGCGGTCGATCCGCTGGCCGTGCGCGAGATCATCGACGCCGTGTGCGGCGAGGAGCCTGCGGAGATCCACGTCTCGCTGTCGGAGGCGTTTGCGCTGCTCCGGCTGCCGCTGGACGAGGCCCTTGCTGATGTCCGTGGCGCTCCACTCGTGGCGCTCGCGCACTCGCTGCAGCGCCACGCGGGGACGCTGGTGGAGGCGCTTGGCGCCGCGCAGGTGATGCTCGAGCGTAGCGGGGGGCACATCGCGATCGCCGACGAGGGCGTGCACGTGTGGTTACCGCGCGCGGAATCCCGGGGGAGCGAATGAAACCGGTACATCCCGCGGCGATCCTCGTCGTCGACGACGACTCCGACCACGCGCAGATCGCGCGGATCGTCCTGCGCTCGATCGCGCCGGGCATCCCGGTGGATGTCTGCGGGAGCAGCGCCCTCGTTCTCGACGCCGCGTCCGAGCTTCCCCGCGACACCCTCGTGCTGATGGATCGCATCCTGCACGGCCGGGAGTCCTTCGGCGCGATCGTCGAGCTGCGCGCCGCCCGTCCTGACGTGTGGGTGGTGCTGCTCTCCGCGGCGCTGTCCTCGGTGGACCGCGCCTACGCCATCGCGTGCGGGGCGTACGAGGCGATGGAGAAGCCGGGCAGCCTCGATGGGTGGCGGGAGATGCTGGGCTCAGTGGTGGCGCACGAGCCCGCAGCGACCGCGCCGTCGAGACGCCCCACGCGCGCGGCCTGACGCCGCACGCGCCGCCTGACGCACGGCCTGACGGCAGCACCACGCGTCGCTGGTACGATGACGGGGTGCGGGCCCGTAGCTCAGCGGCCTAGAGCAGTCGGCTCATAACCGATCGGTCCCAGGTTCGAATCCTGGCGGGCCTACCACCTGGACCCCATGTGCGGAGGACCGGAATGCGCGATCGCGTGCGCCTGGCGGTGTCCGGGCACGCCCCCACAGAGCTCCCCCTGGAGGGTCACCGGGATGCGGCGGTGTTCCTGCTGCTGCACGAGGTGGAGGGCATCGAGCACCTGATCTTCCAGGTGCGATCCTCGACGCTCGCGCACCACAGCGGGCAGATCAGCTTCCCCGGGGGCACGCGTGACCCGGCGGACGGCACGCTCCTGGAGACCGCGCTCCGCGAGGTCGAGGAGGAGATCGGCGTGCCGCGCGATCACATCGAGGTCTTCGGCCGCATCGATGACGCGTTCACGCAGTCCTCGAACTACCGCATGCGCCCGTACGTCGGTGCGCTGCAGCCGGGGCCGCGGGACTTCGCGATCGACGCGCGCGAGGTGCACCAGTTGCTGTCGGTGCCCCTGGAGTTCCTGATGTCGCCGGAGGCGCGCGGGTGGCAGGCGGTCGACCGCGACGGGGCGCTGGAGACTGTGCCCGGCTTCGTCTACGGGGAGCACATCATCTGGGGGGCGACCGCGCGGGTGCTGGAGCGCTTCCTGGGGGTGCTCGGGGGGTACGAGTGACGCTGATCATCGTGCGGCACGCCCAGTCCGCGGGGAACGCGCGCGGCGTGTTCACCGGCGGCATGGACGTGCCGCTCACCGACCACGGGCGGCGACAGGCGGAGGCGCTGGCCGCCCGGCTGTCGAGCCAGCCGATCGTGGCGGTCTACGCCAGCGGGCTGGAGCGCGCGCGGGAGACCGCCCGTCCGGCCGCGGAGCGACTCGGACTGCAGGTGACGGTGACCGACACGCTGCGCGAGGCGGGCCTGGGCGAGGCCGAGGGCCTGACCTGGGCGGAGGTGCGCGAGCGCTGGGAGCTGGGCGTGGGAGCGCGGTGGGCGGATTCGATCACCGGCGCGGAGCGCGGCGACGCCGTGCGTGCGCGTGTGGGCGCGGGCCTGGACGAGCTGCTCGAGCGCCATCGCACCGACGTGGCGCTGTGCGTGAGCCACGCGGGCACGATCACCCACGCGCTCCAGCACGTCCTCGGCCTCCCCGTGGAGCAGGGGGTACGACTCCCCGTGCACCATGCCGCGCTGAACGTGGTGGAGTGGACGGAACGAGGCCCGGTGCTGATCGCGCTGAACGACCGATGCCACCTGGACCACCTCGACGACCTGGACCGCCTGGACCGCCCGGGACGCGCCCGCTAGCGGTCGGACAGGCCCGCGAGCGATCCGGCCTCCGTCAGGGCGATCTCGATGCGGTCGGGGGATGCGCTGACGATCTGCCACGCCTCGCTGGGCGCAGCGCGCATCCGGTCGACCAACGGGACGCTGTCCGCGTACTCCACCGAGAGGTTCAGCGTCCCGCCGTAGAAGCGGCGGACGCGGGTGTCGCGCACGCCCGGGATCGCGCGGATGGCGCCCTGGAACTCGTTGAGCGCGAGGAACGAGTGGAACGGCGAGGCGACGATTACCACCTCGTGCACGCCGGCAGGCTGAGGCGAGGGCTGGACTGGCGGTGCCTGCACCGGGGATGCCTGCGCCGGTGCGGGGTCGAGGTGCGACACGATCCGCAGCGCGCCGGCGTGGCGGGCGGGCGATTGCGCGGACGGCGCGAGCGGGTGCGCCGGGGTGGCTGCCTGGCGCGCACCTGCGAGCAGCGCCGCGGCGTGAGCCTCGTTCGTTGCGGGTCGGCCTGGCCCGGGGCGTTCGTCACGGCATGAGTCATGCGCGTCGCGCGGGCGCGGGGGCTGGTCCGGCGCCGGGGCGCTGTCGCCGCCCACGGGCGGCTGCTCGGACGGCGTGCGGAAGACGCGGAAGCGAGTGCGGGCCGGCAGCAGCCCGTCCACGGACGCGGTGGGGCGGGGGCGCCGAGGCTGATCAACATGGCCGATCACGGTGGTGCCGCTCGTCTCGACCGAGATCGAGTGGTCCGGGTCCGCCTCGACGGCCAGCGCCAGGACCTCCGTGGAGGGCGCGTCGATGGCGAAGCGCGCCTCCTCCAGGCTCGCGTGGGTCATCGCAACGTGCAGCAGGCCCGGGGCGCGCTCCAGGCGTGCGGCGAAGCGGAGGAGATCCGCCTGCGAGCTGAACGGCCCCACCCGGAGGATCAGCGAGTCGGTGTTCTGGCGGTCGCAGATGCACGGTCCGCCGCCCACGCAGCCGAGGCAGCAGAACCGCTCCTCGCCGAGCGTGATCGCAGCGCCCTCGATGCGGGCGCCGCATTGCGTGCACAGCAGGACGGGCTGGAGCGTCATGCGCGCAGCGTGGCATCGCAGGGGAGCGGCTCGCGGTTGCCGGATCGTTGAGATCGAGTAAAAGGCGGCAGGGGTGCGCGGCCCTACACCGGTTCTCTACACCGGTTCTCTACACCGGCTCTCTGCACCGGCTCTCTGCACCGGCTCTCTGCACCGGCTGTCTACACGGGCTCGAGGTAGGCGACGGTGACGCCCTCGCCGCCTTCGGCGCGCTGACCGGTCTCGTAGCCGGTGACGAGGGGATGCCGGTCGAGGAGCTCGCGCACGGCCCGCCGCATGGCGCCCGTGCCTTTGCCGTGGATCAGCAGCACGCGCTGGCGGCCATTGCGCGCTGCGTGGTCGAGAAACTCCTCGACGCGCGGCAGCGCCTCGTCCAGGCGCTGGCCGCGCACCTCGATGGAGACACCCACATCGGGCGGGGTCGACATCGCGATCACCGTGTCGCGCATGCGCTGGACGGGAGGCTGATCGCCCGTGCGCTCCACCTGCTCCAGCCGCGCGTTCGTCCGGATCGAGCCGAACTGCACCGGGAAGGTCCCGTGCTCGTCCGGCTCGCCCAGCACCTCCCCGGCGGCGGTCATCCCGCGCAGCCAGACGAGGCCGCCCGGGCGCACCTCGTACGCCGCGGGGGGCGCGGCGAGGATCGCCGGGAGCTCCTCCAGCGCGGCCACCGGCGGCGGGGGCTCGTGGATGCGCTCCGCGGCGCGGATGGCGCGCTCGTAGTCGGCGCGCGCCTGCTCCAGGCGCGCCGACTCCACCTCGCGCTTCGTGCGATCGAGGTACCGCTCCACGTCGCGCAGCTCGCGGCGGACGCGGGCGCGCGCCTCCTCGCGGATATGCGTCGTCTCCGCGGTGAGGTCGGCGCTGCGCCGCTGGAGGTCGCCGCGCAGCGCCTCGGCCTCGGCGGCGGCCCGCGCCGCGCGTTCCGACCGGTCTTCGGCCTCGGCCAGTTGCGCACGGAGGTCGCCCAGCAGCGACTCGAAGTCGCGTTCCTCGGACGACAGCGTGCCCCGCGCCGCCTCGATCACGTCGTGCGGCATGCCGAGGTTGGCGGCGATCGCCAGCGCGTTGGACTGCCCGGGGAGCCCGATCGACAGGCGGTACGTGGGGCGCAGGGTGTGCAGGTCGAACTCCACGGAGGCGTTCGTGACGCGCGGCGTGCGGTGGGCGTAGACCTTCAGCTCGCTGTGGTGGGTGGTCGCTATCAGGGACGCGCCCTGGCCGACCAGCCGGTCCACGATGGCGATGCCCAGCGCGGCGCCCTCGGTGGGATCGGTGCCCGCGCCGACCTCGTCGAGGAGCACGAGCGACCCCTCGTGCGCGCGCTCGATGATGTCGATCACGGCGGTCATGTGACCGGAGAAGGTCGACAGCGATTGCTCGATCGACTGCTCGTCGCCGATGTCCGCGAAGATCGCCCCGTACACGGGCACCTGCGACCCCGCGCGTGCTGGCACGGGCAGGCCGGAGAGCGCCATCAGGCACAGCAGTCCGGCCGTCTTCAGCGCGACGGTCTTGCCGCCGGTGTTCGGCCCGGTGATCAGCAGCGCATCGAAATCCCCGCCCACGCGGATCGAGGTGGGGACCACGTGTCCCATGAGCAGCGGGTGACGCGCGTCGTTGAGGCGCAGCTCCGCAGGGGGCTCGACGAGCCAGGCCTGCCGGTGGGACGTGGAGGCGAGGTCGCGCGCGTCGAGAGCGGCGGCGAGGCGCGCCTTCGCCTGCGCCACGTCCAGGTGGGCCAGCCGCGCGGTGGCCTCGATGATGTCGAACTCCGCCTCGCCGGCGGCGGAGGAGAGTTCGCGGAGCACGCGCTCCACCTCGTGACGCTCGCGCACCTGGAGCTCGCGCCACGCGTTGCCCAGCTCGACGACGGCCAGCGGCTCGATGTACAGCGTGGCGCCGGAGGATGACGTGTCGTGCACCACGCCGCGCACGGAGCCGCGGAAGTCGGCCTTCACCGGCAGCACGTAGCGGCCGTCGCGCATCACGATGATCGTGTCCTGCAGCGCGTTGCGCAGCGTGGTGGATCCCAGCAGCGCCTGCATGCGCTGCTGCAGGCGCTCGTGCGCGGAGACCAGCGCGCGGCGGATCGACGCGAGCTCCGGGCTTGCGCTGTCCCGCACGGCGCCCTGGTCGTCGATGGCTTCCTCGATCAGGGCGCGCAGTGCGCCCAGCTCCGGGATGCCGCCCGCGACGTTCGCCAGCAGGGGCGCCTCGTCGATGACGCGAACGAGGGCGCGGCGCGCCTGCCCGGCGGCGCGGCAGAGTCCGGCGATGTCCAGCAGCTCGAACGGCGTGAGTACGCTGCCGCGGGCGGCGGCCGCGGCGCGCTCGCGCACGTCGCGCGCACCGGCCATCGGCACGGCGACCCCGAGCCGGTCGAGGGCGATCGCCTCGGCCGTCTCGCGCTGTCGGCGGACCACGGCGTCGAGATCGGTCACCGGGCGCAGCGCGAGCGCCGCCTCGCGCCCGGCGGACCACGCAGTGAGCGCGGCGAGGCGTTCGAGGACGGCCGGGAACTCCAGGACCTGGAGGGTTCTATCGTCCAGCGGCGGCCTCCCCGCTGGGCGGGGTCACGCCGCAGAGCGTCGCGAGCGTGATCTCCACGTGGCGGTCCTCGGAGGGGTCCACCGTCCGCGGGTCCAGCAGCACGCGCCCGTCGGAGATGCGCGCGACGATCGGCGGCAGTGCAGCACGGAGCGCCGCGGAGAACGCGGTGGCATCGCCGTCCGGGGGATCGACGGCGCAGACGGTGGTGGGGAGCTCCTCGCCCGGGAGCGATCCCCCGCCGACGGTGGACTGACCGGCCGCGGCGACGGCGTGCGCACCGCAGGCGCGCGACCAGCGGCGCGCACGCCGCCCGAGGAGGTCGGGGTCGGCGGCGATCATGCGCCACACGGGGATCGCGTCCACCGCCTCGCCGCGGGCGTAGTGATCGAGCGTCGCGGAGAGCGCCGCGATCGTCATGCGGCCGGCGCGCACCGCCCGCGCGAGGGGGTGCCGGCGCATGGCCTCGATGGCCTCGCGGCGGCCTACGGCGATCCCAGCCTGCGGACCACCGAGGAGCTTGTCCCCGGAGGCGAGCACCACGTCCGCGCCAGCCCGCACGGAGTCCTCGATCATCGGCTCGGCCTGCAGCCCGAAGTCGCGCGTGTCGAGCAGCGCGCCGCTGCCGAGGTCGTCGATGAAGCGCAGCCCGCGCTCGCGGGCAAGCGCCGCGAGCGCCGCCAGCGGAGTCTCCTCGACGAAGCCGACGACGCGGAAATTCGACGTGTGCACGCGCAGGATCGCCGCCGTGCGATCGGTGATCGCGCGGGCGTAGTCCTCGATGTACGTGCGGTTGGTCGTGCCGACCTCGACCAGGTCCGCGCCGGACTGGCGCATCACATCTGGAATGCGGAAGCCGCCGCCGATCTCGACGAGCTGTCCGCGCGAGATGATCACCTCGCGGTCGCGACAGAGCGCGGACAGGGCGAGCAGGAGCGCGGAGGCGTTGTTGTTGACCGCGACGCCCGCCTCGGCACCGGTGATTCGACATAAACGGTCGTCGAGGTGCGCGAAGCGCGACCCGCGCTCGCCCCGCTCGAGGTCGAACTCGAGGTTGGAGTAGCCGGCGGCGACGCGTTGCGCGGCGGCGGTGGCCGCGGCGGAGAGCGGGGCGCGGCCGAGGTTGGTGTGGATGATCACACCCGTCGCATTCACGACGCGCACCAGGCGCGGGCGGAAGACCTCGGCCGCGCGGGCGAGCAGGGTCTCGATCACGGGCGCCAGAGGGGTCGCGGGACGCACGCCGGTCGCGGCGATCGCCTCCCGGTACTCGTCCAGGACGGTGCGCGCGAGCGCCGCCACGGACCCCCGGCCGTGTGCCGGGAAGAGCCCGGCGACGCGCTCATCGGAGAGCAGGCGATCGACCGAGGGGAGGTCGCGGAACCCCTCGGGCGGTGGCTGCGGGGCGGGCGGTCCGGCTTCCGGGTCGGGGGTGATCATGCGCGGTCGCTCCTCGGGGCGCGATCGCGCCGCCGGTCACTACGATTGTAGGGGGGCGGTGGAGGGAGATCGCGATAATCCCCGCGATCAGGCGCTCCGCGGGCCGATCGTTCGTTGATCGTACCCCGCCGCTTCGTACGATCGCAGAGCGCCCCAACCGAACGTGTCCGTCGTACCTCGAGGAGTCTCTCGTGAACCTGCGCATTCCCGGTCCCACCACCGTTCCGCCCGAGGTCGCCCAGGCTGGCGCCGCGCCGATGATCAACCACCGCGGGCCCGAGTTCCTGGCGATGCTGCAGCGCACGACGGAGGGCGTGAAGAAGGTCTACCAGACCACGAACGACGTCCTCACGCTGACGGCATCAGGCACCGGTGCGATGGAAGCCGCGGTGGTGAACCTCGTTGCGCCGGGTGACGAGGTGCTGGTGATCTCGATCGGCGAGTTCGGCGATCGCTTCATCAACCTCGTGAAGATCTACGGCGGCAAGGCCACGGAGCTCAAGTTCGACCAGGGCCTGGCCGCGGACCTGAACCAGGTGGAGGCCGCGCTGAAGGCGAACAGCGCGATCAAGACGGTGCTGGTCACGCACAACGAGACTTCGACCGGCGTGACGCAGCCGATCCTCCCGGACCTTGCGAAGATGGTGCACGCGCGTGACGGCCTGCTGGTCGTCGATGCGATCTCTTCGCTCTCCTCGGTGCCGGTGAAGACGGACGAGTGGGATCTGGATGTGGTGCTCTCCGGATCGCAGAAGGGCTGGATGACGGCGCCGGGGCTCGCCTTCGTCTCCATGAACGAGCGCGCGTGGGCGCAGGCTGACGCGAACAAGCAGCCGCGCTTCTACTTCGACCTGCGCCGTCACCAGACGTACGCGAAGACGGGCCAGACGCCGTGGACGCCGGCGGTGTCCGTGTGGTTCGAGCTGGACAAGGCCATCGAGATGATGTTTGCCGAGGGCATGGACAACGTCTACGCGCGGCACCACCGCCTGGCGACGATGTGCCGCAACGGCGCGAAGGCCATGGGCCTGAAGCTGCTGGCCACCGAGGGCATCGAGTCCGACACCGTGAGCGCCATCCGCCTTCCGGAGGGCATCGACGGCGCGAAGCTGCTGAGCATCGCGCAGAACAAGTACAACACCGTGTTCGCGGGCGGGCAGGGCTCGCTGCGCGGCAAGATCATCCGGATCGGCCACCTGGGCTACGTCAACGAGGCCGACATCACCTCGGCGCTGGACGCGCTGCGCGGATCGCTGGCCGAGCTGGGCTACAAGGGCTAGTCGAGCAGGGGCCAGTCGAGCAGGGGCGCTCGGGTGCCGTCGCGGCGGCAGATGGGGGCACGGTGATGGCGAAGATCCTCGTAGCGGACAGCATCGCGAAGGAGGGCATCGACCTCCTCTCGAAGCATCACGAGGTGGTCGTCCAGACCGGCCTCAAGGAGGACGCGCTCTGTGAGGCGGTGAAGGACGTCTCCGCGCTGGTGGTGCGCAGCCAGACGCAGGTGACCGAGAAGGTGATCGCGGCGGCGCCGCACCTGGAGATCATCGCCCGCGCCGGTGTCGGCGTGGACAACGTGGACGTGGACGCGGCGAGCAAGCACGGCGTGATCGTGGTCAACGCCCCGTTCGCGAACACGCTCTCCACCGCCGAGCACGCCTTCGGGCTGATGATCGCGCTGGCGCGGAACATCCCGCAGGGGCACGCCTCGCTGCGGGCGGGGCAGTGGAACCGCTCGAAGTACACGGGCCTGGAGCTCAACGGGAAGACGCTCGGTGTCGTCGGCCTCGGCCGCATCGGCACCGAGGTCGCCCGCCGGGCGCGCGCCTTCGAGATGCGCGTCATCGCGTTCGACCCGTACGTCTCGGACGAGCGGTTCAGCGCGCTGGGCGTGGAGCGCAGGTCGCTGGAGGAGATCTTCCAGGAGGCGGACTTCGTCACGCTGCACACCGCGCTGCAGGCGGAGACGCGCAGCCTGATCAACGCTGACCTGCTGGCGAAGGCCCGCAAGGGCATCCGCATCATCAACGCGGCACGTGGCGCCCTCATCGACGAGCAGGCGCTCTTCGACGCGGTGGAGTCCGGGCAGGTCGCCGGCGCCGCGATCGACGTGTTCTCGGAGGAGCCGGCGGTCGGGAACATCCTGACCACCAGCGACAAGATCGTCGTCACGCCGCACCTGGCCGCCTCCACCAACGAGGCGCAGGACCGCGCCGGCGTGGACGTCGCGGAGCAGGTGATCGAGGTGCTGGCGGGCGGTGCCCCGCGCTTCCCGGTCAACATCCCCACCGTGGGCGCGGAGGCGATGGCGGTCATTGGTCCATACATCGACGCCGCGGCGGCGGCCGCACGGGTCGCTCGCCAGCTGGCGAGCGGGTCGTTCCAGAAGGTGCGCATCCAGTACCTGGGCGAGATCGGCAACCACGACACCAAGCCGCTGACGCTTTCCGTGATCGTCGGCCTGCTCGACAGCGTTACATCTGAGAAGGTGTCCGCCGTCAACGCGCGCTCCCAGGCGGAGGCCCACGGCCTGCGCATCGAGGAGGAGAGTGGCCCGGCGCAGGAGCCGTACGCGAACCTGGTCACGGTGACCCTGGGGACAGACGACGG